>NZ_CALFXI010000052.1 GCF_937958065.1 uncultured Steroidobacter sp.
GTAACTTCAGCGGCATGAGCGTGAAAGTACGCGAGCGGGAGCGGAAAAGAAAACGCCCCGCTCGAAGCGGGGCGCAGGTGGTCGGCGCGGGTCAGTCCCCAAGGCCGTCAGACAAATCAGCTCGAGCGACGAATGCTCATCCGCACTTCGAATCGCCGCAGTTCAAGCAAGTCATGCAGCCGTCCATCAGCACCACGGCGGTGGTGCTGCACTTGGAGCACAGCTGCGCGCCCTCGGGGAAGTGGCTCTTCGCGAAGGCGTCGACCTGTTTGTTGCGCGCCTCGTACTCAGCCTTTTTTTCCTCGATGAGCTTCTTGCGCTCCTCTTCCATCTCCGGCTTCTTCAGCAGGCCGATGGTCTGCAGGTGCTTTTCGACCACGTAGCCGAGCTCGGCGATGATGGACGGCATGAACTTGCCACCGCTCTGCCAGTAGCCGCCGCGCGGATCGAATACGGCTTTCATCTCATCGACCAGGAAGGTCACGTCGCCGCCCTTGCGGAACACGGCCGAGAGAATGCGCGTCAGCGCCACGATCCACTGGAAATGATCCAGGTTCTTGGAGTTGATGAAGATCTCGAACGGCCGGCGCTGCTCGTGGCGGGTGCCTTCGTTCAGGATGATGTCGTTGATGGTCACGTACATGGCGTGATCCGACACCGGCGTCTTGATCTTGTAGGTCGAGCCGATCAGCACGTCGGGACGCTCGACTTTCTCGTGCATCCAGACGACGTTCGATTCCTTTTCGCGTTCCTTGGCCTGCGCGGCTTCGGCCGCGGCTTTCTCGACCGCGGCCTTGTCCTCGGGCTTCTCGACCCGGTACTTGATGATTTTCTTGTCGATCTTGGAGCTCATGGGTTTCAACCTGCTGCAAGTGGGGCGGCGGCCCGATGAAAACCGGGCGCCGCCCGCCACCTGTCAAAACTTGCCGTAGTAGCCTTCCTTGAGAGCGTCGAAGAGATTCGCGGCGGTGTGCTTCTCGCCGTCGTATTCGATCTCTTCATCGCCGCGCACCTTCACTTCGGTACCGTCTTCGAGCGTGAACACGTAAGTGGTGTTCTTCAGGTCCTCTTCCTTGACCAGCACGCCCTGGAACGCTTCCGGATTGAACCGGAACGTGGTGCAGCCCTTCAGGCCCTGCTCGTAGGCATACAGATAGATGTCCTTGAAATCCTCGTACGGATAATCCGTCGGCACGTTGGCCGTCTTGGAGATCGAGGAGTCGATCCACAGCTGCGAGGCCGCCTGGATGTCGACGTGTTCCTTCGGCGTGATGTTGTCCGCCGTGGTGAAGTAGTCGGGCAGCTTCTCGGCCGGATTGGTCGAGTTCGGCATCGCGCGCGGATTGATCAGCTCGCGATAGGCCAGCAGCTCGAAGGAGAACACGTCGATCTTCTCTTTCGTCTTCTTGCCTTCGCGGATGACATTCCGGAAATAGTGATGAGCGAAGGAGGGTTCAATGCCATTGGACGCATTGTTCGCCAGCGACAGCGAAATCGTGCCGGTCGGCGCGATCGAGCTGTGATGCGTGAAACGCGCGCCCACTTCGGCGAGCTCGTCGACCAGCTCCGGCGCGGCTTCGGCGACGCGCTGCATGTAGCGGCTGTACTTGGCATGCAAGGTACGGCCATGGATCTTCTGACCCACGCGCCAGCCGTCCTTCACCATCTCCGGCCGCTTGCGCAGCATCTCGGCCGTCACTTCGAACTCTTCGATCATGATCGGCGCCGGGCCTTTCTCGCGCGCCAGCTCCAGGCCCGCCTCCCAGCCCGCGAGCGCCATTTCGCGCGACACGTTCTGGGTGAAGGCGACCGACTTCTTCGAGCCGTACTTCATGCATTGCATGGTGATCGCCGAGCCCAGGCCCAGGAAGCCCATGCCATGGCGGCGCTTGCGCATGATCTCGTCGCGCTGCTGGCCGAGCGGCAGGCCGTTGATCTCCACGACGTTGTCCAGCATGCGCGTGAACACCTTCACGCACTTGCGGAACTCTTCCCAATCGAAGCGCGCGTCTTCGGTGAACGGATCGAGCACGAAGCGCGTCAGATTGATGGAGCCGAGCAGGCACGAGCCGTACGGCGGCAGCGGCTGCTCACCGCAGGGGTTGGTGGCGCGAATGTTTTCGCACCACCAGTTGTTGTTCATCTCGTTGACCTTGTCGATCAGCACGAAGCCGGGCTCGGCGAAGTCATAGGTCGACGACATGATGACGTCCCACATGCGCTTGGCGGGCAGCGTCTTATAGATCTTGCAGCAGACCAGGCCGGTGTCGTTCACCACGTAGCCTTCCTTGGTCGGCCACTCGCGCCACAGGTACTTGGTGCGATCCTGCAGATCCTCGTCGCCCGTCAGCTCGCGCTGGCTCACCGGGAACGCGAGCGCCCAATCCTGATCTTTCTTCACCGCCTCGACGAAATCGTCGGTGATCAGCAGCGACAGGTTGAACTGACGCAGCCGTCCGGCTTCGCGCTTGGCGCGGATGAAATCCATTGCGTCGGGATGGCCGATATCGAATGTGCCCATCTGCGCGCCGCGGCGACCGCCGGCCGAGGAAACGGTGAAGCACATCTTGTCGTAGATATCCATGAAGGACAGCGGCCCCGACGTGTACGCGCCGGCGCCGGAGACATACGCACCCTTGGGGCGCATGGTCGAGAATTCGTAGCCGATGCCGCAGCCGGCCTTCAGCGTCAGGCCCGCTTCGTGGACCTTCGCGAGAATGTCATCCATCGAGTCCAGAATGGTGCCGGACACGGTGCAGTTGATGGTGGACGTGGCCGGCTTGTGCTCCAACGCGCCGGCGTTCGAAGTGACACGGCCAGCCGGAATCGCGCCCTTGCGCAGGGCCCATAGGAACTGCTCGTACCAATGATCGCGCACGTCTTCCTTTTCGACGTCGGCGAGCGCACGGGCGACCCGTTTATAGGTGTCGTCCATCGAGCGATCGACGGGTGTGCCGTCTTTCGCGGTGAGGCGGTATTTTTTGTCCCAGATATCCAGCGAGGCTTCCTGGAACGGAATGCTGTTGACATCCATGGGTTCAAGTTTGATTGCGGTCTTCATGCCGGCAAAGAACTCCGGATTGCGAGTGGGCGCCAATCGTCCCCAACTGACGTCCCAAAACTCCCTCCAGGAAAGGCCCCTTCAAAGCCTTGCCTGGCGGTCCATCTGACCTGCGCAATGATCTCGCCGGTCGTGTTTTTCTTTCCGTAGCGAGACACTACATATTGTGTCAGAGACACAAGCCTAGACCTGCCGTCTGAAGCCGTCAAGAAACCCTCCTTCGAAAAATAGGCTCGGAAAGCCCTTATAGATCAGGGACTTGCTGGCTTTTGCGGGAGGATTTCGGCGCTGCCGAAAAGAGGACGCCAGTATCTCCGCAAATGCGGCAAACCACAACATCTTGTGTCCACCTGCAATCAACGGTAAGCGCACAAGTTATCCACAGGGTGCTCACCGGGCTGTACACAGGCCGGAAACTGCTGCAACGCTGCATCGAGCTGCGCGTTCATGCGCCGACAGGCGGGGGTCGAAATGCCAATCCGTGCGGATTGCCCATAGAATCGTCCCCCGACATCGAACCCACAACCATCAACATTGTCTTGGCAAGTCGGCGGCCGCGGGCCGCTTCATGCCCACAGTAGGATCGCTTCATGAGACAGGTTTACGCGCTGTTGGCCGCGACGGCTCTGCTCTACAACGTGGCTGGCGCCGCACCGCTGCCGGAGAAAGTCGGGGATACGCCGATGCCGTCCCTGGCGCCCATCGTCAAGAAGGCTTCCCCCGCGGTGGTGAACATCGCTACCCGCGGCACCGTTCGGGAACAGCGGCCGCGCAATCCGTTGCTGGAAGATCCGTTCTTCCGCCGCTTCTTCGATGCTCCAGATGTGGGGCCGCGCGAGCGCCAATTCCAGAGCGCCGGCTCGGGTGTCATCGTCGATGCCAAGAACGGTTACATCATCACCAACGCGCACGTGATCGAGAATGCCGACGAGATCACCGTGACCCTGCTCGATGACCGGCAGGTGAAGGCCGAGATCGTCGGTCGCGACAAGGCCTCGGACGTGGCGGTACTGAAGGTGCCGGCCAAGAACCTGGTCGAGATGCCGCTCGCGGATTCCTCCAAGGCCGAAGTCGGCGATTTCGTGCTCGCGATCGGCAATCCCTTCGCGCTCAGCCACACGGTCACCTCGGGCATCATCAGCGCGCTCGGCCGCTCGGACAACAATCCCGAGTCGTATCAGGATTTCATCCAGACCGATGCGCCCATCAATCCCGGCAATTCCGGCGGCGCGCTGGTGGACCTCAAAGGGCAGCTGGTCGGCGTGAACACCGCCATCTTCTCCGGCAGCGGCGGCAACATCGGCATCGGCTTCGCCATTCCTTCCAACATGGTGAAGGCCGTGATGTCCCAGCTGGTTCAATACGGCGAAGTGAAGCGCGGCATGCTCGGCGTGCAGCTCTCGAACAACTTTACGCCCGGGATTGCTGAAAACCTGGGCCTCGAGAATGCTCGTGGCGCGCTGGTGTCGCAGGTCATCGAAGGCTCGCCGGCCGACAAGGCGGGCATCAAGGCGGGCGACGTGATCACGTCGATCAACGGTCGCAACGTCGCGAACGCCAGCGAACTGCGCAACACCATTGGCCTGCTGCGCATCGGCGAGAAGGTCGAGCTTGGCTTGATTCGCGAAGGCAAGCCGCGTCGCGTGAGCGCCGTCATCGGCGAACGCGATGGTGCCGACGCCGAAGGCGCCGCGCAGATTCATCCGGCGCTCGAAGGTGCCGCGCTGACCAATGCTGCGAACAATACTGGCGTGCTCGTGGAGAACGTCGTCGATGGCAGCCCGGCCCAGCAGGCAGGCCTGCGTGCTAACGACGTGATCCTTGCGATCGGCCGCGTGCGCGTCACTTCCGTCGAACAGCTGCGCCAGGCGGTGAATGGCGCGACAGCGTTTGCGCTGACCATTCGTCGCGGCAACTCGACGCTGGTCTTCACGATTCAATAAACAAGAATCGGACGCTTTGAATGAGCCCCGCTCCCGATGGGAGCGGGGCTTTTTTATTGCGCGTGAGGGCGAAACTGGCACTTTGGCGGCCGTCTTGACCTTGCCACCGTGGCAAGGTCCATCATGCAGGCCGGTGAAATGCGAGTACCGCCATGTCTGCAGTGAAAACGCGAGCGGAGCTGTCCGAAGCCAGGGAACAGGGTTACTACAGTATCGGCAAGGCGGCCGAGCTGTCGGGAATCACCCCGAAGATGATTCGGCACTACGAAGCGTTGGGGCTCATTCCCAAGGCGGTTCGTACCGCAGGCGACTATCGCGTGTACTCGGCCGCTGACATTCATGCGCTGCGCTTCATCCGCCGCGCGCGGCGTCTTGGATTCTCGATGGAAGAAATCGGGACGTTACTCGGTTTGTGGCGCAATCAACGACGCGCCAGCGAGCAAGTGAAACGGCTTGCGATCAAACACATCGCGGACCTCGATCACAAGATTGCCGAGCTGCAATCCATGCGCGCAACGCTGGCCGACCTGGCCGAGCATTGCCACGGCGATGCGCGACCGGACTGCCCGATCCTTGCAGATCTCGCCGGCCTGCCGCCAGCGGAGTGAATCATGCCGAAGCATCAACATCATCATCCCGAGCATCAGAGCCAGACCTCTACGAAGAAGTCGTGCTGCTCGACCGCCAGCAAGCACGTTCACGAACCCGCTTCAACACACAAGAGCGACATGCCGCGCGCCGCGGTCGGTTCGTGCTGCTCGACTGCGTCGAGCGCACGAAAACCTGCGGCCCCTGATTCGTGTTCGCACAGCGATACACATAAATCCGCACCGGCGCACTCAGGCTGCTCGCACGAGCATCACGGACATCACGAGCACCATCGCTCGCGTCCGGCGAACGATGCCCCAATGCCAGCCGGCACGATTTACACCTGCCCCATGCACCCCGAGATCCGGCAGGTGGGGCCGGGCAGCTGTCCGAAGTGCGGCATGGCGCTCGAACCCGAGCTGCCGAGCGAAGAGGTCGACGACACCGAGCTGCGCAGCGTCCGGCGCAAATTCTGGATCTCACTCGCGTTGAGCGTTCCGGTCGTCATCCTCGCGATGGCACCTCACATGCTCGATCTGGCGATCTCACATTCGACTGCTCGCCTGCTGCGCACGATCGAACTGCTCCTCAGCGTGCCCGTCGTCCTCTGGGCAGCGGCCGACTATTACAAACGCGGCTGGATGGGCGTCATCCATCGCGCTCCGAACATGTACACGCTGATCGGCCTCGGCGTCTGCATCGCGTTTGGTTACAGCCTGGTGGCGACGTTCTTGCCTCATATCTTCCCTGCCGAGTTCCGCGACGACCACGGCATGATCGGCGTGTACTTCGAAGTCGCCAGCTCGATCGTGACGCTGGTACTCCTGGGCGAATGGCTCGAACTGCGCGCACGCGGACGCACGAGCGCGGCGATCCGCCAGCTCCTCGGTCTCGCACCGAAAACCGCACGCCGCATCGAGGCGGACGGGACGGAGCACGACGTGCCGCTCGGTCATGTTCATGCCGGTGACAAACTCCGCGTCCGCCCCGGTGAGAAGATCCCCGTGGACGGCGTGGTCGTCGAAGGCAACTCCAGTGTCGACGAATCCATGCTGACCGGTGAGCCCATGCCCGTAGACAAATCCGCGGGCGATCCGGTCACCGGGGCGACCATCAACCAAACCGGTAGCTTGATCGTCGAAGCCCAACGCGTCGGCGCCGAAAGCCTGCTGTCTCAGATCGTGACCATGGTGGCGCAAGCCCAGCGCTCGCGCGCGCCGCTGCAACGGCTGGCCGATCAAGTGGCGGCGTGGTTCGTGCCGGCCGTGATCGTGATCGCGATCGTCACGTTCGTCGTGTGGTGGTTGGTCGGCCCCGAGCCGAAGCTCGCATATGCGCTGGTGAACGCAGTCGCCGTCTTGATCATCGCCTGTCCGTGCGCGCTGGGGCTCGCAACGCCGATCTCCATCATGGTCGCGAGCGGTCGCGGTGCACAGCAAGGCGTGTTGTTTCGAGACGCGCAGGCCATCGAGAACCTGCGCAACGTCGATACGCTCGTGCTGGACAAGACCGGCACGATCACCGTCGGCCGCCCGACGCTCGACAGAGTGATCGGATTGAACGGCCATTCGGAAACGCAGGTACTCGGCTGGGCCGCGGGACTCGATCGACCGAGCGAACATCCGTTGGCTCGCGCGATCGTGCTGGGCGCGGAACACCGCAAGGTCCAACTTGCAACCGTAACTGGATTTCAGTCAGTCACGGGGCAAGGTGTTCGCGGTGAAGCCGACGGTCATACGCTTGCATTGGGAAACAAAGCGCTCATGAGCACCGTGGGCGCATCGACAGACGCTCTCGCCCAGCAGATCGCGGAATTGCGCAGCGAGGGGAAGACGGTCGTTTTCCTCAGCGTCGACGGCCAGCTCGCCGGAGCGATTGCGGTTGGCGACGCCATCAAAGAAACCACCGCAGGCGCGTTGCAGGCATTGAAGCAAGATGGTCTGCGGCTCGTCATGCTCACAGGCGACAACGAGACCACCGCCCGCGCGGTCGCCAGACATCTGGCCATCGACGAAGTGATCGCCGAAGTGCAACCTCAGGACAAGGCGCACGCCATCGCGAAGCTGCAATCCCAAGGCAGGCGCGTCGCCATGGCCGGCGATGGCATCAACGACGCGCCCGCGCTGGCGAAGGCGGATGTCGGGATCGCGATGGGCACCGGCACCGACATCGCGATGGAAAGCGCCCAAGTCACCCTGGTGAAAGGCGACCTGACGGGAATCGTGCGCGCCCGTCACCTGAGCCGCGCGACCGTAAGAAACATCCGCCAGAACCTGTTCTTCGCCTTCGGCTACAACTCGCTCGGCATTCCCATTGCCGCCGGCGTGCTGTATCCGTTCATCGGCTGGCTGATGAATCCCATGCTCGCCGCCCTGGCGATGAGCCTTTCGTCAGTGTCTGTCATCAGCAATGCGTTGCGGCTCCGATGAGCCGCAACGATCAGGCGCGGCTCGCCGAGGTATCCACGCTGGATAACTCTGGCTTCGCTTCGACGGCCACCGGCGCCATGGCGAGCGCGCCCGCGGATACAGGCGCGGTCGGCGGCACCGTTTGCGGCTGAGGCGCCTGAGCACTCGATCGCAGCAACGCGCGAGCAAAGATGGGCCGCAGATAAGTGCCGACCGCGCGGTGATGCTTTTCGAACGAGTGATAGACCAGCAGCGCCACCAGGTGCGCCAGCACGACGCCGAAAGCAATCGCGTATGGCTTGGGCCAGCTGTGCGTGTTTTCGAACACGATCACGAGCACGGTGTTGTGCACCAGGTACAAGCTGTAACTGTACGAAGCGCCAAACTTCGCCAGTGCCGCGGGAATCTTCCAGGCGGTCGTTGCCTGATTCAGTCGAAGGAAGATCCCGAAGAAGATCACCGTCATCAGGAAATTCGTCTGCAGATCGTAGGGATCGAATCCCAGCTTCACGATGCGCGCCCCGAGCGACGCGGCACCGCAGGCAACGATGATCCAGGCGAGCAACTTGGAGCGGGCTGCCGCGCTGTCCGTGCCCATGAACACGACGAGAAAGCCCGCCATGCCGCCGACCAGCCAGGTGAGCGTCAGCGCCTTGCCCGCACCATCGGCCGCATTCCAGAGGATGACCGGCACACTGATCATCGCCAGCAACACGATCCAGCCGGTGCGGATCCGCTCACGCTTGATCGCGCAGAAGAACAGCAAGCTCATCGCGATGTAGATCCAGAACTCGATCGCGACGGTCCAGAACGGCTCCGCGGTGTTGTAGGGACGGATGCGCCACCACACATCGACGTGCGCGATGTCCAGCAACTGAAACACGGGATAGTCGAACAGCAGAAACAAGTTGCCGATCAGCGCAGCCACGCCGGTGCTCAGACCCGCCAGGCTCCAGTTGGTGTGAATGACGGTCGCATTCAGCAGCGCGATCATCAGCAGCACCGGAACGAATGGAGTCATGATGCGCGCGACGCGGTCCGCCAGGAACGCCGGCATGTGCTCGCCGGGCTTCTTCGCGCGATACATCAATGAGCGCGTGATCAGGAACCCCGACAGCACGAACAGGATGATGACCGCCACGCCGCGGCCCTTATAGGTCATCTTGTTGTCGAAGAAGACCACGAAGATATGCGACAGCAACACCAGGTTGGCCGCGGTGAAGCGCAGCAGGTCCAGGAACGCCGTTGCCGAGGCACTCGTGCCTCGGGAATCCCGTTGCTTCGCGGCGTCGGCCTGAACCGGTGGAGAACTATCCATTGACGGCCACCTTCATCGCTTCGATCTTCTGCTTGAGCGCGCGGCCCAGCACTTCGTAGCCGGCCGGCCCGATATGCAAACGATCCGCCGCCAGCAGGTTCAGCTGCGGCTGCCCGTCGGGAGTTGCGAACAATGGATACAGATCCAGCAACTCCACGTTGTCATATTGCTTCGCCAGTGCGCGAATGCTGGCATTCAGGTTCGTGAGCTCCGAGGGCTTGATCGGCGCCTTGTCACTGTTCCTGGGCGGCAGCGTGCACAGAATGACCGGCAGATCGGCCTTGTGTGCCCGGATGGCCTGCAGCATGCGCTCGATGTTGCGCGCGGTCTGATCGGTCTTCTGCAACGCGCTCAGGTCGTTGCCGCCGATGAGCACGACGATGCCGCCCGGGTTCAGGTCCAGCACGTCTTCCTGAAAACGAAACAACAGTCCGCGGCTCACGTCGCCGCCGATGGCCCGGTTCGCGGTCGGTGTTGGTGCAAGGTCGCGCTCGGACGTCTTCCAATTGCCCAGCAGCGAGTCGCCCGCCAGGACCCAGGCGCCCTGCTTACGCTCGCGTTGCTTCCAGAAGCTGTCGCGATTCTGCTTCATCCAGCCGAAGACGCGGATCACTCCTTCGCCCGGCCAGTCCTTGGCAGCCGTCGGATAAGGCGACGGCCCGGACTTTGAAATATTTGCCTGCGCGACCGCGCCGCTCACCAAGCCGGTGCAAATCAGGGCCACCATCGCCCGCACCCATACCCGCATGCTCGTCCCCTCGCCGTAAACGGCGCGAAGATACGCGACTTTCGCCGTTTTAAATATAGATGCAGATTTCGGACCAGCCTTTCAACATCGGCCGACGTCGCCAATCGCCAGCATCATTCCAGCAGCCTCATTCGACGGGGTTCGAACACACCGCCGCTGCGCGCGCCTCCCTGGTTATCTTCGCCAGTTCCCGCGCCTTTTCGTAGAACGCCGGCAGATCGCCGTCCACCGACTGCAGCAGCCGACGCAACCCGGGAACGCAACCGTAATACGTTGCAGCCGATACCAGATGAGCATTGTTCAGCGTACGGCTGAACCAGGCGTCGTAGCCGCGATACCCCTGCCATTGGTCCGCTTTGAGCTGCGAGTACTGGAGCTTCAGCACGCCGAATTCATATTGCTTGCGCTCGCGCTTCTCCGCGTCGGGCAGATCGGACTGATATAACGCGTCTAGGCGTTCACGAGTCTGTAACAGAAGGCCGACGAACTGAGCGTTGCGCTGGCGCTGTTCGTTCCACGCATCCAGATCCTGCAGTCGGCCGCGCGATGCGAGCCAGCGCTGCAGACCGGCCTCCTCGACCACCGTCGCGAAAGCTTCGTTGAACTCCGAATCGCCCGGCACGTAGACGACCTGATGCGCCAGCTCATGGAACAGCGTCGACGCGAGCTGCACGTCGCTCCAGCCGAGCATCGTGTTCAGCACTGGATCCTTGAAGTGACCGAGCGTCGAGTAAGCGGCGACACCGCCGACCGCCGTGTCGCTGCCTCGCAAGCGCAAGCGGCGCGCATAAGTCTTCGCGCTGTCTTCGTTGAAATAACCGCGATACACGACGCAACCGGCGATTGGAAAACACCAGCGCTTGGGCTGCACCGAGAACTCGTCGGTCGCGAACACATTCCAGACGACGTAGGGTCGTCCGAGGTCCGCATAGCTGCGATAGCTGTCGTTGTCCGGCAGCCCAAGCTCTTGTGAAGCAAAGGTCCGCGCGGCCGCCACATATTCGAGCCGCGCGCGCAGCTGCTCGGGCGTACGCTCGTCGCTCAGCAGCTTGGCGATGGGCTGGCGCTTGGAGGTGAGCTCCATCTGACCGCCGGCCGCCTGCAGCAGATAGCAGCCGCCCGCCGACAGCGATGCCGCCAGCATGAGCGCGACCCTGCAGAGGCGCCAGATGAAGCTCGAAGTGTGGTCCGTTCCGGGCATCGCTACAGGAAATCAGCTCACGATCGGACCATTTTGTCCCACCCGGTCAACTGAGACAAAATGCCGGCATCGAAGTGTCCCTGGACAGCATGAAAATTTATCTAGTCGGCGGCGCGGTGCGTGATGAGCTGCTGGGCCTGGGCGCGGGCGAACGCGACTGGGTCGTGGTGGGTGCCCGCCCGGAGGAATTGCTCGCGCAGGGTTTCAAACCCGTGGGCAAGGACTTCCCGGTGTTCCTGCACCCGAAGAGTGGCGATGAATACGCACTGGCACGCACCGAACGCAAAACGGGGCCGGGCTATCGCGGCTTCGACACCATGTTCTCGCCCGACGTGACACTGGAGCAGGATCTGGAGCGCCGGGACCTGACCATCAACGCCATCGCACGCGACGAGGCGACCGGCGAGCTCATCGATCCGTTCCAGGGTCAACGCGATCTGCAAGAGCGCTGGCTGCGCCACGTGTCGCCAGCGTTCATCGAAGATCCAGTGCGTGTGCTGCGGCTCGCGCGCTTCGCTGCCCGGTTTGCACCGCTGGGCTTTCGAGTGGCGCCTGAAACGATGGCACTGGTCAGAGAGATCGTCGCCCGCGGCGAGCTCGATGCGCTGGTCCCTGAGCGGGTCTGGCAGGAAACTCAGCGCGCGCTCGAAATGCCCGCGCCGCGGCAGTTCTTCGAAGTGTTACGCGAAGGCAACGCGCTGCAAGTGATCTTCCCGGAAATCCAGGCGCTCTTTGGCGTCCCGCAGCCCGAACAATGGCACCCGGAGATCGACACGGGCGTCCACACCATGATGGTGCTCGATCAAGCCACCCGGCTGAGCGCCGACCCGGTAGTGCGATTCGCCGCGCTGACGCACGATCTGGGCAAAGCGACTACGCCGACCCACGAGCTGCCGAGACACATCGCGCACGAGGAACGAGGCGTCGGCATCGTCCAGGGGCTGTGCGACAGGCTGCGCATCCCCAATGCCTATCGCGAGCTGGGCGTGCTGGTGTCTCGCTATCACCTGCACATGCACAAGATCATGGAGCTGCGCCCGAAGACCCTGCTGGAGCTGCTGGAAGGTCTCGACGCGTTCCGACGGCCGGCACGCTTCGATCAATTTCTGCTCGCGTGCGAAGCGGATGCTCGCGGTCGCAAGGGACTCGAGCAGCGCGATTACCCGCAGCCCGAATATCTGCGCCGCGCGCGCGAGGTGGCTGTCGGCGTGACATTGAGCGCGGAAGAACGAAGCGGACTGCAGGGCTTCGAGATCGCCAAACGGCTGCACGACAAGCGCGTGCGCGCGTTGAAAGAGCTCAAGGCTCAGTACGCGGCCGATCGCGAAAACATCAAAGCGACGCCGCCAGATCCCGAACGCTGAAGCCGCGCAGCGGCAGGTCCAACCCTTTGGTGAGCCCGATGACTTTGAACCGCTCGCCCATCTCGCCGGGCAGCGTCAATAGCATGGCCTGACGCGCCATCTGCAATCGCGACGCCAGCTCGTCATCGTCCTTCGGCGCGAGGAACTGCTCGATGCCGGTGCCGATGAGAAAGTGCGCCTGAGTCGTATACCCCCCGACGGTCATGCCCGCCGCAACCGCGGCTTCGGCGACCGCGGTGAAATCGACCCACGCACCGATATCCTGCACACCGACATTGATCAGCGGATCGTCATGGAAGCGATGCCTGAAGTGACAAAGCATCGTGCCGGCGCTGCGGCTTGCGGCGTAGTACTGCGCCCGCGGCAATCCGTAGTCGATGAAAAACGCCGCGCCTTCTTTCATTGCCGCGGCGATGCCCGCGATCCACGGCTGCAACCGAAGGTTGATCTCCGATGTGTAGCCATCGGCGAAGGGTTCGCCGAGATTGAATTCGATCTCGCGCACCGTCGTTTCCAGCGCCGCGTCCGCGTGCACCTCGGACCAGTCGAGCCGGCCGAGCTGCCAGGTGACTCCCAACTGATTTACTTGCAGGCCGCGGATCCGAAACCGCTGGATCGGCAGCGCGTCGAGCACTTCGTTTGCGAGCAGGACGCCGCGGAAATCATCGGGCAGCCGATCCAGCCATTCGATGCGATCCATCAGGTGTGGCAGCCGACGCTGCAGCAACGCGCGCTGACGTTCGCGCAGATCGGCGCTGACTTCGAGAATCAGATATCGCGCCGGTGTTTTCTGCTGTCGGTCGAGCTCGCTCAACACATCGGCAGCCATCACGCCGGAGCCCGCCCCCAGTTCCAGAATGTGACCGCCGCTGACCGCGTCGAGGACCTGGATGCATTGGTTGGCGAGACAGCGGCTGAACAATGGAGAAATTTCCGGCGCGGTAACGAAGTCGCCTTCGCTGCCCAGCTTGGTCGAGCCGGCGCTGTAGTAACCGAGGCCCGGCTCGTACAGCGCCATTTCCATGAAGCGCTCGAAGCTGATCCAGCCGCCGGCGGCCTCGACAGCAGCGCGAATGCGCTGGACCAGTTGTTCGCTGTGCGCCGCTTCTTCCGGCGACAGCGCCGGCAATGGCAAAGATACGTTCAAGCAACCCGCCCCGACGAGTCAGCCGGACTTGCAGCAATCATCCTTTCGTTCACCATATCTGCATGGACACTTCCAACGCACTCGCCCGACGTTCGGTGCTGATCACCGGCGCGGCCCGCCGCATCGGTGCAGCACTGGCCCGAGGCTTTCATGCCGAGGGCGCCAACGTCTGCATTCATTTTCACCGTTCGGCGGCCGAAGCGGAACAGCTGCGTGACGAGCTCAATGCCGCTCGCGCCGACTCGGCCATCTGCGCCGCCGCCGATCTGCTCGATACCGAAGCGCTGCCGGCGCTGGTGGAACGCACCGTCCGTGCCTTCGGTCGGCTCGACGTACTGATCAACAACGCGTCGACCTTTTATCCCACTCCGCTCGGCACTGTCACCGCCAGGCAATGGGACGACCTGATGGGCACCAATCTGCGTGCGCCGCTGTTCCTGTCGCAAGCGGCCGCGCCCGCGCTCAAGGACGCGCGTGGCCTGGTCATCAACATGATCGACATCCATGCCCAGCGCCCGTTGCCGCAGCATCCGGTCTATTCCAGCGCCAAAGCGGGACTGGTGATGCTGACTCGATCGCTGGCCCGCGAACTGGGGCCGGAGGTCCGGGTCAATGGCATCGCACCGGGGCCCATTCTGTGGCCCGAAGGCGGCATGGACGAGGCCGTGAAGCAGGAAATCATCGACAAGACTTTGCTCAAGCGCAGTGGCTCGCCGCCCGACATCGTGCGCGCGGCGCTGTTCTTCGCGAAAGATGCGTCGTTCGTCACCGGCCAGATTCTGGCGATCGATGGCGGTCGGAGTGTGGGCTGGTAGGCGCGCCGCCGAGCAGCACTTCGACCATCTCATGCTCGCCGCCCGCAAAACCCTCCCATAGCTCGCGCATGGTTTTGTCGAGCGTCGGATGACGCACGTCGGGCGCGATGTCGGCCATCGGCTTGAGCATGTAGGGGCGCTTCACCAGATCGGGCCGCGGAATCACCAGGCCGGGCTCGTTGCTCACCAGGTCGCCGAACAAAAGAATGTCGAGATCCATGGTGCGCGGCGCCCACTTCGGCGCGTCCGGCGGACGATCGCAGGCGGCTTCGATCTTCTGCAATTGCTGGCGCACTTCGGCTACGGAATCTTCAGTGCTGAAGCCGACGACCAGGTTGATGAAGTCCGCGCCCTCGAACCCCACCGCTTTGTTTCGATACGCCGGCGACAATGTGAGCGGACCGTACGCCGCCGCCAACGCGCGCAACGCCACGGACAGATAGCGTTCGGGCTCAACGTTGCTGCCAGCCGCGACGTAAACGGCAGTCATGGCTGTGTCTGCTGCGTTACCGTCAGGCCGGGGTAATCCTCGGAGCGCCGCTCGATCTCGATGCCCACGTCACGGGCCCCTCGAATAGCGCCACGCTTGTTGAGCCGCACCTTCACCCACGACACCCCGAACTCCGTAACGATCACTCTCGCGATCGCCTCGGTCAGCGTCTCGACCAGCTGATACTGAGAGTCGCCGACGAACGCGAGCAAACGCTTGGCGACCCGCTTGTAGTCGATCGTGTCATCGATGTGGTCGGTGGCCGCGGCCTTGCGAATGTCAGCGGCCATTTCGACGTCGATGATGACGGTCTGCTTGACCCGCCGTTCCCAGTCCCAAATGCCGACGATGCATTCGACACTGAGCTGGGAGAGAAAAATCTTATCCATGGATTCGGAATGCAACTCAATGCAACTCTAGGGATGGCTCAAACGGCAGCGGGCGCTTGCAGCGTATTCAGCGGCCAGCGCGCGGTCGCGCGGATCTTCAAATCGTCGTGCTCGCCGGCCGCGAGGCGACGGTAGCCAGCGTACGCGATCATCGCCGCATTGTCGGTGCAAAACTCCGGCCGCGGATACAGCACTCGCAAGCCGCGCTTCTGACCCAACGCCTGCAACTCGGCACGCAAGCGCCGATTTGCGCCCACGCCGCCGGCGACGACCAACGTCCTCAATCCTGTCTGTTTCGCAGCACGCGCGCATTTGGCGACGAGGGTCTCGACGACGGCCTGCTGAAACTCATGAGCGACGTCGGCGCGCATCTGGTCATCGAGCTCACGGCCTCGAATCGCGACCACCACCGCCGTCTTCAGACCGCTGAAGCTGAAATCCAGGCCCGGGCGGTCGAGCATGGGGCGCGGAAAATCGAAGCCGCCCGGCTTGCCGGTGTCCGCCAGCCTGGCCAGCGCCGGACCGCCTGGATAGGGCAAGCCCAGCATCTTCGCGGTCTTGTCGAAGGCCTCGCCCGCGGCGTCGTCGAGGGACGAGCCGATGATCTGGTAATCCCCCAGCCCGCGCACTTCAGCCAGCAGGGTATGGCCGCCGGACACCAGCAGCGCCAGGAACGGAAACTCAGGTGCGGCGGTTTCGAGCATTGGCGCGAGCAAGTGCCCTTCCAGATGATGAACCCCGACCGCCGGCTTGCCCCAGGCGAACGCCAGGCTGCGGGCCACCGACGCCCCGACCAGCAATGCGCCGACCAGGCCGGGCCCGGCCGTGTAAGCAACGCCATCCAGCTGATCGGCTTCGATTTTTGCATCCGCGAGTGCCTGCTGCACCAACGGCAGCAGCTTCTTCACATGGTCCCGCGAGGCCAGCTCGGGGACGACGCCGCCGTACACCGCGTGCAGTTGCACCTGGCTGTACAAGGCATGGGACAGCAGGCCGCGCTCGCCGTCGTACACGGCGGCGCCGGTCTCGTCGCAGGAGGTTTCGATGCCGAGAACTTTCACTGGAGCGGCAGGACTGTTGTGTAGGAAAGGGCCCAAAAGCCAATTTTTGGGGCGCGAAGCTTAACCCCAATGGCAGCCAAGGGCCTCGTAAAGGGCCGTCGAGCCACAGGCTGCCGCCGCTTTCGACCGGAAAAGCAGCGATTTTTTGCTTTTCCTCGCGCACGCCATTAGACTGCCCCGCTCTCAACCGTCCCCGTCCCGTTTCGTCCTCGACCCGACGCCAGTCTTCGGCGCTCGTTCGTCGGCTCGAATCGACCGAAACGGGGCCGGCCGTGTCACACATTCCGAGGTAGTAATGCCGAGCGTTCGCGTCCGAGAAAACGAGTACTTCGATGCCGCCTTGCGGCGCTTCAAGCGCGCCTGCGAAAAGGCCGGGGTCCTGACGGAGCTGCGCCGCCGGGAATTCTACGAGAAGCCGACTCAGGAACGTAAACGCAAGAAGGCCGCCGCCGTGAAGCGCCACATGAAGCGCGTCACCCGCGACGGCAGCAGCCGCGGCCCCGCCCGCGCCCGCGCGTACTGATAGATCTTCTGCCGGGACGGAGCCCCTCGCTCCGTCCCCGTCGATTCCGACCCTTTCCCGCCGAATACAGCCCCCATGTCATCACTCAAGGACCGCATCACCGAAGACATGAAGGCCGCGATGAAGGCCAAGGACAGCGAGCGCCTGGGCACCATTCGCATGATCACTTCGGCGATCAAGCAGCGCGAAGTGGACGAGCGCATCCAGCTCGACGACGCCCAGGTGCTGGCGGTGGTCGAGAAGATGATCAAGATGCGCAAGGAATCCATCGCCCAGTTCCAAAGCGGCGGGCGCGACGACCTGGTCGCCAAGGAGCAGAAGGAAATCGACCTGCTGCAGACCTATATGCCCGAAGCGCTCAGCGAGGCCGAGGTCGATGCCCTGATCGCCGCCGCGATTGCGGAATCCGGCGCCACTTCCATCAAGGAAATGGGCAAGGCCATGGCGCTGCTGAAGCAGAAGGCGCAGGGCCGCACCGACATGGCGAGCGCCAGCGCCAAACTGAAGGCCAAGCTCGGCGGCTGATCCGGTCGGGGTCTATGCCGGCCCGGTTGCCGCGCATACTCTTGCATCCGTGTCCGGCCTCATCCCCAAACATTTCATCGAGGAGCTCATCTCCCGGGTCGACCTGGTCGAGCTGATCGGCAGCCGCGTGCCGCTCAAGAAGCACGGCAAGGAGTACAAGGCCTGTTGTCCGTTCCACGGCGAGAAAACGCCGTCGTTCACGGTGGTGCCGGACAAGAACTTCTATCACTGCTTCGGTTGCGGCGAGCACGGCAACGCGCTCGGCTTCCTGATGAAGCACGACAATCTCGGCTTCATCGACGCGGTCGAGGAGCTGGCGGATCGGGTCGGCGTCGAGGTGCCGCGCGAGCAAACTCCGGGCCAACGGCCGCCGCCCTCGGATGCTCTGTTCGCAACCCTGGAAAAAGCCGCGAGTTTTTATCGCAGCGAACTGATGAACAGCGCCCGCGGCAAGGACTACTTCAAGTCGCGCGGCATCACGGGCGAAACCGCGAATATTTTCGCACTGGGTTACGCCCCGGATGCCTGGGATTCGGTACTCAGGTTATTGGGCGGCAGCGACGCCGAGCGTGCGCGACTGCTGCAGGTCGGGCTGATCATCGAGCGGGATAACCGGTCTGGTCATTACGACCGGTTTCGCGATCGGGTGATGTTCCCGATCCGTGATGCGCGCGGGCGCACCATAGGTTTCGGCGGGCGGGTGCTCGACAAGGGCGAGCCGAAGTACATGAACTCGCCGGAAACGGAACTGTTTCACAAAGGCCGGGAGCTTTATGGCTTATATGAAGCTCGCCAGGCCAGCCGGACCCTGACCCGGCTGCTGATCGTTGAAGGTTACATGGACGTGGTGCGGCTCCATCAGGCCGGCATCACTTATGCAGTGGCGACACTGGGGACGGCAACCACGCCGGAGCATCTGGCACGCGTGTTCCGCATCTGTAACGAAGTGACGTTCTGTTTCGACGGCGACCGCGCCGGCCGGGCGGCTGCGTGGAAGGCGCTGGAGAACTCGCTGAGCCAGGTGCGCGAGGGGCGCCAGATCCGGTTCCTGTTCCTGCCCGAAGGGCACGATCCGGACACGCTGGTTGGCGAGGAAGGTCGGGCAGCGTTCGAGTCACGTATCCAACAGGCGATGCCGTTGTCTGAATACTTCATCAATCACCTGAGCGCGCAGGTCGATATCCGCAGCATCGATGGACGGGCGCGGCTGGGCGAAATGGCACGACCATTGCTTGAGCGCATCCCCGCCGGCATTTTCCGTGAATTGCTGGCCGATGAAGTAGCCAAGACCGTCGGCCTGAAACGCGAGCGTTTGTCGTCTATGTTGGGTGAGGGCGCACAAGCGCCGCCGGCGCCCGAGCCGACGCGCCGGCTGGTGAGGCCCCAGGTTCAGACCGGCCGGCGCAATCTGGTGCGGCAGGCGATTCATCTGCTGGTGCACTACCCGGAAATTGCCGACAAAGTCGTGCTAAATCCGGCGCTGGCGACGCTCGAACGGCCGGGAATCCCGCTGCTGATCGAGCTGATCGAGGAACTCGCCCGGCGCCCGTGCGCTAACACTGGTGCGCTGCTTGAACGCTGGCGGGACCGCCCCGATGTTGAGCACCTGGCGAAATTGGCCGCTCAGGAATGTCTGGTCAATGCCGCCGGCGCCGCCATGGAGCTGGCCGGTGCGGTCCAGCAGCTTGGCGATGAGGCAGCCCGGCTCCGGACCGACCTTCTGTTGAACAAGGTCGGTCTGACGGAGGCGGAAAAGGCTGAATTGCAGGGGCTGCTGGGCCGAAAAGTCCCGGTCGATCCTGGTGCGTGAACGCGAACCTAGCGCCCGGAAAACGATCAAAGTACACTGCGCGGTCTTTTTTAGCCCGCCCACCCCGACAGCACGTGAGGGCCACCACTTGAGCAAAACCTTGGCAGCAAAGAAGGAACCGGCGCAGATCGCCGATGAGCGTCAATCGCAATTGAAGCTGCTGATTGCCCGTGGCAAGGAGCAGGGCTACCTGACCTATGTCGAGGTCAATGACCACCTGCCCAGCGAAATCGTCGATCCGGAGCAGATCGAAGATATCGTGAACATGATTAACGACATGGGCATTCCGGTGTACGAAAAGGCACCGGAATCCGAAGCCCTGTTGTTGACCGAGCCGGTGGTCGCCGACGAAGAAGCGGCTGAAGAAGCGGCCGCCGCCCTCGCCACGGTCGACGCCGAATTCGGCCGCACGACCGACCCGGTGCGCATGTACATGCGCGAGATGGGCACCGTCGAGCTGCTGACCCGCGAAGGCGAAATCCGTATCGCCAAGCGCATCGAGGAAGGCCTGGACGCGGTCCGCACCGCGCTCTCCAGCTATCCCCTCACCTACAACTACATGCTCAATCAGTACGAGCAGGTGAAGGCCGGACAGGGCCGCCTGGTCGACATCATCACCGGCTTCATCGACCCGAATGCGCCGGACGAGATCGCCGCGCCGGTCAATCCGAAGCTGGCGGCTGCCGCCGCGCCTCAGGACGATGAGAGCGAGGACGAGGAAGCCGAGGGCGGCGGCGAGGACGAAGAGACGCTCGAGACCGGCCCGGATCCGGAAGAGGCCGCGCGCCGCTTCCTGTCCATCAGCAAGCTGCACAGCCAGGTCCTGAAGGCCATGGCCGAAGACAAGACCGGCAAGGACCCGAAGTCGGTCAAGCTGCGCAAGAAGGTGGCCAGCGAGTTCATGGAGCTGAAGCTGGCGCCGAAGATGTTCGACGCGCTGATCGTGCAGCTGCGCGACAACGTCGCCGAGATCCGCAACCTCGAGAAGCAGATCATGATCCTGTGCGTGCGCGATGCCGGCATGCCGCGCAAGGACTTCATCTCGACCTTCCCGAAGAACGAGACCAACACCAAGTGGCTCGACAAGCACATCCGTGCCAAGCGCAAGCATTCGGCGGCGCTCGCGCGGCTGCGTGAGGAAATCGAGAAGCAGCAGAAGAAGCTGATGGCGCTCGAGGAGCGCGTGCACCTGACGATCGCGGAGATCAAGGAGATCAACCGCGAAGTGGCCGTGGGCGAAGCCAAGGCCCGCCGCGCCAAGAAGGAAATGGTGGAAGCCAACCTGCGTCTGGTGATCTCGATCGCGAAGAAGTACACCAACCGCGGCTTGCAGTTCCTGGACCTGATCCAGGAAGGCAACATCGGCCTGATGAAGGCGGTCGACAAGTTCGAATACCGCCGCGGCTACAAGTTCTCGACCTATGCGACGTGGTGGATTCGCCAGGCGATCACCCGTTCGATCGCCGACCAGGCGCGCACCATCCGCATCCCGGTGCACATGATCGAAACCATCAACAAGCTGAACCGCATTTCGCGGCAGATGCTGCAGGAGATGGGTCGCGAGCCGACGCCCGAAGAGCTGGCCGTGCGCATGGAAATGCCGGAGGACAAGGTCCGCCGCGTGCTCAAGATCGCCAAGGAGCCGATCTCCATGGAAACCCCGATCGGCGACGACGAGGATTCGCACTTGGGCGACTTCATCGAGGACACTTCGGTGGACTCGCCGATCGACTCGGCCACGATGGAATCGCTGCGCGAGACCACGCACTCCGTGCTCGCCGGCCTGACGCCGCGCGAAGCGAAGGTCCTGCGGATGCGCTTCGGTATCGACATGAACACCGACCACACGCTGGAAGAAGTGGGCAAGCAGTTCGACGTGACGCGTGAGCGCATCCGTCAGATCGAAGCGAAGGCGCTGCGCAAGCTGCGTCATCCGAGCCGCAGCGAGCAGCTGCGCAGCTTCCTGATGGATGATTGAGGCTCGAGCGATTCGAGGCGATCACAAAGCCCCCGCCAGGGGGCTTTGTCTTTCTGGCAGCCTTGAAAACAGCGCCGCGGTACGCATGTTCTACAACGGGAACCGACCTCCCCATCCTGGCGTTTTTTCGACAGTGAGGAGTTTCGTTCGGAGCGACAAATGAGCCTGTTGTTCTATCTGGCGCTGTTCATCGCGATGTGCGTGTTCGGTTGGTCCGTGCGCGGCGCAGGCTGAACCGGCACATCCATCCATTCAGCGCGGCTTCAGTTTCCTGAGCGCGCGCATGAGCTCACCTTTGCGGCTCACGATGGTGTAATCCTCGAGCCCCAGCCACGCGGCCAGACTGCTCAACTGTTTCGCCAGCGGCTCGACGATGCGCTCCGGCGCCCTACCGGGCTCGACACTTCCTCCCTTCACTTGCAGCACGCCGCTCCGACGCTCCGCTTTCAGGTCGACCCGCGCAACGATCCGATCGCCCAACAGCAGTGGCAGCACGTAATACCCGTGCACCCGCTTGTGCATGGGCGTGTAGATCTCCAGTCGAAAATGAAAGTCGAACAGGCGCTCGGTGCGCTGACGTTCCCAGATCAACGAATCGAACGGCGATAACAGCGCCGCCACGCCGGCCACCTTGGAGGCGCGAGGGATCTTTGCTTCGTGATGCAAATAGCCCTGCTGCTTCCAGCCTTCCACGCTGACGGGCACCAGCCTCCCCGCTTCCACCAGCTCGCTCACTCGCGTTGCCGCCTCTTTCGCTGGAAGCCGAAAGTAATCGCGCAGATCGCGCGCTGTGGCGACCCCCATGGCTCGGGCACCAATCATCATCAGCTCGCGTTGTGCGTGCTCTCGCGCCGGCACAGGCGCGTTTCGCACCGATTCAGGCAACACGCGCTCGGGCACGTCATAGAGCCGCTCGAAATTCCGCCGACGCGCGGTAGTCAGCTCCCCGATCCAGAACAGCCATTCCAGGATTTCCTTGCCCTGACTCCAGCCCCACCAGCTGCCTTTGGATTTGCCCGCATCCCTCAATTCACTCGCACCCAGCGGGCCGCGCTGGCGGATCTGCTCCAGAGCCGCATTCACCAGCTCGCGATGACTGGTTGCATAGCGCTTGAGTCGCCCCCAGGTGCCGACGCCCTGGCGCGCATCGTCCATGCGCCAGCGGAACAATGGATATGCTTCGACGGGCAGCAGCGAAGCTTCGTGGCCCCAATATTCGAACAGCAAGCGCTCGTCGTAGGCCGCGCGTTCGAGCAGCGCGCTATCGTATGAGCCACGACGCGAGAAGACGGGCAGGTAGTGAGAACGAACCAGGACGTTGACGGAGTCCATCTGTACGACGCCCAACCGTCGCACGATGCCTGCCAGCGCCTTGCCGCTCCTCGGTGGCGCTCCCGCCGAAAGGAATTGCTGTGCCTCCAACGCCAGCCGTCGCGCTTCCTCGATCGAGAGTGAATCCTTCGCCGCGCCCATGAAGCCACGCATCCGACGACAATCAGGAAGCGCGCAGTGTAGCCGCAAACCCTGACTGTGCCCGCCGCTTTTGGGCGCGTGAGATCACATGGCGTGCGATGTAGCGCTGACGGCGACGTTGGCCGGACGGGGTTGTTTGAAACGCCACCACGCCTGCGCGGCCTGATAATGATCCAGGCGCACGGCCTCGCCGATGCGCGGCATCGTGAGACGAACGCCCTGCTGCGCCGACAGTGCCAGCATCTGTTCCATGGGCTCGTCCCACGAATGAAAGGCCAGGTCGAAGGTGGCGTTATGAATCGGCAGCAGCCAGTCGCCGCGCAGATCACGGTGCGCCTGCATGACTTGTTCGGGAAGCATGTGCACGCCTTCCCATCGCTCGTCGTACGCGCCCGCTTCCAGCAACGTCAGATCGAACGGCCCGTGGCGGCGTCCGATCTCGGCGAAGCCGTCGAAATAACCGGTGTCGCCGCTGAAGAAAATGCGATGCGTGCCGGTGTAGATCGACCACGACGCCCATAAGGTCGGGTTCTGCGTAAAGAAGCTGCGGCCCGAGAAATGCTGGGCCGGCGTCGCGGTGAATTGAATGCCCTCCACCTCGACGGTCTGCCACCAGTCGAGCTGCTGGACCTTGTGGGCCGGGATGCCCCAGCGAATCAGATGATCGCCCACACCCAGCGGGGCCAGAAACATCTTCGTCCGGGCCGCGAGCTGCACGACCGTATCGCGATCCAGATGATCGAAATGATCGTGCGACAGCACCACCGCGGCGAGCGGCGGCAGTTCTTCGAGCGGGATCGGCGTCGGCGTGAAACGTTTCGGGCCGGCCCATTGCACCGGCGAGGCGCGCTCGGCAAACACCGGATCGGTGATCCAGAAGTTGCCGTTGAACTTCATCAGCACGGTCGAATGGCCGAGCCGCCAGATCGAGCCTTCGGCAGCCTGGCGCAACTGCTCTCCCGTCAACGGCGCGACGGGCAAGGCGCGAGGCGGCACGGTGCTGCTCGCATCCTTGAACATGAACTGCCACCACAGTTTCAGCACCTGCCAGCCACCCGGCCGCTTCGATGCCGCGGCGTTGTGGAACTGACCATCGCGAAACTGAGCCGATCGATGCACCGGCTGATGACCGCAGGCTGCGCTCATAGCGACCACTCCCAATAGCAACACCCGTCCAAGAAGGCGCATGGACAGTATCTTGCCCCGGCAGACTTAGCTCAGAGTTAGGCGAAGCTGGCGGATTCTTGCCTGTTCCCGCAAGTCATCGGCGCTTCAGCCCAGGGGATAGAACTGCGGCAGCACCCAGGTCAGCGCCAGCCACATGATCAGGGTCAGCGGCAGACCGACACGCAGGAAATCGCCGAACGAATAACCGCCGGCGCTGTAGACCAGCAGATTGCAGTTGTCCGCCATGGGCGTCGCGTAGCCCATGTTCACGCCGAACAGGACCGCCAGCACGAATGGCTCGGGCGCGAGGCCCAGCTGCCTGGCCAGCTCGATCGCGATGGGAGTGCCGATGACGGCGGCGGCACTGTTGGAGATCACGCTGCTCATCATCGCCATGAACAGCATCGTCGCGCTCAACACCGCCAGCGGCGGCAACGACTTCGCCAGCAAGGCGCCCACTTGCGCGATGAACGCAGCGCCGCCCGTTGTCACCAACGCGAGACTCAAGGCCAGGCTCGCCACCGTCAGCAGGATCATCGAGGAGTCCAGCGCGCGCGTGGCGTGACGCCATTTCAAACAGCCGGTCGTGACCATCAGCAACACGCCGCAAATCGCGGCAATCGCGACCGGCGCGATCCGCAACGATGCGATCGCGATGATGCCGGCCATGATGGCCAGCGCCAGCGGCGCCTTGGCGGTCAGCGGCACATTGCTGGTCGCGTCGAGCACCAGCATTTCACTGCGCCGCTTGAGCGCTTCGATCTGCTCCGCCGGCCCCTGCACCAGCAGCACGTCGCCGACACCCAGGCGCAAGTCCCGCAGCGGCGTCGATTGGCTCAGCGGCTGCTCTTCGCCGGGCCGATGCACCGCCAGAGGAATCAGCTGGTAATGCCAATCGAAATTGGCCTGCTCCAGCGTGCGATCCCGCAGCGGCGAAGCCGGCGTCAGCACCAGCTCGGCGGTCTGCTGGTCCGGCGCTGTGAGCGGATGTTCCGGATCGACGCGCACGTTGCCGGAAAACAGCGTCGCTCCCAGAACGCGCGAATACTCCATCAGATGTTCCGACGTATCGCGCACCGCCAGTTCATCGCCGGCCCGCAACACCACGTCCGGCAGCGGCGATATCACCAGCTCCGCAGAGCGCCGCACCGAGACCACCGACATCTCTCCCTGCGTGAGCTTCTTGGCGTCGGCGAGTGTCTTGCCGACCACCGGGCTCGATTCCGTGATATGCAGCTGCGCATCGAAGATGCGGGGCGACGTATCGGCCAGCGATGGTTGCTTGTCGGGCAGCAGTCTCGGCGCAACGAGCCACAGGAACAGCAGCCCCGGAATCGCCGCCAGCGACGCCGGCGCGATGAAGTCGAACATATGGAACCGTTCGATCCCGAGGCTCGCCGCACTGCCGATCACCAGCAGGTTCAGGGAGGTGCCGATCGGCGTTCCCATGCCGCCGATCTGCGATGCGAAGGTCATGGGCATGAGCAGCTTCGAGGGCGACATGCTCGAGCGCATGGCCACCGCCGTGAGGATGGGGATCATCAACACCACCTGAGGCGTGTTGTTCATGAACGCGCTGACGAACGCCGTCACGATGATCACGACGCCCATCGCCAGCAGCGGACTGAACTGCCAGACCCGATGCACGATGCGCCCGATCGGCGCGAGTGCACCGGTCGCGACCAGCCCCTGGCTGGCCATCACCAGCGCGCAGATCGAAATCAATGCCTCGTTGCCGAAGCCCGCGAAGAAGCGGATGGGATCGAGCTCGCCCTGCGGGCCCTGGTACGGAAACAGACTGAAGCCGATGGCCAGGATGGCGACCACCAGCAGGCTGGAGGTCTCGATGGGGATGGAGTTGCGCGAGAAGAGATAGAGCGCAACCAGCGTCAGCAGCATGACAGCGATCGCGTGCGGGTCGGGCATGGGGATCGGTGTCATCGCGCTCAAATGAGCGACTTTACATCATGGTTCCATTCCGGTCACACGCCGCGAGCGGGAGCTGGGTTGGCAGGCCCCGCGGTCGGGCTGGATTACGGTAAGTTGCGAGATTTCAGAGCGCTTGCGACTCGCGTGTGTGAACTGCGTTGCAGGTTCAGCCACGCGGCTCTGGCAGCATCCCCGGGTCGAAGTCGAACGAGGGCCGAACACATGAACCCCATCGCGGAGATCTCCATCGATCTCACGGCCCAGGAGCTGACCGATCCCTCGACCATCGCCCCCAGCGAAATCGAAGTCGACGACATCTGCGAGTTCGACCCGCTGCTCAAGCCCTTGCCGGCCGCCAACAACGACGGCGCGGTGCTGTCCCCCGCCGATCCGCTGCCCGATCCGGCGCTCGACGACGACACGATCGAAGTGGAGATCGAGCTGAACGCCGAGCAGATGGATGCGATGCTGAGCGGGCTGCCGATTCGCTGAGCGGGCGGGGCCTGCGCATCCCTGCGCTCCCGGCATGGCGGGCGTCCCGCTCAGGAGTTACATGTTCGGGCGGCCCGGATACTGGCGCATCAGCTCGGTCACCACGCCATTGATGGCCGCCTTGGGATTCTGCAGCTCATCCTCGCTCACGCGACCTTCGGCCACGCCTTCCCACACCAGCTGCTTCTTCTCGGCATCGACGATGTCGATGTTCAGCGTGCCGATCTTGTAGGTGACCGTGCGATCTTCGTCATACAGCGGCCAGGCGCTATACAGGCCGTAACGATAGCCGTAATAGCCATAGCCCAGCGACGCGGTCGGCCCCGGGCGCAGCTCGGTGCGCTCGCGCGTGTTCATGAAGAAATTCACCAGCAGGTCCGGATGATCCTCGCTGTACTTGTAACCGCGGGCTTCCATCTGCGAGGACATCGCGCTCTTCAGGTAGCTGGTGACCAGCGTCGAATAGCCGCCCCGGTCGGTGCCGGTTTCCTTGGGAAATCCGTAAGTGCGATAGACGGAAAAGTCCGCCGCCTTGTCATAGTCGATGCGGGTCTTGGGGCCGCTGGTGGTGGCACAGCCGGCGGCGAACAGGGCCGCGGTCAGCGCCAAGGCGGCCGCCACCCTTGTAAAAAACGGTTTGCAGGACATGATGGAGTACCTCGTACGCATCATCTTACTTGATTAGTCGAATCGTCCCGGTTCGAGTTCCGACGCGACGTGTTACCAAATGTTCATCCCTGGGCCCTATATGGCGGCTGAACCGGCGCTCACAAGGCTACAACGGCAGTGAGCCCTGGCCGCGTTCCAGGTCCAGCAGGACGCGCTTGCGCCACAGCCCGCCGCCGTAGCCGCCCTCGCCGCCATCGGCATTGATGACCCGATGGCAGGGAATGACGATGGCGATGGGATTGGCGCCATTCGCGTATCCGACCGCCCGCGTCGCCAGCGCGTCGCCGATACGCACGGCCAGCTGCAAATAGGACCAGGTTTCGCCGTAGGGAATGTCGCAAAGCGCCGCCCACACGCGCTCCTGAAACGGCGTGCCGGCAGCGCGCAACGGCACCGTGAAAACCCGTCGCCGATTCGCGAAATATTCCGCCAGCTGCACCCTCAGATCGTTCAGCAGTCGATTGCTGCCCGGCTGCAGCGTCGCCGCGTGCTGCTGCCGCAGTGCCTGCAACTGCTGCTGCAAGCGGTCGGCATCGCAGAACGACAAGCCGCACACCGCCTGGTCGGTAGCACGAGCAATCAGCGGGCCGACCGGCGACTCGTACCAGTCGATGTATCGAAGCGGCTCGGAGCTGACGGCGTCGTTCACGGGCGCGCACGTTACACGAGCGGCCCCGGCTCAACTAGACATGCTTGTCCGGCTTGGTCTGCAGCCACGCTTCCAGCTTGCCCAACACGATCAGGACGAGCAGTGCAAACGCGCTGCCGATGAAGGCAATGAAGTAGTAACCGGCCCCACACGCCACGCCGAGTGCACCGGCCAGCCACATGTTGGCGCCAGTGGTCAGGCCATGCACGCCGCCGCGACCGCGGATGATGGCGCCCGCGGCCAGAAACGCGACACCGGCGGTCACCGCATCGATGATACGAACCGGGTCGGCCGTCTTGGTGCCCTCGCCGCTGGCAAACTGCAGGTGGATCTCGAAGGCGATCAACGTGAACACCGCTGCCGCCAGCGAAATCAGAATATGGGTGCGCAGACCCGCCGGCTTGTTACGCAGCTCGCGATCCAGCCCGACCACCGTGCCGGCCAGGACCGCGAACAGCACGCGCAGCGCCGTTTCGAGCCAGGGTAGGACCGTGTGGTGCCCGCCCAGAGTGACAAACAGGTCCATGCCCAGGAACGTTGCGCCCGTCCGTAGGGTTCCTCCGATGCGCTGTGCTCAGTCACTCGGGCCGCAACCCGCCGTAATGGTCAGCTGCGGCATTTGCCATTAATCTCACCACCATGAATCGATTCCGTCCCCTGCAATCGTCGCTGCTCGCTCTGGCCCTTCTGTCGCTGACTGGCGGCATGGCGCACGCAGCCAAGGATCCATTCAAGAACACGCGGGAACTTTTCAAAGAGGCGTATACGCAGGCGGCCACGCAGCCGGGCGATGAGAAGAAGGACAGCGAAGCGTTACGCCATTACCCGCTGTATCCATACTTGCAGGCCGCGCGCATCAAGCGCGAGTTGTCGCAAGCGACCAACGAGCTGGGCCCCGCCGATCAGAGCGCCGAAACGTTCATCTCCTACTATGAACGCGAGCCGGTGGGACGCGACCTGCGCGGTGCGTGGTTGTCGAGCCTTGCAGCCCGGCGGCAATGGCAACCGTTCCTGCAACATTACAACGACCGATCGGCCAGCGATTCGTTGCGTTGTCAAAGCTTTACGGCACGCATCGCGCTCGGACAAACCCAGGACCTGGCGCTCGACATCGCCCGCCAGTGGCTCACCCCGGTCAGCCTGCCGGATTGCGAGCAGGCGTTCGACTGGATGCGCGCTCAAAATGCGCTCACGCCCGAGCTGATCGAGCAACGGGTGCGCCGTGCACTCGAAAACAACAATGCGAGCTTCGCCAGGCAGATTGCGGCGGGGCTGCCACCCGATCGCGCCGCTCCACTGCTGCGCTGGGCGGCGCTGCTGGAGAATCCGCAAAAGCAGATCGATGCGCTGATCGCATCGCCGGCACTGGAAGTGGAGCCGAAAGCGCAGCTCGCCGGCTGGTCCAGATTCGCGCGCGTCGATCGTGACGGCGCGCTGCGCCGCTACGAAAATTTCGTCCGCGCTCGCAAGCTCACCGCGGAAACTGCGAGCCCGTATGCATTGGCGCTGGCGCTCGCCTTGTCATGGGACCGCCGCTCGGAGGCGCTCGACTATTTCAAGCGAGTGCAACCGCAGGACTTCGATGACGTAGCTCGCGAGTGGCATGCACGCGCCGCGCTGTGGGCCGGCAATTGGAAACTCGTCAGCAACATCATCGCCGCCATGCCGGATCAGCAGCGCGGGCTGGCGCGCTGGCGTTATTGGGCGGCACGCGCCAGCGAAAAGAACGGCGAAGCGGAGCTGGCCCGTCAGCTCTACGAGTCGGTGCTGGTCGATGACAATTTCTATTCCATCATGGCCGGTGCACGGCTCGATCGACCGGTCGCGCCCCATCCGGAGAAGCTGCCGCTGGATCAGGCGCAAGTCGAGCGCATGGAGCAGCTGCCGCCGATGGTGCGTGCACGGGAGCTGCTGTTGAGCGACCTGCGCAATCAGGCGAACAGCGAATGGTCCTTCGGCTTCGAGCAATTGATGGAATCGGCGCGCACACAGGCCATTCATCTGGCTGCGCGCTGGGGCTGGTACGATCAGGCCATCGCCACGGCGAGTCAGCAGCGCGTGTACAACGATTACGAGCTGTTATATCCGCAGCCGTACGATGCGGAAGTGTTGTCGGCCGCGAAACTCACGGGCCTCTCGCCGCAGCTCATCTACAGCGTGATGCGCCAGGAAAGTCTGTACCGCCGGGACGCGCAGTCGTCGGCCGGAGCGCGCGGGCTGTTGCAGATGTTGCCGGAGACGGCGCGGCGCACCGCCAGCAAATGGAACAAGCCGCGTCCCTCTCCTGACGACTTGTTCAATCCAGTGATCAACGTGCCGCTCGGCGCAGCCAATCTGCGAGGGCTGTTGGATCGCTTCGGGGGCCAGACGCTGGTCGCGCTGGCCGGTTACAACGCGGGCCCGAACGCGGCGGCGCGCTGGATGCCCTCCGAAGCGCTCGATCCGGACATCTGGGTCGAAAACATTCCTTACAACGAGACCCGCAATTACGTGCAGCGCATCCTCTGGCACAACGTGGTGTTCTCGTGGCTGAAGACCGGCGAGCCGCAGAAAGTGGATAACTGGCTGGTGCGGATCGCGCCGTTGAGCGATTCGGCCATGGTCGGGCTCGCTGCGGAAGGCACCTGACCGCCCGCCGATCGATCAGGCACGCGCCGAGAGCGGCGGGAGCTTGGGCGCCGGCTCCGAGCCCGTCGATTCGGCATTTGCCGCCAGCAAGCGGTCGATGGTGATCACCGCTTCCTTCGCACCCATGACCAGACTATCCACACCCGCTTCGCGGAAGCGCTCGCTGGAACGCGGTGCTTCGTCGTCCGGAAGCTGCGGACGCATCACGATGATTCGCGTATCTGGCGACTCGCTTCGGATGCGGCGACAGTAATTGCGCAGCTCCGAGCCGCGCGTCGACGCGGCGGCGGCAATGCAAATCATCGCCGGTGCCTGCCGAATCGCGGCACGCAACGCTTCCTCCGCAGTCATTTCGGGCGGCATCGACGTGATGCGCTCGCGTCCATACGCAGTACGTAACATTTCGAGAATCAGGTCGTCCGCCGGCGCGCGCACCGTCAAGCCGACGATGGTGGCCTGCGGCATCACCCCCTCCAGAGTGGGCAGTTGCTGCACCGTCTCGGCAATGACATCCAGCACGAACTCGGCATCGTCCTCGGTGATCTCATTCTGCTCACGATGACTCAAAACCAGTGTCACCGTGGGGATGAGCACCTCGTCGATGACACCGAGCGCTCCCACTTCGTGCAGCTTACGACTGACCAGCACGCCAGCCTCGTCCTCGTCACGCGCAAGCAGCCGTTGATAGAAACGAACGTGCGGCAGCAACGCCGGCTCGTCGGCGAAAATGACGGCAAGAAAACGCAGCGAGCGCACATGCCGCCCCAGCACGGCGATACACACCGTCAGCGGCGTCGCCAGCAGCAGGCCCACCGGCCCCCACACCCAGATCCAGAACAAGGCCGAGATCAACAACGCAAACGAGGAGACCCCGGTGCGATAACCAAACACCACCGGCTCGACGAAATACGCGGTGATCAAGTCCAGGCCCAGGAACAGCGCCAGCGCCTCCAGCGTCTCGGACCAGCCCGGGAAAGTCGCGAACGCGAGCGATGCCGGCATCAATGCCGAAAGCACGGTGCCGACGTAGGGAACGAAACGCAGCAGCGCCGTCATGCCGCCCCACAACGCCGCATAGGGCACGCCGATCCAATACAGCCCCAATCCCACCAGCACGCCGAACGCCAGATTGATCAGCGTCTGCCACACCAGGAACTGACTGACCCGATAAGCCGCCTCGTTCATCAGCCGCGTCGTCATGGTCACGTTGCCGGCGCCGATCAAGCGTATGAAGCGGTCGCGCAGGTCCTCGCGCTGTCCGAGCAGAAACGCGACCAGCACGATCACGATGAACGCACTGGCCACCGGCTCGAAAATCGCGCCGAACGATTCACGCAATCGTTGTGTTGGCGGCAGCTTCGGCGGCACGACCCGTACCGGCTGCGCGTTGCGTTGATCCGGATCGCTGTAGAACTGATCGGTGACTCGATCCAGCGTGCGCGTGAACTGCTGGAGGGCGGCATCATTACCCATGCGCAACTGACTGACCTTGCGACGCATGGACGTGGAGTACTGGCTGATTTCGCTCGACAGCTGAGCGAACTGGTCGTACACGACATAGCCCATCCCACCTACTGCGCTCAGGGCCAGCACCATCGTGAGCGCCACTCCGGCGAAGCGCGGCAGATGCATGCGATCGAACTGACGAACCAGCGGCGTGAGCACGAAGGCCAGCACCACGCCCAGCGCCATCGGCAACAGCACTTGCTTGCCGGTGTGCAGAATCGCAACGACCAGCACGAGCGTGAGCAAGGTAACCCACGAACCGTTCAAGCGTGCGGGTAGCGGAGTCTGCGGCACGTGAATTCAGCCCCTGCGCCAGGGACGCTTATTGGGAGAACGACGTGGTAGAAACTCCGCGCTGGACGCGCCGGTTCCTCACTTCTCTTCGGCGGGGGACCTGGCGGAACGCGAGCCGCGAGCGCTGGACGATCGCAACGTGCGTAACCGGGTCGTGTTCGATTCGGTTTCCTGGGCCAGCGCGGGCGCGCCGATCATCAGCTGCTCCAGGTGGGCGCGGGCCTGATCGATGAATACGGGCACCGTCGCTGCATTGATGGGTCGCGATACCAGGTAGCCCTGGATCTGCACGCCGCGATCGTTCAACAGCACGCCCAGCTGCGCCGGCCGCTCGACCCCTTCGGCAGTCACCTGCAGGCCGAGGCTGTGGCACAGACCGATGATGGAACGAACGATGGCCGGCGAGCGCCCGCCGATGTCGATCGTGGTCACCAGGCTGCGGTCGATCTTCACCCGCGTCAGCGGCAAACGCTCCAGCGACGTGAGCGAGGAATATCCGGTGCCGAAATCATCCAGCGCGATGCTGATGCCCAGCTCCCGCAGACGCCGCAAGGTTGCAATGGTGTTCGCGCCCGTTTGCAACACATTCTCGGTCAGCTCGATCTCCAGACACTGCGCCGGCAACTGGTACTGCTTCAGCAAGGACTGCAGACGGGTGACGAAGCTCGCGCTCATCAGCTGTTGCGAAGAAATATTCACCGCGACGCGCGCTTTCGGCCACGGCCCGTTATGCCAGACAGCGGCCGTCTGAATGGCGGTGCGCAGCGCCCAATCGCTGATATCGGCGATCAGGCCGGTCTGCTCGGCGACGGCAAAGAAGTCCGCTGGCGATACCACGTTGCCGTCCGGCTGGCGCCAGCGCAGCAGTGCCTCGACCGTGTGCGTCTCCAGCGTCTCGAAACACACTTCGGGCTGGTACAGCAGCTCGAATTCGCCCTGCTCCACGGCCCGTCGCAACGACTGTTCGACTTTGAAGCGCGAGGCGGCCGCCTCGAGCAGCTGGGGCGCATACAGGCTCCAGCAATTGCGACCCGACTCCTTGGCGCGGAACAACGCCGAATCGGCCGCTCGTAACAAGGCATGAGAGTCGGACGCGTGATCCGGAAAGATACACGCGCCGACGCTGACGCTGATCCTTAGCTCGCGGCCTTGCACGCTCAGCGAGCGCTGGAATTCCTCCAGCACCGAGCGACTCAGCCTCTCGACATCCCCCAGCTGATTTACTTCTTCACAAACAACCGTGAACTCATCGCCGCCCAGGCGGGCGCTGAACGAGCGCGAGAACAGGCTGTTCATGCGCAAGCGCTCGCTCACTGCCTGCAGCACGCGGTCGCCGAATGCGTGCCCCATGCTGTCGTTGATGGTCTTGAAATTGTCCAGATCGATGAACAGCAGCGCCAGTCGACCGCTGCGCAAGCGGGTCCGATCGATGGCTTCATCCAGATGCGCCAGCAAATGCCGGCGGTTCGGCAGATCGGTCAGCGGATCGTGATGCGCCAGATGATTCAGCTCGCGCGTGCGCTCGTCGACCCTCGCTTCGAGCTCCAGCTGGTGCACCCGAACTGCGTCCTGTGCCTGCTGGAGCTGCTCGGCCATTTCGTTGAACGCTTCGGCCAGCGTGTCGAGCTCGCGCACGCCACCACGGACCACGCGAGTTCTGACCGCGCCGCCCGCCAAGCGACGCGTCGCTTCAGTCAAGCGACGCACCGGCGCAGTGACGCCGGTGACAGTGGCGATTGCGATGCCGATCAGCAGCAGCATCGCCAGGCCACTCGCCCAACCGAGCTGCCTGTCGGCGCGATCCGAAGCCTGCACCGCCAATCGATCGGCGTCCGCCAGCGCGCGACGCGCCGGCCCGACCAGCTTCGTGACGACCATGCCGGAAATTTCAGCGGCGTGATCGCGAAACATCACCGACTGCTCGTTGAACGTCTCGATGCTTTCGAATGCGGCGCGCCGTCCGGCCACCACGCTGTTGAAATTCGCCTTCACCTGGCCGAGCCACACCTCGCCGTGCAGTTTCGCCAGCTCGGCCGAATGCTGTTGCAGCCGGGTGCGAAACGCGTTCTCGCTCGCGATGATGAGTTGCGCCGAACGCGGCGAAGAGACGCTCGCCGCGGCACTGACTTGCTCACGAATGCTCGACAGCGCACGCGACAGATCCATCAGCTTTTCGCTCGCGAACACCGCACCGGCAAAACGGACCGCCTTGGCCTGCGGCGCGTTGAGGCTCGTCTCCAATGTATCGAAGCGCGACCAGTAGTCCCGCATCCGCGAGCGACGCGTCACACTGCTGCGCAGAAGCTCGTCGCCTGCCTTGAGAAAGCTGTTGAGCTGCGCCTCGAACGCAGGCGCGGGACGCTCCATCTCGGCAGAACGCGAGGCCGCTTCCCGATATTCCTCGGCAGCTTCGGTCATGCGCTGGGCAGCGGCTTTGACCGGTTGTTGTGCGATAGCGCTGTTTTCGCTTTGGTCGATGACCGCGCGCTCATACATTGACACCGCAGCGGCCAGCGATTCAGTCGCGCGCACCAGCGGCTCATGCTGCACCAGCAGCTCGCGAACCTTCTCCCGCGCCTCGCGGGCGCTCTGCTGTGTGGAGATATTGGCGACGATGACCGTGAGACCGACCGCCGCGAAGCCGATCGCGACACGCAACGCCATACCCGGCCGCCAGCGGCGCGGGCCTTCAGTGACCGGGCGCGACGTTGCTTCGACAGAGTCGATTCCGTCGGTTCGGCTTTCCGGATGTTCCATCCAGTGTCACTGCGGTGAGAGGAGAGCCGGCAATGTGCCACCGGCTCCGCCCCGGGTCTCTAAGAACTCGATTGGATTGAGCAGCAAGTCTCGCTTTCTCGCGCGTCTGAACTCGGTCTGGCGCTGGGATTTAACTTATGAGCTGTGCCGTGGAACGATATCGCGTCGCAAAGCTTTCACCAGAGGCTCACTCGAGGAATCGTCATGGTGTATGAGCTGTATTACTGGCCCGGCATTCAAGGGCGCGGCGAGTTCGTCCGGCTGGCGCTCGAAGAAGGCGGCGCCAGATACATCGATATCGCACTGAAGCCCGAGAACCGTGGCGGCGGTGTGCCCGCCCTGAACAAATTCCTCGAAGGAACCCGCGTGCCGCGCCCGCCGTTCGCGCCGCCTTTTCTCAAGGTCGGCAAGCAGCTCATCGGGCAGACTTCGAACATCCTGCTGTATCTCGGCGGGCCGCTGCGGCTCGCGCCGCGGGATGAAGCGGGCAGGCTTTGGGTGCATCAGTTGCAGCTGACGGTCGCCGACCTGGTCGTGGAGGCGCACGACACGCATCATCCGATCGCGGTCGGTTTGTATTACCAGGATCAGAAAGCGGCCGCCAAACGCCGGGCCGAGGACTTTCGGACCCACCGCATGCCGAAGTTCTTCGACTATTTCGAGAAGGTGCTGACGCGCAATCGAACCGCCGGTCCGTGGCTGGCAGGCGGCCGTGTCACTTACGCGGATCTGTCGCTCGCCCAAGTAGTCGCGGGGATTCGCTACGCGTTCCCTGTAGCGTCCGCGAGAGTGCTTCGCAAACATCCTCGGCTGCTGAAGCTTCACGACGCCGTATTCGAGCGCCCGCGCATCAAGAGTTACGTCGAGTCAGGCCGACGCCTGGCATTCAACGACGACGACTTGTTCCGTCACTACCCGGAACTGGACGGCTGAACGCTACGCCGGCAACAACGCCGGGCGCAGGCCGCGGTCGGACAGCTTGCGCAGGAACAGCGGCAGGATCTGTAACAGCTGATCGGGCCGATTGTGCTTGTTCTGCCCGTCGTGCATCAGCACGATGTCGCCGCCCTTCACGGCTTCCAGCCGCCTCTCGATGCCATCGGCCGAGCCGAGCGGCCCCCAGTCGACCGCGCTGACGTTCCAGAGCACGACCTGCTCGCCACAACGATGCGCCTCATCGGTCATGCAAGCGCGCTCGCGTCCATGAGGCGGCCGATAAAACCTGGGCTCCGCACCAAGCACTTCGCTCAGCGCATTCGCACCATCGCGCACCTGCGCACGCGCGGTCCGCTGCGACATGAACCATGGATGCCGATGACTGAACGTGTGATTGCCAATCGCGTGGCCCGCATCGCGAACTCGTCGCATGAGCTCCGGCGAGCGCTGCGCCTGCTGCCCGATCGCGAAGAACGTCGCCTTGACGCCCGCCTGCTCGAGCGCATCCAGCACGCGCGGCGTCCAGTCGGGATCCGGCCCGTCGTCGAATGTGAGATAGACGCGGTTGGCGCACATCGCTAGCCGACCTTCAACTTGTCCAGATTGCGCGCCAGTGCCGCGCGCGTCAGCCAGTATAGGCGCGGCTCTGCTTGCTCGCGATTGCGAATCTGCGACGCCGGCGCGAACACCCACATCAGCACCTTGAAATGCGCCGCGAGCAAGCGCGTCCTCCAGGTCTTCGGCATGGGCGTGCTGACGAACCCGACCACCTCGCCGTGCGCCGGAATCCAGGTCGTACCCTGAAACACTCGCACATCGGCGAACGCGGGATCGTTATGCGCGGCTTCCGCGAGCTTGCGCAGCGATTCGCGCATCAGCTTGGCGAACCGGAATCCGACCCGATGCATCGATCCCTCGCCGAGCGCGGCAATGCTCGCATTGTTGAAGTGCAAGCGACCGATCACGTCGTTGTCACGCAGCAGCGTGCCGTCCTCGAACTTCAACTCGGGCCCGCGATAGTACGCCCGGCCGACGAACAGCACCGGCCCGAGGGTTTTCAGTTTGTAGCGGCGGTAGTACCAAGCGTCGACCAGACCAAGCACGCCCTGTGCGACTCGATGCAATACTTTCATCGTGATTGTTGTACCACTGCGCGATTGATGGAAGCCAGATCGAGCGCCAGACGCGCCACTTTCGCCGCACCGTCGCGCTGGCCGAGCAACCAGGCGCGGCGCTGCATATTCTGCAATGCATCCCGATCGCGCAGCAGGGCATCGACCCGCTCCAGCAGATCACCATCCGCAACCAGGCCACCGACTTCGTGGCGCGTCAGGAAATCGACGTTGAAGCCTTCCTGCCCCCCGAGCGAACGCGTTGCCAGCAGCGGCCGGCCACACGCCAGCGCCTCGGCCACAGTAATTCCGCCGGGCTTGCCGACCACCACATCGGACGCGCGCAGATAAATGTCCATGCGATCGGTCCAGTCACAGACTTTCAAACGTTCTGGATGCTGGGCTGCCAGCCGATCCAGCGCCGCCCGCGCTTTATTGTTCGTGCCCGGCATGACGATGACGTGGGTCGAGGCTGGACGCCGCAACAGCGACATCGCAGCCGTGTCCACACTCAAGCCCAACCCGCCGCCCAGGACCAGCACGACTTGAGCGTCCTCGGGCAGACCCAGCGCGCGCCGCGCTTCGGTTTGTGACAGCGGGAATGCGAAATCCGGCATCAACGGCACACCCGTGACCACTGCCCGGGAGCTCGTCGACGAGCCGTCCCCTTCCAGAATGGCAGGATGCGCCACACAGTAACGATCGACCCCGCGCTGTTTCCAGAAATCGTGCACGCCGAAATCCGTCAGTACTCCGATCATGGACGCCTGCACCTTGCCGCGCTCCTTCAAATAGGACGTCATCGCTGCCGGAATCATTTGCGTGCTGATGATCACATCGGGCGCGAACTTGCGGATCGCCGGCTCGAGACGCCGGATCAGCCGCAGATAGGTAAATTTCCATAGCGCGAGGCGCGCGCGCACACCGTTCCCTGCCAGACTGTCACCGTCATAAGGCATCGACGCGCACAGCAGGGAATACAGGAGTTTGTCCGACGCGTAGCGCCCCCCGCGCGGGATGCTCTGCCCCTCCTTCGAGGCCACCGAAGCGATCAGCTCGAGCACTTCGAGCACTGCACGCGGTGGACCGGAACGGCTCTCCAGCACCTGGCGCCACGTCCCGGCTTCCAGGTGATATAGCCGTTCGTACAAATCGGAATGGTTCTGAACGAGGTCGAGATAGGTGGCATGAATGGCGCGCGCCGCGCCCGCGTTCATCAACGACCAGAAATCGACTGTGGCGACCTCGGCCTGATCCTGCAGTGCCGCCGCGACCGCCTGCGCCGCACGCACGTGCCCGAGGCCCAGACCGGAGGTGAGCAGCAGCACTCGAAGCGGCGGCCCCTCGTGCGATATCGGCTCATCGTTGTCAGAAAATACGAATGCTTCGCGAGCGGGCTGCAATCCTGAAGTGGGAAGGTCGACGCGCATGCCGTGTTCCGATGTCCGGCGCCGCCGGGCGTGCAATGAACATTACTCCGTTGAATGCCCCATGATCGCGTTCGGTTCCGGTCCGGGAACCAGGACATTGTTCATTTTCAATCACTTCACTCGTGATCAGTGTTTCGCCGCCGGCCGTTCAGCCAGCGGCGGCATCACCCACACATAGATACCGTCGGCCCCCAGATTGATCGAACGATCCGGCGGCCAGTCCTTACCCATGTCGAAATCGTGCGAGACCACGCGCGCGCCCGCAGGCAGCTCCGCGAACAGTTTGGGTTTGAGCCGACGGTTGAGCTCGGGCAGCAGATACAACATCACGACCGTCGCTTCGCGCAGGTCGGTCTCGAACATATCGCCGACTCGGAACGTCACCAGCTGCTCGACGCCCGCGGCTTTGGCATTCGCACGTGCTTCTTTGATCCGGGCAGGATCGAGATCGACCCCCACGCCGCGCGTGCCGTACTGCTTGGCGGCAGCGATGACCATTCGACCGTCGCCACAACCGAGGTCGTAGACCACGTCGATCGGGCGGATTTTGGCCTCGTAAAGCATCCGGTCGACGACTTCATGCGGCGTGGCGACGTACCAGACGTCGAGCTTGCGCTTGGGTTTGGTCGGCTCGACCTCGGAGCCAACGGCAAGCTGGCACAGCACCAGCAGTATTAACCCCAATGGCGCGAGTGCACGGTGCGGCACCTGGTTCGGCATGCGCAAGCAACCTCCGCTGACGTTGATCATCGAACGATCAATCCAACGCCCGACCCATCTTCCGCCGCAGATGCACGAAGTCAAGCCTCGGTTATCAAGAAGTTATCCACCGCTTCTGTGGATATCTGTGCGGCCTCGCGACTGGCTGCTAGAATTGCATGGTTCGACGATATGGGCCTGTAGCACAACGGTTAGTGCAGGGGACTCATCGATAAAGGTGCCTTCGTGCGCGAAAGCCACGAAGTGGACGGGATGAATTCAGGGAACCCTTCCGCCTCACCCTCGCGGGGACGGCGTGGCAACCCTGAGCCAAGCCGGCGGTACACCGCCGGAAGGTGCAGAGACTACCTGAGGGCGGGATCGATCCCGGAGCTGCGGCTCCGTGGCCGAGCTCGAGTGCCCTTGATAACAGGCTGGAGCGTCCCGCACCCCACCGCTCGCTTCGATCCTTCGAAAGGCGCGGGTGAAGAGATAGTCCACTCCCTTTGGAAACATCGGGACCACAGTGAATCCCTTGGTTGCAGGTTCGAATCCTGCCGGGCCCACCATTACCGTCTTCGCGTCAGAAGTCGTAGTTGAACGACACCGCATAATTCCGCCCAAAAATTCCATCGTAATACGCCACCGTGCCCCCATCCGCCGGCACCGGGAACGGCGGTTCGCGATCGAAGACGTTGTCGACGAACACGCGGACCATGAGGTTGTCGTTGAATCGATAGCCCGCGGACAGGTTGAACAGCCACCACTCGCCCACTTCGGAAAAATTGCGCGTCTGAGGCGGTTCGTCCACGTCCCAGCGCGCCGGGCCGATGTATTGGGTCTGCAGTGATACGGACAGCGCCTTGAAGCCGTAGTTGAGGCTGAGCGCGCCCTGGTCGCGGCTCGTGCCGATTTCGCCCGCCTGGCGATCGATGTCGCCGAGGCCGACGCGCGTAGTGAGATTGCGAAGGTTGTAGAAGTTGAGCGAAGTATCGAGCCGGCCCAGGCCGCCCAAGTCGATGCCATAGTTCAATTGCGCAGTGATCGCTTTGAAGCGTTTCGATCCCGCGTTCGCGTAGCCGGTGCGTACGAACGTCACCTGGCCCGATGCATCACGATCGATGTTGCCGCAAAGCGCCGTTGCGTCGACGCCCAATGGACTGTCGTAGCAAGCCTGCATCACACCGGCGGCATCGAGCGCCACGATGGCGTTGGTGAGATCGATCTCGATCCAGTCGACGGCGAGGCTCAACGACGGCACCCAGCGCGGCCGCACGACTACGCCCCAGGTGCGCGAATCCGCCGCTTCGTTCAACAGATTCGGGTTGCCAGATACGCTGATCTGAGCGGAAGCGTCGACGATGTTGGATTGGAAGGGCTGCGTGATGCCCGCCGCCGCGCAGTTCGCTGCACGCGCTGCCGGATTCGGGCCGGCGTCGATGAAGCGCGAGTCGCATGGGTCGTCAGCAGTATCGAATGCCGTCGAAGTGGGCACGAAGGCTTCCGTGACCGCGGGCGAACGAATTGCCAGCGTCTTGTTGCCTCGGAACTGGATATCCGGGATCGGCGCAAAGCGTGCGCCGGCTGTCCAGGTGAGATCGCCGCCGGCGACCGAATGATCCACATATCGCGCGGCGCCCTCGAGTTGCAAAGCATTCACGAAAGGAATGTTCTGCTGCTCGCCGACGATGGGAATCAGGAGTTCCGTGAACGCTTCGTCCGTTTCGAACTCACCACTCAGGCTGTCGATCGGCACGAGCCGTCCCCACGCTTCCCGGAAGAAACGATCCGGATCGAAGCGCGAGGTTTCGCGTCGATTCTCCACACCGACCACAGCCTGCACGGCGCCACCCGGCAGATCGAAGAGCTCACCCGAGATGTCTGCAGTAAGTACGCGTTGAGTGATCGTCGACGTCTGCGTCGCCTGAGTCGTGATGTAGTCGCGCGCAGCCTGGCTCGGTGCGCCCAATCCGAACAGATTCAGCGGCGCGCACGAGGTGGAGCGCGTTCTGATGGGCGCAGACTCGAGCGTGCCCTCCAGCACGCCGCGACAGACGATCCGACCGGCTGCGGGATCGAGGACGGCGTCGAGCGCGTTCTCGAAATTCTGTTGCACGACCATCGGCTCGCGCGATCTCGTTGCTGAGTTGCCGTAGTTGCCCGCGATTTCCCATTGGAACGAACGCTCGCCCAGCTCGAAGGCACCTTCGAGCCCCGCGACGACCCGATACAAATTGCTCTCCGAGCGCGCAATGCCGCTCTGAAGATCCGAGTTCGCGCGTGCCAGATAGAAGAATGAAGGATCCGCGCCGGCGGCCAGCAGATTGTCGCGAATGAGCGCGCGGGACTCCGGCGAGAGGAACGGATTGTCGGTGCTTACAATGAGATTGCCCTGCAACGAGCCGCCCGGCCCGAACAGCAGCGAGTTGTACACCGGTTGATCGAAGAATTTCTTGCCGCTGGTGGTCGAGTACCACGCTTCACCGAACGCTCGCACGCGATCGGTAATCTCAAAATTCCCCAGCGCCGTAAAGTTCGCTCGCTCCGTCGGCGCCAGCAGCGTGCTCACGGCGGTGATATTGAAACCGTCGCCGCCGGACTTGTTGACCAGATTCCCGCTGCCGGTGCCGAAGTTGTAAGGCACCAGCGCGCCGTCCGGGCCGAACTGCATGACATTGCCCTGCCCGTCCACGACTCCCGCAAACTGCGCGAGATCATCGGCGACCAGCGGCAACCCGCCAGCACTCACCACGTCGATACGGCGTTGCTCGATCAACTCATTGACGTATGGAGAATCCGGATCCGAGGGCGTGGTGTAGTACAAACCGCGCGCGGTGCGCGGCCGGTCCATGTAGGTCAGGCCTTCGCTGCGGGCGTACTCGGCACTGATCGTCACATTGCCGCGACCGTCGGCGAAGTTCAGGCCTGCCAGAGCCCGCAGACGGTAGTTGTCGGCATCGCCGCGCGCGGAGCGGCCGACGTATGCATCGATGCTCGATCCTTCGAAGTCCCGTTTGAAAATGAGATTGACTGTGCCAGCGATGGCGTCGGAGCCGTAAACAGGCGCACCGCCCACAGCGACCACTTCGACGCGTTCGATCAGCTGCGTCGGAATCGCGTTGAGATCGACTTGTTGCCCCGGATCGGCGGGCCCGAAGATCGATGCCGTGTTCGAGGACACGAAGCGACGCCCGTTGACCAGCGTCAAGGTCCGCTGCGATCCCAAGGAGAAGAAATCTGCGAAGCTCTGGGCAACGCCGAACGCGGAGGGCTGAGTGCCGGCGCTGCTCGAAGCCGGCGGGCCGAATGCGGGGATGTCGTTCAGCACGTCGATGACGTTCGCCACCCCGCGGTTCTCGATCTCATCGCTGCTCACGACCATGGTGGGCTGCAGGCGATCGAGCTCGGGCCTGGCGATTCTGGAACCGGTCACGACGATGGTATCGGCTACGTCGGATACCGGCGTCGTCTGTTGCGCCCAGGTCGGGACAGCGACCGCCACAGTGAACGCGACCAGCGGAACGATCCGAAACATCACGACAACTCCTGCCAATCCAGGGACGACTCCAGCATCTGCGCCATGCGAACCAGGTGCGCAAACGAGCGCGCACGCATTTTGTCCATGATCCGGCCGCGGTGAATCTGCACCGTGACCTCGCTGATACCCAGTTCGAGCGCAACTTGTTTGTTCATCATTCCGTTCACGAGCAGGCGCATGACCTGTCGTTCCCGGGGCGTCAACGCGGCTCGGCGGTTGCGCACTTCGACCAGCGCCATGTGAGCATGGCGGCGGCGGTGATACTGATCGAGCGCGGTACGAACCGCAATCACCACGCCGTCCTTCGACAGCGGCGGCTGCAACAGGTCGACGGCACCGGCCTTCAACGCACGCACGATCGCCGTCACCTCGGTGTACGCCGTCACGAACACGATCGGCACACCGAGCGCCGCGAGCTCCAGTTGCAGGTCCAGCCCGCTCATGTCCGGCAGATCGATATCGAGGACTGCGCAACACGGTGGCAGCGCGACCGCCTCGTTCAAACATTCGGCCGCGGAGCCACAAGCGATCGTTTCGAGTCCCGCGCCGCTCAGGTAGCAGCAGATCGTTGCACGCATCTCCGCGTTTTCATTCACCACATAGACGATTTCATTTCGCCCGCTCATCTCATCGTGTTCCAGCGCCCGCGCGACCGCGTCGTCACACAATGTATTCGCGCACAGCGAGGCACCGCATCATCCTGCGCGGCAATGCATCGCCTACCCTTTGGGGTAACCGTCAGCGCTCGCTGGCGTATGCGATGTTCGCCGGAATCCGCAGCTCGATGCTGGTGCCGGCATCGAGCCGGCTGGCAATTTCGATCTGAGCCTTTATTTTCCGCGCGCGCTCTCGCATGCCCGCCAGGCCCCAATGGCCGCCGGCAGGCGCCGCCTGCACTTGCTCCTCCTCGAAACCACGCCCGTCGTCGACGAGCCGCACCGTGAGCTCGCGCCGCGAATAGAGGATTTCGATGTGGATGGTGCGCGCGTTCGCGTGTCGGAGCGCATTCGCCAGCCCTTCGCTCAAGATGCGCTCCGCTTCTTCGGCGACTACTGGATGCAAGCCGCGCGTTGCGCCCTCAACGGTCAGGCGCACATCCACAGTCGTATCCTCGGTCGCTTGCGCGACCAGCTGCCGGATGGCTGCGGTGAAATCGCGCTGTGCATGGGTCGAATGGCGCAAAGCCGTCACCCGCATTCGACCTTCCACCAGCACGCCATCTGCACGATCCAGCGCCTGTTCCATCAGCTCGCGCGCCGGCTCGCCGGCCGGGATCTTCTCCATCGCACTCTGAAACTTCAGCATCAGCCCCTGCACGCTCTGCAGGAAGGTGTCGTGCAGCTCGCGCGCGATTCGCTCGCGTTCTTCCAGGCTCGCCTCGAGGCGGGACCGAATACGCGTGGCCACCTGTCGCACGCGCAGCGCCAGCATCGCCCACAGCAGCAACACGGTCGCGAGGACTACCAGAACCATGAACCATGCGGTCTGGTAGAACGCCGGCAACACCTCGAACGCGACGCTCGCACCCCGCTCATTGCAGGCGCCGTCCTGATTGCAGGCCGTCACATGGAACGTGTATTGGCCCGGGGCCAGGTCGTTGTAGAACGCCTGGCGTCGCGCACCGACTTCTTGCCAGCGTTCCTCGTAACCATCGAGGCGGTAACGGAACGTGAGCTTCTGAGGGAGCGCCAGACTCGGCGCGGTGTAATCGATCTCGATGTCGCGGGTGAGCGCCGGAAACACCGGCGGCGATCGAAGACTGTATTGCTTGCGATCCGCGAGTATCCATTCGATATGCACCGGCGGGGCAACCGCGGGCGCTTTCAACCGCGAGGGGTCGATCATGTGCGTGCCGTTGAGGCTCGGGAACCAGAGCCTTCCGTCCGTGGACATGGCCGATTCGCCCATGAACGGCGCGCGCGTGGGTGTCGCTCCGTCCAGCGCATCGAACCAGCGCAGAGCCACCCGGCGCGACGGGTCCTGGCGCCAGGCCGCGAGCTCGCTCTTGGCGATTCTCACGAAGCCGCACTCCAGGCTCAACCACAAGTCATCCGCTGTGTCGAACTGCATCGCCCACACTCGATCGCACGGCAGGCCGTTGCTGCGAACCAGCGCACGTCGCTGCCCGTGCTGTGTTTCGATGAGCCCATATCCAGTCGCGCCCATGACCGTGCCGTCAGCCTGCACGATCAAGTCATCCACATGCCGCTCGGTGATCTCGGGGCTGACATGGGCGAACGAAATCGTTGCCAATTGGCCATCGCGATAGTGAGCGAGATCGCCGCTCGTGGTTCCAATCCAGATGCCGCCGGCGGGATCGGCCGCCACCTCCCGCCCGGGAGGCACCTGTGGATCGCGCAACTGTTCGGTGATGCGAGCGCCGACCACACGCGACAATCGCCGCTCGCGAGCGGCCAGCTGCATCCAGACATTCCGCTCGGTATCCTCCGCGATGCTGGCGACCAGCCCCGCCGGGTGCCCTTCCGCGTCTTCGACTGGCGTGAATTTGCCCCGCTCGAAAATGAACATGGACTGCGCGGCGCCGAGCCAGAGACGGCCGGCTGCGTCCTCGAACATCGATGTGATCTGGTGGCTGCGCAGAATCTCCGGCCCGCGGTCGAGCTTCGACACCTTGCCATCGCGCAGGATGTTCACACCGTGGCTGGTGCCGAACCAGACCGAACCGTCGCTCCGAGCCATCACCGAGGCGGTATCGTCGGAGCTCAAGCCCTCGCGCGTCGAGTACGGAACTACGCTGAACTGACGAAAGCGATCCAGACCGCGCAGGGTGGAAACCCATATGTTGCCTTCGCGATCCTCGAAAATCCTGAGCACGTTGTCGCCGGACAGTCCGTCGCTGGCCTGAAAGCGTTCCACCCGATCGCCGTGGATGCGCACCAGTCCCTGTTCCCACGTTCCTACCCATATTGCGCCCTGGCTGTCGAGGTAGAGCGTGAAGATCGAGAGCGCGCTCGAATCGAACGTGCCGGTGACCAGCGGTTGCAACTTGCCATCGACGATCCGCTGCAAGCCACCGTCGCGACCGGGCTGGCCCATGCCCGCCCACAGGTCACCCCGGCGATCGCGCACGATTCCCGAGACACCTCCCATGCCGCGGCTCTGACTCAGCGCGGCCGGATAGATGGTCGAAGTCTTGCCCGCCTGCCAATGAATCATCCCCAGATCGCCGCCGAGCCAGATGCTGCCATCGACCTCGCGCAGGAACCCCCGGGCGCAACACGAGCTGGTCGTCAGCTCCAGGCCGGGCAATGGCACCGGACATTGCAATCGATCCTCGTGTACCCGGCACAGGCTGGTCGCAAAGGGAGCGCCATACGCACGTACGGCCCAGATGCTGCCGTCGGCTTGCAAAGTCAGTTCCACGATCGCCGCGTCCAATTCCGTCGAGATCCGCGTCAAGCGCCCGTCACGCAGCCGATCCAGTCCCGACTCGGAACCGATCCACAGGCTGCCGTCGGGGGTCCCGAGCAATGCGGTCACATTTTTCGCAGCCAGCTCCTCGCCAAACTCGGAGACCCAACGCGTGAAACGCACTCCATCGAATCGATACAGCCCGCCCGTGGTGCCGATCCAGAGATAACCATCGGCGCTCTGCGCTATCGGATCCGGTACCGCCGGCAAGGATCCATCCTGCATGCGCCATGCAGTGTGTCCGTACTGTGACAGCAGAAACGAAGGATCCAAGGCGAACGCATAGCCGCTCGCGAATGCGAGCACGACAAACGCAACCATCCGCATCAGGCAGCTGCGACTTCGCCCCTGCGCGTGCCAGTGCTCATACATACCGCTGCTTCTTTTTATAACTCGATGATGCCGCGTTTGATGGCGGTCACGACCGCGTGCGTGCGGTCGTTCGCGCCGAGCTTCGCCAGAATATTCTTCATGTGCGCTTTCACGGTGTCCTCGGAGATGCCCAGGTCGGCCGCTATGCGCTTGTTCGCATTGCCTCGCGCAGCTCCTTGCAGAACCTCCAGCTCACGCAGCGACAGCCGCTCGTCGGTCAGGTGTTCCGCGAGCATGGTCGCGACATCCGGCGGAATCACGCGACGCCCTGCATGCGCCGCTCGAATCGAATCCCGCAGGCCTTTACGCAAGGTGTCCTTCAGAAGGAACCCGCAGGCACCGGCGCGCAGCGCTCCGTTGATCTGAGCATCGCCCTGGAACGTCGTCAGGACCAGGATCCGCGCATCGGCAAACTCTTCGCGAATGATCCGGATCGCATCGATGCCATTCATGTCCGGCATCTGCAGATCCATGAGCGTGACATCCGGGCGAGTCAGCCGGAACTGCTCGATGCCGGCGCGTGCAGTGGCCGCCTCCGCGACCAGTTGCATGTCGGGCTCGCCGGCCAGGGTGGCCGCAATGCCTTCGCGCAGCAGCGGATGATCGTCGATGGAAAGCACCCGGATCGGTCGCACCGAGGGGTTGTTCGACGACATGCTGCGCTCCATGGAAAGAGATTCCAATGATGCCGCAGCGTGCGATTTCGCGATAGCTGTCGGATCACCCGAAAGGGTAGTTTGCCGATCGCTCTTGAGTAGGGTGCGACCGGCCGGACGGGCACGTACGCTGCAACGATGCAGGGATTCTTTTCCATGTTTCCTTCCGGACGTGCTGGCATCGCTCTGCTCGTTCTAAGAATGTCGGTGGCCGCAGCCCTGCTGCTGGGGGCAGTGGTCGGCTCGCATGCACTCTTATGGACCGCCGCAAGCGGCAGTCTCGCGGCTTTGCTGTTCGCGGGATTCGCGACCCCGCTTTGCGCCGGAATTTGCAGTGTGGTCGCAGGCATGGTCGCTTTCAGAGCAACGGGTGACAGTGCACTCTGCCCGACGCTGTTCGCGCTGACGTCACTTGCGCTCGCGCTGCTCGGACCGGGCGCCTATTCCCTGGATGCGCGCCTATTCGGTCGGCGCCGCATCGTATTCACGAGCCGAGACAAGAGCCGCAATCCAATAAACATGTGATTCAGCAACGGCCGTGCGCCACTCACTATCCGGCAGGCACACGAGAGCGTGCCAGGCAGCGTCAGGAGCAAGCCCATGGTTACGAGCAATCAATCGCAAACAATGATCGCGGCCGGCGAGTCGCGCGCCAGGGACATCGGCGTTCCCGTCAACATCGCGGTACTGGATGCGGGCGCGCATCTGAAAGCTTTCAGCAGGATGGACAGCGCCGTGATCGGTTCGATCGATGTTGCCATTTCCAAGGCGCGCACGGCCGTGCTGTTTGGCATTCCGAGCGAAGCGGTTTGGGACTACTGCAAGCCTGGCGCCCCCGCGCCCGGCCTGGAGCGCAGTAACGGCGGGCTTGCGACCTTCGCGGGCGGGATCCCGCTGTTCGATTCCAAGGGCGTGCTGATCGGCGCTGTCGGGGTTTCCGGCGGGGCCGTCCCTCAGGACCTCGATATTGCCAAGGCAGCCGCCGCGGCGCTGCGCTCTGCGTGAGTCAACTTCCCATTTGCTACGGAGTAATGTCATGCCAAAGACGATATTGATCACGGGCGCGGGCTCGGGCTTCGGCGAAGGAGCCGCGATTGGAATGGCCAGGAACGGCCACAACGTCATCGCCACCGTGCAGGTGTCGCCGCAAGTCACCCCGCTCAGGGAAAAGGCGAAAGCGCTCGGACTGAAGAACCTGCGCGTGGAACGGCTCGACCTGACCGATCCCTACGATGTGGCGTACGCCCAGACGTTCGACATCGACGTGCTGTGGAACAACGCCGGCATGGGCGAAGCCGGCCCGGTGTTCGAAATTCCGATCGATCTGGTCCGGCGCAACTTCGAAGTCAACGTGTTCCTGCCGCTGCAGCTCACTCAAGGCTTCATCCGCAAATGGATCGCCGCGAAGAAAAACGCCAAGGTGGTGTTCACGTCTTCGATGGGCGGCCTGTTCACGCCCGCCAACTGGGGCACCTATGTGTCCACCAAACATGCCCTGGAATCGATCGCCGAAGCCATGCAGCAGGAACTGAAGCCGCACGGCATCAAGGTGCAGACCATCAATCCCGGCGCCTATTACACCGGCTACAACGAGACGATGGCGGACGCCCCGTTCCGCTGGCTCGACGACTCGAAGAACGTCACCAAGCGCGCCGCGCTGCGTGCCGAGTTCGACGCGTTCCTGCAGGCGCCGGACGGACATCTGGATGCGCGCGAGATGATCGACAGAATGATCGAGGTCGTGCCGGCCGACAGCGGAAAATTCCGCAACGTCGTGCCGAAGGCGACGGAAGACATGCTCAAGGCGCACCAGCTCGCGGCCTGGGAGAACACCATCTGAGCAGGGTGCCGAGCGGGCATCCTGGTCCGCTCGGCCTACCGGAGCTCGCTAATCCTGTGGTGCCACCCGACGCCACAGGTCGTCGAACGCAATGCTGTCGAAGAATGCGGTGGCTTCGACGACCTTGCCATCCCTCATTTTCAGAAACCACGCGTAGGTGTTCGTGTACGGCACACCGTCCCGAGCCACCGCACGCGCGTCGAAACGCACGACCACCTGGTCGCCATCGGCCATCACGTCTTGGATCTGCGGCACCAGCCGCTCACGCATCCGCGCGTTGAACGGCTTGATCACTTCATCCATGAACGACTGCCGGTTCGGATATCGCCGGGCCGCCACCGAGCGGCCGACGATGGTCCACGGCGCGTCCGGACTGAGCAGCTCGAACGGGCTGCCCGAGCCGGCGCGCCAGGCATCGAACGCTTTCATCACTGCGTCGACATTGCGACGCTCGATCTCATCATGGGTTTGTGCCATTGCGATCTCTCCAGAAGTCATTAGCCAGCCGACCAGCATCACCGCGCTTGAAACGCGCCTTTTGTTACCGTGCACGATCTCGTTCTCCTCCGTTTGCCGCCGCCGCAGCGTAGGTCCATCGAGCGGTGCGCTCACATCATGGGAATCGATGATTGCGATGCGCCACGCAAACACCGATGTTTGCTCACAACCGCACCGAAGGTGCAGCGGAAATCAACATCATGCGGTTCGGCGCGCTTCGATCGATCGCGACTTTTACGTGGCTGGGCATGCAGCTGCCCGCCATGGCCGCGCCCGTCAGCGTGAACGCGACTGCGGGCATGGCATTCGCCGGCGAAGCGGTCAACGTAGCGCTGCTCGAAATCCGCAACGACGTGACCGCGCACGTAGCCATCGCTGCGGCCGCGGGCTACCTGGATGTGGCGGCAGGCAGAGGCGAAGGCCAGCTTCGACTGATGGCGATAGGCACGTGGAGCATTCCAGGCTGGACCCTCGACAATCGTCACATGCTGTCGCTCAGCACCCAGTCCGTCGAGCGCTATCGGATGCGAGCGCGGGTCGTGCGCCCGGAGTTGTTTGGTTTCCCGACGCTCAGTGCCCGCGCATTCGACGAGGTGTTCGTCGATCTGGACGGAGCAGGATTCATCCGTAACAACGTCGCTCTCGGCGTGGGCTTCGAGCTCCATCGCGCCCTGCTCGCCGAGCTGTATCGTGTTTGGGAAGGCAATCATGGCGCGCCCGACGATCGCTACCTGCTCGGCCTGGTCACCGTCAGATTCTGATTCGAGGACCCCATGAGAACCTGGCAAGCATGCAGCCTGATGATGACGCTCGTTCTGTGCTCGGCGATGTCCCATGCGCAGGACGGCGGGGCTTTCTATGGGTTGCTCCGAATGCGCGATCTCACGCCCTTCGGTTCCTTGCGACTGGACATGCGTCCGGCGCATGCGGTGGCCATCGAACCCGGCTCGTTCGCGATCGAGACCGAGCTCGGCTATCAGAACACCTGGGCGCTGAGCCCGGAGCTCGAACGCTACCTCACCAATCGCGAGTCGCTGGGACGCCGGGAATTGAGCGCCGCGGATCTGCCGGCGATTCGCGATCTGCCCGGCGAGAATTATCTGGTCGATCTGGAGTCCGCGGTCATCGACTTCACGGTGCACTACAAGTTCTCCCAGAACCTGTCGGCCTATGCGATCGCGAATGTCATCACCTACGGCGGCGGCTTTCTCGACAGCACCATCGAAGGCTTTCATGACACGTTCGGCTTCAGCTCCTTCGGCCGCCCGGCCGCGGCTCGCAACGATTTCAACCTGATCTACGACCTGAAATCGGCGCAGCTCGCGTTGTTCGAGGCACCGACCAGCGGTGGTCTGGCCGATCCCACCTTCGGCATTCGACACACCGGACTGAAGTTCGGCGAACGCTGGCTGTTGGGAATGGAGGCAGCGATCAAAGTGCCACTGGCCGGCCAGCGCCTGCTGCTGTCCACCGGACGGACCGATTATGGAGCGCAGTTTTCATTGCAACGCCGGGGCGATCGACATGCGCTGTATGCGAATCTCGCTGCCGTCTACTACGCCGGCGCCGCTCAACCCGCGCCACAGGAATCGCAGCTCCTGCCGAGCCTGATCCTGGGCGTCGAGTATCGCTGGACTGAGCGCACCAATCTCAATCTGCAGGGCTACATCAGCAAGAGCACGTACACCGATCGGACCACGGATCTCGAAGAGTTGAACGGCGACAAGTACCAGATCACTCTCGGCCTGCGTCACATGCGGGGCAGCGTCTTGTACTCATTCGGCGTGACCGAGAACACACAGAACATCAACAACACCCCGGATATCGGCTTCCAGCTGGGCATCGCGTTCATTCCCCGACTGGTTCGGAGATGAGCTCCCGCCTCAGCAAACATTCACGGACGTCAACCAACTCCGTCTCCAGCACATGAGGCAGCGGCGGCAATGCAGGCAACGGACCGCCGCTCAGGATCGCCGCGACGAATCCATCGATGACACGACGCACGCGAACGGCGCCATCGTTGACGAACATCGACGCCGCCGTTTCTCGATCAGCATCGGCGCCAAGTTGCTCGAGGGCCCAGCAAGTTGAGAGCGTGCGGTAGGCGAGCCGTTCGACCGCTGCGATTGCTGGCCACAGTCCTTCGGCGGCGAAGCGCTGAGCGCGTGATGCGGCCAGGCTGTCCTCGTAGGCGTGAGTGAGCGCGAAGCTTGCGAGCTGGAGCTCGCGACGACACTTTCGTGCATCTGGCGTGGTGACTTCGCCGCGAGCGAGGTGATCTGTCGTGTCTGCGACGGCTCGTAACGCACGGACCAGTTGTTCCGGGATGTGGCGGACAGTGGCACGAGGCGGGATCACCCGAAATACTAGAAGCGCGAGCACGCAGCCAGCCAATGTATCGATGCCACGCGCCCACAAATAACCGCCCACGTCCTGCACCGGATGGCCGCCAGCGGCGATCGTCAGTGCTGCGCCAGTGATGAATACGACGGCGAGCGCGTAGTTGCGGATCACGAGCATCTCGATCGTGAACTGCAGTGCCATGACGACTAGCGCCAGCCACATCCCCTGCGGATGAAGAATGAGAATTGCGCCGGCGAGCAACAAGCCCACCCAAGTGCCGAGCAGCCGCTCGATGCTTCGCTGGAGGGTGCGCACCCAATCGAATCCCTGGTGCAACATCAGCACGGTCGCCGCGACCGCCCAGTAGGCACGCTCGAAATGAAATATCGACGTGAGCGCACCGGCAAGGCCGGCGGCAACGCCGACACGCACGACGACTCGCATCGGGTTGGAGCCAGGCTGCAGCGCTTCGAGCATGGCCGCGCCCGCGCTGGGATGGCCGAGTGGAATCGTGTTCCCGGCCAGGGCAGGCAGGCTGTGCGGATCACGGACCTGTCCGATGAGCTTGCGTAACTCTTCGATCAGTTCAGGCCGCGGCGATCGATGACGACTTGCGTCACTCATCGCTTCTGCAAAGCGCAGATGCAACTCTCGGTTCAGCGCGCGCAGTCGGGCAACGGCGCCGTCGGCGGGCACTTGCGAAGGCTCATGATTGACCAACGTCGTCCATGCCCGATGCAGCGCGAACGCTGCGCGATGACGAGCGGCACCTTCGTCGGCTGTGCCGATCGCTTCGATATATCCGATCACCGCCCCGCCGGCGGAGGTCACGGCCGTTCGCTCGGGCCCGCGATACGAAATCAACGCGCCGGCCATGTGAACCGCCCACGCGAACGCTCCGCCGGCGAACACCAACGACGCTGCACCGACCGGCCCGATGTGCGCCGCCGGCATCGCTGTGCCCGCTGCACACGCGAGCGTGAACATGTACGCCCCAGGCGGACCCACTTGCAGCGCATTGCTCAGCCACGTCGCGATCATCGCCAGCGCCGCGACGGCGATGACGACAGCCCAACCAACCGGCGCAACCCAGATCCCGACGCCGACACTGAGCGCGAACGCCGCCGCGATCGCCGCGAGCTGTACTGCACGACTGACGTAAGGACGACCGCTGCCGTACAGCGCAGTGAATCCGCCGATCGAAGCCATCAGCCCCGCCGACGTATCCCCCACCAGCCATCCGGTCAGAATCGGCGCTCCCATGCACACCGCCGCCCGCAACGAGAACCACACCCGCCCCGCCGGCGCCGGCCGCCGTTCGAACAGGCCACGAAGGATTTGCCTGGCGAGCGGAGGGGGTTGAGCAGGCGGCATGCGGGCGAGTATGAACGCCCCCGACCGCAGCGTGAATGTCGCGATTACCGTGCTCGCCCGCGTGGCGAGCGACGCTCAGCTAACCAAACAAATCCGACTGCCCGCCCTCTTCGCCCCGCGGCTTGATCAGATCCGGGCCGTCGTTGCGGTTGCTGTTGACGCGATTGCTGACGGGGTACGCGAACATCAGGCCGGAAGGAAATTGTTTCAGCGCCGAGAATGCTTCGGCGGGGCTGCCGGTGAGCCAGGTTTCGTGATCTTCCTGGGCGAGGATGGCGGGCATGCGACGCTCTTCGGGGGCCAGCAGCACGCGCTTGCCGGCGGTCTTCTTGGAATTGTGAATATCCGCCATCAGCTCGTTCGCGGGCATGGTGATGACGGTGCACGACTCGATCACTTCGCCGGAGTCCGTGACGGTGCGGTCCCAGAGGCCGGCGAGGAAGAACGGATCCTGATCGACGACGGTGATGTAGTAAGGCACCGCGACCTGCCAGTCCGGGGGTTGCGCCTGCCACTCATAGAAACCGGACAGCGCCACCAGGCATCGCTGGCCCCGCTGCCACGCATCTCGAAAGGACGAATTGGTCCGCAGTGTCTCGATGCGCGCGTTGATCGTATTGCCCATGGGCTTGCCGCGCGCCCAGTGCGGGATCAATCCCCAGCGCAGATGAGTGCCTTCGCGCTGCCCATCCAATTCGCGCACCACGCGCACGACCGGCACGGGATCGGTCGGCGACACGTTGTAGCGGATGCCGAACAAACCCTGCGAACTGAAGCGCGACGCCCAGCTGCGATGCTGGATTTCCACCGCGCGCTCGATGGCGGCTTCTTCGGGGGAGACATAGCGACCACACATGCGCTCATCCTAACGTCGCAGCGGCCTGATCGTTAGCACTTTTCTGCACGCTCGGGCTGGCACGGAAGGCCACAGTGGAACGATTCGCCACTCTGTGCGGTTCGATACTAAGATGAGTGCACATGAAGAGAATCGTCTACATGCTGGCTCAGTGCGCGCGATGGGCTATGACATGAGCCTCCTGCGACGCGTGCCACGACAGACTGAACCTTGACCGGGAGCATCCAATGACCAACGTCGGCTACATCGTCGGCAGCCTGCGCAAAGGCGCATACACCCGCATGCTGTCGCGGGCGCTTCCCGACCTCGCACCGCCGTCGTTCAAGCTCACCGAGATCGGCATCGGCGAGCTGCCGCTGTACAACCAGGACTTGGAGACGGACAGCCCGCCGCAAGCGTGGACGACGTTTCGCAATCAAGTGAAGAGCAGCGACGCCATCCTGTTCATTACGCCGGAATACAACCGTGGCATGCCCGCTGCCGTGAAGAATGCCATCGATGTCGGCTCGCGGCCGCCGAAGCAAGGCGTCTGGCGCGGCAAGCCCGCCGCCGTGATCTCGCTGACTCCCGGCAGGCTCGGCGCGATGGCCGCGCATCAGCAGTTGCGCCTGTCGCTGTCCGTCAGCGGCGTACCCGTCATGCCCGCGCCGGAAATCTATCTGGCCGAAGCCGCCAGGCTGTTCGACAGCAACGGCAAGCTCGTGAGCGAAGACACCATCAAGCTGCTCACCGCCATGCTCGGCGAATTCGAGACCTGGATCGGTCGCTTCAAGGAATAGCGCCGCTCGCGCCCGCTTACTGCTCTTCGGGCGCCTGATCCGGCAGCGGCGGAATGACCTGGCCGGGATACCAGAACTTCAGGTGGCAGCCTTCGCACACCTGATCGAGCGTTTCGCCGGCGTCCATGATTGCTTGCGGGCTGCGCTCTTCGGCCGCCTTCAGGAACTGGACGCCGACATCGTGCAGCGCCTGACCGAAGCCGACGAACGTTGCACGATCCGCCGCGATGGCTTGCTCCGCTTCCGCGGCGGTGAGGTTGCCGGGCGTGCCGTGGTCCTCGAGTTGTTTGCCTTCACGCGCGACATGCCGGCCCTCGAGCAGCAGCAGATTCGCGGACTCGGCCAGAATAAGCGCTTGCCTGCGCACTTCGGCCCATTCCTCGTCGGTGCGCGGCTGCTTCTCTTCGACACCCTCGGCGGTTTCGGTACTGCTGACCGACTCCCACAGGAAATCCGCGGCCGGATCGATCATGTCCCTCATGATGTCCTGAATACCGGCCGTCAGTTTGATCGGGCTCGGCGCTGGCGCGGCCGGCGGCTCGGTCTTGCTACACGCTGTCGGGGCGGCAGCGACCGCAAGCGCGACGAGAACCTTAGCGACCCGCGGTGAATCGATCATCCGGCCATCCTGGTTGTTGGAACACAGGCCGCCACTGTACCCGCGCCTCTGGCGGGCTTCATAAAATTAGAGTCAAGAGGGTCCGCGGTTTGGAATGTGACCGCCTGCTAACCGGGGTTGCGCCGGCGAGCGGGATCGATCGGTCTCGGCTTGCTTGCGAGAACGCCGGCGAGTCACGACGAAAGCAGTCAATCCACCAGCCGAGCCGGCTCCTGCGGCAATCCACGCAGCCGCGGCAAAACATGCCGGGCACATCAGGCAGTCTCCTGGTCACGAAGATGGCCGACGCGGGATTCGATCGGATCGGTGTCGTATCGATCGTGATGCCGGACCCACGCCATGGGAAATTCGAGAGCGCCCTCGTCGCGGCCTTTCGGCGCCAGGTCCAGGAAGTTGTACGTGTTCGCCAACATCTCACAGCCGCGGGCGTAGCTCGAATACGTATGGAAGACGTCGCCCGCAGCGTCCTTGTAGAACACGCTGATGCCGTGCGTTTCCTCGGCCGGATATTCGAGCAGCTCGTAGTTGTACCAAGCCGTGTTGTTGGAAATGTCCTGCGGCGTGTGCGACGCCTGGAAGTCATAGTTGAAGTCGGAGCCGTGCGAGGACACCCAGTCGAACCGCCAGCCCATGCGGCGTTTGAACGGAGCGATCTGCGAGTACGGCGCGCGTGACACCGCCATCACTTTCACATCGCGCTGTCTGAGATGGACCAGTGCGCCGTCGATGTGATCGGCAAGGAACGAGCAGCTCGGACACCCTTCGGGCCAGCCTGGCCCCAGCATGAAATGGTATGTCATCAGCTGACTGCTGCCGTCGAACAGCTCGGCCAGCGTCCGGCGACCGTGCGCGCCTTCGAACACGTAGGACTTGTCGATGCGGACCCAGGGAAGCTGGCGCCGCGCGGCGCTGAGCTCGTCCCGCAGGCGGGTCAGTTCTTTCTCTTTCTGCAGATGCTGCTTGCGGGCGGCCAGCCACTCGTCCCGGGACACGATTGGGTTATGCTTCATCGCCTTGCTCCGCCGGTGGGTTGATGAGCCTAGGACGAACGGCGAGCAGCGCTTCCGACACCCGTCCGCTTTTTTGCCGGTTCATGATCCATACGGTCGGCCATTCCAACCATCCCATCGCGCACTTCTTGCAACTGCTGCAGGGCCAGGGCGTCACCCTGCTGGCCGACGTGCGCTCGACACCTTACAGCCGGTTCAATCCGCAGTTCCGGCGCGAACCACTGATCGAGGCGCTGGCCGACCAGGGCATCGGGTATCTGTTCCTCGGGGGGGAGTTGGGCGCCCGGAGCAAGGATCCGTCCTGATACGTCGATGGCCGTGTGAGCTATCGCAAGCTCGCGGCGACAGCTCTTTTCCGACAAGGCATTGATCGGCTACTGACCGCGGGGAAGTCACATACGGTCGCCATCATGTGCGCGGAGAAGGATCCGCTCGATTGTCACCGCACCATCCTGGTCGCACGCGAATTGGTGAAGCGTGGTGAGCAGGTCGCGCACATCCTGGCGAACGGCGAAGTCGAGTCGCACGACCAAGCCATGCAGCGCTTGCGCGAGAAGCTGAAGATCGAGTCGGCGGATGTGTTCGGCGGCGATGCGAACGAGCAAGCGTACGAGCTGCGCGGCCAGCAGATCGCGTATGTCGACCCGAAAGCGGCCCGGGCTGCGAAATAGCCGGCCTGCCGCGCCAACCAGCCTCTGCATCCCGAGCCCAGCGAGCAAATACCCGTGCCATTGCCGCGCGAAGTCGCAAAGCGCTGCTGATCGACGATACTCAGTTTTTCGCCGGAAGCTTTGCCTCGGTGCTTGCACGAGCCCCATTCCGGGCCGGGGCAAGAGAAATTTTGTATTGCTGCTGATCAGTGCGCCTGCCGCTTCTTCCCTTCGGCGGCGAGCTTGTCCAAATGAGTGCGAATGTGCGCTGCTTCAGCGGCGGTGTTCGCCAGCGAGATTGCTTTGTCGAACGCCACGCGCGCCTCGTCGTTCCGATTCAGCTGCATCAGCAGGCCGCCGCGCAGGCCATGGAAATGGAAGTAGCTCGACAGCGCTGACTCGAGCGGCTCGACCATCGCCAGAGCCGCCTCGGGACCCTCGCACTTCATGACGGCGACTGCGCGATTCAATGTCACGACCGGCGAGGGCTGGATCGTTTCCAGCAACGCATACAGCCGATCGATTTCGTGCCAGTTTGTGTCTTCCGAGCGCGGCGCACGCGCATGAACCGCCGCAATCGCCGCCTGGATCTGATACGGACCGGGCTGCTGCAGGCGAACGGCCTTGTCCAGCAGCGCAAACGCTTCGGCGATCAAGTCGCGCCGCCACAGACGCCGGTCCTGATCGTCCATCAGGATGATGTTCTGATCCGCATCGAGCCGCGCCGGCGCGCGTGCGTGCTGCAACAACAGCAGCGCGTTGAGCCCGAGAATCTCCGGATTGCCACGGAACAAACGCAGCAGCAGCCGGGACAGGCGGATGGCCTCCTCGCACAGCGGCTCGCGAATGTGCAGCTCACCGCCGCTCGCCGAATAGCCTTCATTGAACAGCAAATAGATCATCGCGGCGACGGTCGACAACCGCTCGGCCCGCTCCACCGCCCCTGGCGTCTCGAACGGCACATCGGCTTGTGAGATCCGACGTTTCGCGCGAGTGATCCGCTGTTCCATCGCAGCCTCGCCCACCAGAAAGGCGCGAGCGATTTCCTGCACCGACAATCCCGAAACGATGCGCAGGGCCAGCGCGATCTGCTGAGTCGCCGGCAAGTCCGGATGGCAGCACACGAACAGCAGCCTGAGCACGTCGTCGCGATAATCCTCGCTGTCGAGTCGGTCGGCCATGGCAGCCTCGGCGTCGTCGGTATCGGACAGCACTTCCTCGTCGGGCAGCGCCTGCTGTTTGCTGCGCTTACGTGCCTCGTCGAGCGCGAAATTGCGCCCGACCAGAATCAGCCATGCCGCCGGGTCCCGAGGCGGACCGTTCACCGGCCACTTCTGCAGGGCGCGCAGGCACGCCTCCTGAAACGCCTCTTCGGCGGTCTCCAGATTGCGGAAGTAGCGCAGCAGCGCCGCGACCGCCTGGGGCCGCGCTCCGGTGATCGCTGCATCGATCCAACTCAGGTCGCTCACGCGTCACTCACTTGCCGGCGGCAGCGTTCTTCAGTACGCCTGGCTCGAAGAACTGCACCGGGCGAATTTCCATGCAGCCCGGCTCGTGCACCAACTCACGCGCGGCGGCGATGACTTCGTCCAGCGTGTCGCAATCGAACAGGTAGAAGCCGAGCATTTGCTCCTTGGTCTCGGCGAACGGACCATCGAGCACCATCATCTCGCGACCGGTGCGCACGGTCGTGGCCGTGGTGGTCGGCATGAGGCGCGCGACCGGGCCGAGCTTGCCCTTGGCGGCAAACCTGGCGAGCACGCCCTGATGGTGCGCCATCACCGCGTCGTCTTTTTCCTTCGACCACGCGCCGACGACCGATTCCGAGTTGTAACAGATGACCGCATACAGCATGAGTTGCTCCTCTCTGGATCAAGGACGCAGCAGTATGACGGATTCCGACATGGCCCCGGGCAGGCCCTGCCCGGCACGGGCGTCAGTCGCAGGCGACCGCCGCCAGGACCAGCGGCAACTCATTGATCTTGGAGACCACGACGCGAAAGCCGTCGGCGGCCAGCTCGCTCGGGTCGAGCTCGATCTGAATCTGCAGGTATTCGTCGCCGAGCCGTTCGCTCGCGACCGTGCGCGGGATGAGGTTACGCGCCTGGAAGAATTGCAGTACGCGGACCAGTGCACCTGGATCCGCTTCCACCACCGCTTTGAGCCGCAGAGCTGCGGCATTGCCGACTTGCATGATTGATCGCCTCTGAATCACCGGAATTCACAATTCGCATCGACACCCCGGCATCCGCGGATGCCGGGCGGCGAATTTGAATCCCGATGATTCGATGGGCGGTCATATGGCGTGCAATATAGCCCAGCCGGCCGAGCGTCGGCTATGCCTTGCCTTTCTCCGGCAGCGCCACGGTGAACTCCAGCACCTCGTGGCCGTCCTCCTTGTCCAGGTTCATCTGCACGGCGTCCGGATCGACATTGACGTACTTGCGGATGACCTCGAGCAGCTCGCGCCGCAGGGTCGGCAGGTAGTCCGGACCGCCCCGCGCGGTGCGTTCCTGGGCCACGATGATGCGCAGCCGTTCCTTCGCCACGTTGGCGGTCGGCTGGGAGCGGCGAAAGAAAGCAAGCAATCCCATTCTCAACCTCCGAACATGCGGGCCAGGAAGCCCTTCTTGGGTTCGTCGAGGAACCGCAACGGCAGGGTGTCGCCCAGCAGGCGCGCCACCGCGTCTTCGTAGGCCTTGGACACGTCGCTCTGCTCGTTGAGGATCACTGGCGTACCGGCGTTGGACGCCGACAGCACGTCCGGCGACTCGGGAATCACCCCGATGACATCCAGGCCCAGGATCTCCTTCACGTCCGCGACGCTCATCATCTCGCCGGTGGTGACCCGGCGCGGGCTGTAGCGGGTGAGCAGCAGATGTTCCTTGATCTTCTCCTCGCCCTTCTCGGCACGCTGCGTCTTGCTGGCGAGCAGGCCGAGGATGCGATCGGAATCGCGCACCGAGGAAACTTCCGGATTCACGACCACCACCGCGCGGTCGGCGTAGTACATCGCCAGGTGCGCGCCCTTTTCGATACCGGCGGGCGAATCGCAGATGATGTAGTCGAAGCCGTCCGCGATCAGCTCGTCGAACACTTTGCGCACGCCCTCGAGCGACAGCGCGTCCTTGTCGCGCGTCTGCGAGGCGGCCAGCACGAACAGCGTCTCGATGCGCTTGTCCTTGATCAACGCCTGCTTGAGCGTGCAGTCGCCCTGGATGACGTTGACGAAGTCGTAAACGACGCGGCGCTCGCAGCCCATGATGAGGTCGAGGTTGCGCAGACCGATGTCGAAATCGATCACGGCGACGCGCTTGCCCCGGCGCGCCAGGCCGCAGGCAACGCTGGCGGACGTGGTCGTCTTGCCGACACCTCCCTTGCCGGAAGTTACAACGATGATTTCAGCCAAAGTGGGAGTCTCCTTGCGGAAGTTTATGATTCTGGAATTCGAGAGTAAGGACTGGGCGGAGCGGCACTTCAGCCACCGATCCGGGCAAAGCGCAGATCGTCGCCATCCAGCCAGGCTTGCACGGGCTTGCCGACCAGCTCGGGCGGCAGGGTCTCGAACACCCGGAACACGCCGGCGATGGAAATCAGCTCGGCATGGAATTCCTGGCAGAACACGCGCGCAGTGACTTCGCCCCGGGCGCCGGCCACGGCGCGACCGCGCAGCGTTCCATAGATATGTACACAGCCATCGGCGATCACTTCGGCGCCGGCGCCCACCGTCGAGGTGACCACCAGATCCGAATTGCGCGCATAAACGCGCTGCCCGGAACGGACCGGCTGATGCTGCATCAATGAGGGCGGATGCAATACCGGCGGCTCGATCGGCGGCGGCGCGGCCTTGGGCGCTTCTTTCACGGGCTGCACCGGCGAGGCCTTGCCCTGCACGCGAAATTGCGTGAGCACCGGAACATCGAGCGAACGCGCCAGCGTGTCGACCGCCTGCGTGCCGTGCGCCAATCCGACCGCGAGCATGCCGGCACGGCGCACAGCGTCGAACACGGCGCGCATGTCACTCGCGGTGGGCTCTTTTTCCAGCGCGCTCAGGTCCAGGCACACCGCGGTCCGCTCGAAGAACTGCGGTGCCGAAGCCACGCGACCGGTCAACTCATCGAGAATGACCCCGGCATCCGTCGTGCGAATGCGCACCTGCGCCAGACCGACCTGGCCAAAACGGATTTCGACGGCTGGTTCTCGCACAGCTTCGAGAGGTTTGTTCATCGCTGAGTTTTCGCACAGGCCAGAGGGACTTTGCCGAGGCGAAGTGTAGCGGATGCTGCGCCCGCTGAGTGCGCCTGTGCAAACTGTCGTGCGGCATCGACAGCCGTTTCTCATATCGCCAGGGAACGATGCGCGGCCCCGGTTCGTCCTTCCACGAGCTGGCGGGCGGCGTCCGCCATGAAAATTGTTTCGCACGCGCGGGCCGACAACGTCCGCCGCCGAGGGCACCATGGCAACGACGCCTCTACTGTGGACAGGAGGATGGGATTCCACCTTTCGGCTGTTGACCCTGCTGCTGCGCGAGCAGCGCGAGGTGCAGCCTTACTACATCGTCGACAGCCTGCACTATCGGCCGGCCGTCCCTGCCGAGCGGGAGGCGATGCGGCGGATCCGGCAGGCGCTGCTGAAAAGGCGACCCGACGCGGCTGTCAGGCTGGCCGACACCGTCGAATGCCGCCTCGCCGAGATCGACGCCGACACCGAGACCCAGTACTACTACGAACGTTGCCTCGCCATCGGCTTCATCGGCGGCCAGTACGAATGGCTGGCCCGCTACTGCCGCCAGCACGGCATCGAGGGCATGGAGCTGTCCATCCACCGGGACGACAAAGCCCGTGAGCTGCTCGCCGAACTGATCGGTCCGAGCCGCGATCGGCTCGATCCCCGCTTCGCCGGCGATTGTCGCTACGAGTTGTTCAAGCCGTTCCGCTTTCCGCTGTTCGATACGACCAAGCGCGAAATGCAGTCCGCAGCGCGCGCCGGCGGCTTCGACGAAATGATGAAACTCACCTGGTTCTGCCACCGCCCGCGCGGGGGCCAGCCGTGTGGAACCTGCAATCCCTGCATCTACACCATCGAGGAAGGCCTCGGTGAGCGGGTGCCCCTGAACGGACGGTTGCGATATCACCTGCGCGTCGCACCCCGGCTGCGGCATTGGCTGGCCCGTCATCCCGAGCTGTACATGCGCGTGCGGGCGCTGTATCGCCGCTTGCGATCCTCCTCCGTCGCCCCCCCTCGCGCCTCCCCGACCTGACGGCCGGCGCGAGTTCTTGACAGCGGCTGGCCGGTTTTCCGAGTACGTTAGCGCCGACACGAACCTCAGGAGACGACGCCATGCCCGCCACCCAGAAAGACAAAGCCGCAGCGTTCCGATCGTTACACGAACAGCCTCGGGCATTCGTCATCGCCAACGCCTGGGACGCCGGCTCCGCGATGCTGTTGGCAGGGATGGGGTTCCCGGCGATCGCGACGTCGAGCGCGGCCTTCGCCAACACGCTTGGCCGACGCGACGGCAAAATCACCCGCGACCTCGCGCTCGCTCATGCGGCGGCGCTGGCCGAAGCGGTGGATGTGCCGGTATCGGCCGATCTCGAAAACGGCTTCGGTCACACGCCCGGCCACGTGGCCGAGACGATTCGGCTTGCTACACAAACCGGACTGGCCGGCGGCTCGATCGAAGATCACACCGGCGATCCGACCAAACCGATTTATGACTTCGAGCAGGCGGTCGAGCGAGTGACCGCGGCGGTGGAGGCAGTCCGATCGTCTGGCGCCCCGTTCATCCTCACCGCCCGCTGCGAAAACTTTCTGCACGGCCATCCGGACCTGGACGACACCATCAAGCGCTTGCAGGCATTCGAGAGCGCCGGCGCAGATGTGTTGTTCGCGCCCGGGCTGCCGGATCTGAAGGCGGTGCGCGCGGTGTGTTCTTCGCTATCCAAACCCGTGAACTTCATGGTTGGCATTCCGGGGCGGTCGTTCAGCGTGGCGGAGCTGCAGGACGCCGGCGTGCGGCGAATCAGCCTGGCGACGTCGTTGCATCGGGCGGCAATGAGCGGAGCTCACAACGCCGCGCGTGAGATCCTCGACAAAGGAACGTTCGAGTTTTTGAACGAACTGGTGAGCCCGAAGGAACTGGGCAAGCACCTGCGCGGATAACAACCAGAAGCCTGCGAGCGACGAGGTCGGGGATTGCCACCGACCTGTCGCCGCGTTGCGGCGGGACTCGCCACCAGCCACTCAATCCGATCGCTCGCAAAAGCAAGACAGTAACCGTGATTCATCCAGACACCGAGACATACAACCAAATCCAAGCTGCTGGCGATCGGCAGATCTGTGAGCTGCTGGCGCGAGAGATCGAGCGTGGCTTGCCGGAGGCTGAGAACAAGGTATGGCACGCGCATCCAGTGTGGTTCCTGGACGGCAATCCGATCGTTGGGTACAGCAAACTGAAAGACTGCGTTCGCCTGCTGTTCTGGAGCGGCCAGTCGTTCACAACGCCCGGCCTGAAGGTCGAGGGCAAGTTCAAGGCGGCGGAGGCGCGCTATACATCCGCCGATCAGGTTGAACCAAAGTCATTGCGAAAATGGTTGTCGGAGTCTCGTGAGATACAGTGGGATTACAAGAATCTGGTTCGTCGCAAGGGGAAATTGGAGCGCCTGAAGTGACGACGCGCATCGCTGCAAACGCGCCCCGGTGGCGGCGAGCCACCGAGGCCTTTTCTAAGAATCGTTCCGAGTCGGGAAGTTATTTCCCGCCCAACACCTTCTCCGTTTCTTCCGCCGACAGCGGCTGGCCCGGGGTAATGGTCGGACTCTCGGCCCGCTTCTTGACCACCGGCGCAGACTGGGCCGCGCTCGTGCCGCTCATGTCGACCCGGCCGTTGAACACCGCCCCCTCCACCAGCCCCACTCGGGGCGCGAAAATATTCCCAGCCACGCGCCCGGTTTCATGGACGACCACGGATTCGACACCGTGCAGGTCCCCTTCGACGCTGCCATCCACCACAACCACACGCGCATGAATGTTTCCAATCACGGAACCATCGGTCCCGATGGTCACGCTCTGCGTGTGAGTGATGGAGCCCTCGATCCGGCCCTGCAGAATGAAATCTTCTTCCGCGCTCAACTCACCTTTGAATCGCAGCGTCGGACCGAGCACCGCGACCTTGCGCTCCGGTGCCGCCGGCTTTGACGGCGACTCCGCGCCAGACGAAACAGAAGACGAAGCCTGAGACAGAGGCATGGACGACAAGGATGGCACGCGCACCGTATCCGTGGTCGATTCCTGCCGTTGATCGAAGCCGAAGCTGCGCATACGAGGCCTCCAAAATGATTGTTTCAACCGACGAACGATCCTGGAACGAATGACCGCGCCCGGTTACGTTCCCGTCTTGCCTCGCAGTTGCGCCGACTTCTTTACGTCCATGTCGACCGCACCATTGAATTTCGAGCCTTCCACCAGGCACACCGACGGCGCGTGGATGTTGCCCCGCAAGTTGCCCGACTCCTCGACATACACCGAACGTTCGGCGTGCAGGTCGCCTTCGACCGTGCCTTCGATCTTGATCGTTTGTGCCGAGATGCTGGCTTTGACCTTGCCTTCCTTGCCCACGGTCACGCGCTGAGTATGTTTGATCGTGCCTTCGATCTGGCCCTGGATCAGCAGGTCCTCATCGGCCGAGAGCTCGCCCTTGAAACGCAACGTCGGCGGCAGAATGGACATCCGCTCGCCAGCTGTATCGTACGGATTGCTCATTGTTATCTCCTGGGGTTGCGAACTGCCGCACACTGTAGGCAGCAGCGCACCTCCACAAGGAGAGTTGCATCACAGATTGGACAGCGCCCGACGCGGCCGCGGCGATATCACGGAACTGTCACCTTCCAAAAATTGTCACAATGTGCCTGCCCCGAGGGCGATCCCTGAACGGTTCGAGCAACTGTAAAACGACGCGCCGCCCGCCGCACCAGCGTGGAGCGTCAGTGGTGCATCTTTTTGAGCAGCTCGTGCAGTCGCCCTTGCATCATGCGCGCCATGGCTTCGTAGTAACGCGCCGCCTTCTCCGCATCGTTGTTACGTCGCACGGGCCGCTGCTTGTGAGCAGAGCCGCGACGGCGAGCTCTCAGCGCATGAACAACGTCCATGCCGATTTCGAGCGAGGCATCGTCGCCCAGGATGCTCGCGACCATCATGACACCCAACTGGGTGAACGCGAGCGCGGGCTGACTATCGAGCCGGCCGCGAGCGTAGCGCCTGGACAGCTTGAAATAGGCCGGCGATTTCAGCACCCACAGCTTGCCGCCGATGCGTTTATAGAACGTCCGCAGGCTGATGCCGAGCACGGCAGCCAGATCGGCATCCCTGATCGCCTTGCAACCGTCCACGGTAATGACGCGAGACGCGATGGCGCTCGCGTCCACACGTCCCGGCTTGCGTGCGCGCGTCATGCGACGTTCCCGCCGCATGACGCGGCTGCTAACGCGCGTTGCTTTGCTCGAGCACGTCGAGAATTCGAATCACGAAGCGCTGTTGCGTTTTGCTCAGCGCCTGCAACCGCTCGGCGTGACGCATCGCCCTCGGCGACAAGCGCCCCTTGGGAACACGCGGCAGCTTGGACATCCCCACCATATCCTCGACGGACACGGCGAATACCTTGGCGATCTTGGTGAGGATGAGCACCGATACCCGGCGTTCGCCGAGCTCGTATGCAAACACCGCCTGTTGTGAGACCCCAATGGCGCGGGCCAGTTCGGCCTGGGTCATGCCTCTGGATTTGCGCAACATCGCGACGTGCGCCCCGAGGGATTTGAAATATGCGCGGCTTTCGTGCTTGATCACAATTCCGAGCTTCCATCGTTGTTTCTTCCCTAAATATACAAATCCTGTTTCAGGATGGAACATGAATCCATCGAGGTTGTCGAGCGTCACTATCCGCTTCGTGAACGTTAGCAAACGAATTTCTCGTTGGTTTCCATACATCTTAGTTTGAATATTTGTTTCGCAGTTGTCAGTGCCCTTTTTTTCGTTGAAACATCAAAAGGCGCGAGTTTGCGCAAATCGCTTTCATCGCTACGGCGCGGAGTTTCTCACGGAGCGGATCGATGCAGCTATCACCGCGCATGGCGTCCCGCGGTTCCGCGCCGGAGAGGCAATCCGCGCGCATTTGCGCGCCGCTTCACACGGCGGGCCGCCTCGTCGATACTCCGCTTCTTCGCGAAGAGGGGACCACAGACGTGAAAGATTTGAGCTTCAGCGGCTTTCTGGTGCGGGTAGTACTGTCATTGATACTCGTGCTGCTGACCTTCAACCCGAGCGGCTATTCGTATGTACACATGGTGGCCGACGGTTTTCCGAGCATCTCGCCGGTCGAGGCGGTGCTTGGCCTGCTGCTGCTGATCGGCTGGATCGTCTTCCTGGGGGCGACCCTGAAGTCCATCGGCCTGTTCGGGATGGTGCTGGCACTGGCGCTGTGCGCCGCACTGATCTGGCTCATTGCCTCGTGGGGCTGGGTGAGCCTGGACAACACAAATGCGCTGGTCTGGATCGGCCTGGTGGTGCTGGCGCTGATCATGGCCATCGGCATGGCCTGGGCCCATCTCTACCGTCGCTGGACGGGCCAGACGACGGTGGATGAGGTCAATGAGGGTCAATGATCAGTCGATGCGGATCGCAGCAGCATCGAAGGGCTCGTTACGCTGGAGCGGTGACGATGACGTTCCAGGACAGCGGCTTCAGCTTGGCGCTGACCACACCTTTTTCGATGGAAACGTCGGTGCGCTCCTTCGGCGCGACTGCATTGGGCGAGTCCTTGGTGTTGGTGGCCTTGATGTCGCTGTGATGCAGCTCGCTGGCCAGCGACACCTTGCGCCCCTCACCCAGGCCACGCAGCTCCACCTCCAACTGCATTTCATCGGTCGCGCTGCGATTCAGTGCAAGGATGGTCACCGCACCGGTGTCCGGATCGTGAATGACGCTCGACAACAGCAGTGACGCATTCGGATGCGTCTTGGTCGAGAACGTCTCGGACTGCACCTTCGTGCGCAGCACCTGCCCGCGTGCGTGACGCGAAGCCTGCGCGAACGGATGGAAAATCGTCTGACGCCACGCCGCGCCGCCCGTCTCGGTCATGATCGGACCGATGACATTGACGAGCTGCGCGAGACAGGCCGCCTTGACGCGATCGGCGTTGTTGATCATGGTGATCAACGCGCCGCCGACTACCAGTGCGTCCTCGAAGTTGTAGATCTCTTCGATCAGTGGCGGCGCCTTGGGCCAGCCCGGTTTGCGCAGATGGGCCGGCGTGTGCGCCTTGTACCAGACGTTCCACTCGTCCAGCGACAGCATGATGCGCTTCGGGGAGCGCCGCTTCGCGGCCACGGCATCGGCGATCGCGGCGACTTCCTTGATGAAGGAGTCGAGGTCTTCGATGACAGTGAAGAATTCCTGGATGTCGTTGCTGTCATTGCGGAAGTACGCGTGCAGCGAAATGAAGTCGACTTCGTTGAAACAGTGGTCGAGCACTTCATACTCCCACGACGCGTAAGTCGGCATCGCCCGCTGCGATGACCCACACGCGGCCAGTTGCAGATCGCCGTCCACCCAACGCATGACTTTTGCGGTTTCCTTAGCGACACGGCCGTACTCCTGCGCGGTTTTCTGACAGATTTGCCACGGGCCATCCATCTCGTTGCCAAGACACCAGAACTTGATGCCGTGGGGTTTTTCGTAACCGTGCGAACGGCGCAGGTCCGAGTAGTACGTGCCGCCCGGATGATTGCAGTACTCGAGCAGGTGACGCGCCTCGTCGGGGCCGCGCGTGCCGAGGTTCACGGCAAACATCGGCTCGACATCGGCGGTACGACACCAGGTGATGAACTCATTCGTGCCGAACTCGTTGGTCTCGGTCGAACCCCACGCGAGATCGAGCCGGGTCGGGCGCTGCTCTTTCGGCCCCACGCCATCTTCCCAGTTGTAGCCGGACAGGAAGTTGCCGCCGGGATAACGCACGATGGTCGGACCCAGCTCGCGCGTCAGCTCCAGCACGTCCTGACGAAAACCGTCCTTATCCGCAGTCGGATGTCCGGGCTCGTAGATGCCGCCGTAGACACAGCGCCCCATGTGCTCGACGAAGGTGCCGAACACCCGCCGATCCAGCTCGGAGATGACGAAGTCGCGGTCGACGACAATGCGTGAAGTGAGCATGACGATGATCCAGTCAGTTAGAGAAGATGAAACAGCAGATCGTTGACCCGGTGCTCGGCATCGGCGAGCGCGGCGTCGACGGATTTGTGGCCGGTGATGGCGGCAGCCATTTCCTCGCCGATGATGTCCTGCACGGGGAACTGGCGTTGCACGGCCGAGGGCAACGGCGCACCGGTGGAGGAGATTTTCGCGATCTGGCTACGATGCGGCAGCGCATTGAAGCGCTCGCTCTCGATCACGGCCTGGTACGCCGGCAAATGCCCGGTGCGCGACCATTCGAAGTCGTTGTCGGCGAAGAACTTCAGGAATCGGAAGATCGCGTCGCGCTGCTGCGGCGTGCGCTCCTTTGCTGGCATGACCCATGCGTGACCATCGATGAACGTGGCGTCGCGCCCATAGAGCTGTGGCCACGGCATGACCGAGTAGCCATTCGACAGCGGCCGATCCGCCTTGCGCGACTCCGCATCGAAGTCACCGATCATCCAGGTGCCCACCAGGTACACGCCACCGGCACCATTGATGAAGCCATTGGTGGCGGCCGCGTAATCCTGGTTTTTCGTGGTGAGATCTTCGACGTAGATCTGCCGGAACATCTCCAGAACCTGCTTCACTTCCGGCGATTGCAGCTTCACACGCTGCGGATCCGCGAAGAAATCGAAGCCCTGCTGCATCAGCAGCGTGTACAGATTGCGGCTGTAGGCTGCCCGTTCATTCGCGAGCGCTTGCACCAGGTAAGGCTTGCCCGTCGCTTGCTTGAACTGCCGCGCATGGGCCAGCAGCTCTGCAGGGCTGCGTGGCAGGATCGGCTTGCCATCCTTCACCAGGCCGGCCTGCCGGAAATAGTTCATGTTGATGTGCCACAGCGGCGCCCAGTTATCGATGGGCAAGCCATAGATCTCGCCTTGTTTGCTGACACTGGCGAGGCTCGCCGCCGTGAACCCGTTCGGATCCACCCCGACCGCGCGCAGCTCGTTGCCGAGCGGCTCGAGCAGCTTTCTCGATTGATAATCCGAAATCGCCGACAGGTGCATCGTGACCAGATCGGGCGGATCGCCAGACGCGAGCTGCGCAGCCAACTGGTTGTAGCCCGGCCAGGCTACGGGGCTCACCCGCACTTTCACATCGGGATTCTGCGCGCTGAATTCGTTGATCAGCGTCGTCATGATCCCGCACTCGCCTTCCGCATTCCCGACATCGGTGCGATTGCCGTACTCGGCCTTGCACGTGCCGAAGAAGCGCTGCACGACGATTTCGTTCGGCGCCTGGCGCACGCCACAACTTGCGAGCACGACGCAGCCCAGCAGTGTCGCAAGCAAGCGCCTCATGTCGCCGCTCCGGACACTGCCCGTACGATGTACTTCTGGAAGAACATATAAACGATGAGGATGGGCAATCCGGCGAACACCGCCTGCGCCATCAGGTAGCCGAGGCCCGCCGACTCCGCGAAATTCATCTGCGTCGAAGCAATACCCACCGTGAGCGTGTACATCTGCTCGTTGGTGCCCGATACCAGCGGCCACCAGTAGTCATTCCACGCATGCAGGAAGGTGAAGATGCCGAGCGTCGCCTGCGCCGGCAGCGTCATCGGCAACAGCACGCGCCAGAAGATCTTGAAGCGCGACGCGTTGTCGAGCATCGCCGCTTCATCGACCTCGGTTGGAATCGCCTTGAAATACTGCGTCATCAGGAACACGCCGAATGGCGCCGACATGCCCGGCAACATCAGGCCCGCGTAGGTGTTGTGCAGATCCAGATCGCTGAACAGCTGATGCCGCACCAGGATCACCGCCTGCTCGGGAATCGCCAGCCCGAACAGCACCAGCACGAAAATCACATTGCGACCCGGAAACTCCAGACGCGCGAAGCCGTAGCCAGCGAGCGACGAGAGCGCCAGCACGCCGAGACTCATGCCCACCGAGACGATGATGCTGTTGAGCAGCCAGCGGAACACGCCCGAGCCGATCAAGATGTCGTAGTAGTTCCGCAGCGTCCACGGCGCTTTCAGCACCGAATTGGTATCGACCAGCAGCTCGGCATTGCTCTTCAGCGACAGTCCAACGGCCCACAGCATGGGCAGGACCATCACGATGGCGAGCGCAATCGTCGCCGCGAGGATCACTCGATCGCCGAGACGGCGACCAACCGCGCCGGATGCAAGCTGCGCGGCCATCAGAACGCCTCCTTGCGACGCGCGACGAAGTACTGAGCCATCGCGGCGATCGCAATGAGACCGAACAGGATCTGGCCCGCAGCGACCGCATAGCCTACGTCCCAACGGGTGAAGCCCACTTCGAAAATGAACAACACCAGCGGGCGCGAGGCGTTATTCGGTCCGCCTTGCGTCATCAGGTACGCCTGACCGAACAGCTGGAACTGCAGCACCACTTCAATGATCACGACCAGCGCGAACGTGCGGCGGATCGAGGGTAACGTGACATTCCACAGCGTCTTCCAGCGCCCTGCATTGTCCAGCGCCGCGGCTTCGTACAACTCGCGCGGCACCTGTTGTAGCGCGGCCAGGAACAGCATCATCGGCAGGCCGATACACCACCAGATAGTTGTGATCGCAATCGCTGGCAGCGCGAGATCCGCATCACTCAGGAATGCGACCGGCTGTTTACCGAACGCTTCGAACAGATTCGCGAGGAATCCGCCATCCGGTGCGAACACCACCTTCCACAGCAAAGTCACGATCGTCACCGACAGCACGGACGACGAGAAGAACACTCCGCGCAGGAAGGCGGCGGTGCGTGTCGTCCGATTCAGCGCCAGCGCCAGTCCCAATCCGATGATCGCCAGTGCCGGCACGGTGAGCAGAATGAAATAGAACGTGTTGCCGACGGCGCCGATGAACACCTTGTCATTGGACAGGCGAACGAAATTCTCCAAGCCGACGAAGCGACTGCCACCGAAGAAATCCGCCTTGTGCAGGCTCAGCCAGAACCCGGCGAACAGCGGATAGACGAGCAACGTCACATATAAGAACAGGAACGGCGCCACATAGAGCATGTGACTCCAGCGGCTCTGCTGCGCTCCGGCGCGCGCGGACTGAACGCGCGTGTGGCCCAGCTCGCTCAACTGACCGGCCGCGGCACTCACGTGGTGCCCCCATGCAGCGCTGCGGGATGAACGCGCACTTGGTTCAGGTCGCTCAATCGACTGGCGACGATGCTCACGTTGCGCTCCCGTCCAGCACTGCGTGATGGCCTCGGTCTTGATCATCGAACAGATGCACACCGCCGCCGTCGATCTTCACGCCGACTGAGTCGTTGATGGCGACGCGGCTGTTCCCCGCATCCTCGGCCACGATCGTTGAGCCATCAGATAGCCGCACGTACACGAGCGTCCGATCGCCCAGCCGCTCGACGAACTGCGCGACACCCGCCGTCTCGCCCTGCCCGACCGGACAGATATCGAGCGACTCGGCCCGGATACCCAGTTTGAACGACTTGGAAGCCGGCAACGAAGACGCTTCGATGCGCGTCGTGACGATCGCACCGTCCGGCAAGCGCGCCGCTACGAAGCCGTTCGGTCCATCGCTCAACTCGACCGGCGTGAAGTTCATGGCCGGCGTACCGACGAATCCGGCGACAAACGCGGTCGCGGGCCGCGAGTAGATCTCCATCGGCGTGCCGATCTGCTCGATCCTGCGGTTGTTCATCACGACGATGCGATGCGCGAGCGTCATTGCTTCGACCTGATCGTGCGTGACGAAAATCATCGCCGCATCGACGCGCTGATGAAGCTGCGCGATTTCCAGGCGCGTGCGCACCCGGAGCGCCGCATCGAGATTGGACAGCGGCTCGTCGAACAGGAACAGCTGCGGCTCTTTGACGATGGCGCGACCGATCGCGACTCGCTGGCGCTGGCCGCCGGAAATCTGTCCGGGCTTACGCTCCAACAGATGCGTGATCTCGAGCATCTTGGCCGCGGCGGTGACGCGGTTGTCGATCTCCGCTTCGGGCAGTCGCACGTTGCGCAGGCCGAACGACATGTTTTCGCGCACCGTCATGTGCGGATAAAGCGCGTAATGCTGAAACACCATCGCGACGCGCCGCTCGCCCGGCGGCAGCCGATCGACGCGGCGGTCGCCGATCCAGATCTCGCCGGCGTCGACCGACTCCAGGCCCGCGATCATGCGCAACAGCGTCGACTTGCCGCAGCCCGACGGCCCCAGGAACACCATGAACTCATGCGGCCGGATACTCAGGGACACGTCGTCGATGACGGTCGCGGCCCCGAAGGTCTTGGTGACGTTCTTTAGCTCGATGCCGGGCATGAGAAATGGAGAATCAGGAAGGAGGTGGGAGCGCTACGCCTGCACGGTCGGCCAGCCATCGGCCGTCCATTCGATGGGCGCGATGCGCAGGGTCGGTCGGCCGTCGTGTTCCGCGTCGTATGCGTGATACACCAGATAGTCACGATCGCGGTCTCGCAAAATCGCCTGATGCCCCGGACCCCTGAAGCGACGGCTGCCTTGAAGCACGACCGTTCCATAGCCGCCCATTTGGGACTTGCCGTCGCGTCCGACGTAGGGCCCGGTCACATCGCGCGAGCGTCCGACGACGATGTAGTACGAGCTGCTCGCACCTCGACAGCAGTAATCGAACGATGTGAACAGGTAGTAATAGCCATTGCGCTCGATCATGAACGGCGCTTCGATGGCACCTGGCGCGTTCTGCGGCGCTGGCCGCGAAGCGAGGGAATATTTGCGCGAGTCGTTCGGGAACGGTTTGCCGGTCGCCGGATCGAGCGGAAACAGCTTGATGCCGCTCCAGAAACTGCCCAGGCACAGCCAGTGCCTGCCGTCGCGATCGATCAGGTGGTTCGAATCGATCGCGTTGAAGTCGTCGCCGCGCTCGGACTTCACCACCAGACCGCGATCCTCCCATTTGAAATCCGGGGAAGCACGATCCAGCGTCTTGTTGGTCACCAGGCCGATGACCGAATGATTCGAGCCGAACGTGGAGCACGAGTAGTACAGGTGATACTGCCCGTTGAAATATGCGATATCGGGCGCCCACGTGCCGCGAGTGCCGGGCACAGCCTGCTGCGCCCATTTGGGAATCTCATCGAACACGCGACCGTGCAGCTGCCAGTTCACCAGGTCCCGCGACGTGCGCCAGGGCAGCAGTCCGGTAGGATCGTTCGCCTGACCGGTGCAGAACAGGTGATATGTGTCGCCCTGCTTGATGATGCAGGGGTCGTGCACCGGCGAGAGGTCGCCGGCCAGCCTGTCGTTGAGCGTGGCCGGACGCTCATCGGCACGAGCAGGCCCCCAAACGCCGGCGGACCAGCCGAGCGTCGATCCCATGAGCAGCGAGGCGCGCAGCAGGTCGCGCCTGTGAACGTTCACGCCGGACACGTGAATCTCGACTCGCCGTCGCAGCTGTACATGGATCCCCCCGCTCAATCTGGCTCGTCCGAGCAATATACTCAGACAATTTCATGGTAGCGATTTTTGATTTGTCAGGCAAATCGGCCGGGCCATTGTGCAGAGCGCAAGGTGGCCGGCGCAATCGCAATGCGCACTTCGGTGCAAATCAGTGCAGATCCTGCGAAATCGGCGTCGGCGTGCGTAAACTACTGTCTTAGTTAAGGGCGCCGGGCATGGACCTGCCGCGTCTCGAGGAAAGCATCGATGTCGAGCAAAAAATCATCAGCGGCGAGGGCCAATGCACGAGCCCGACGCAAGTCGTTGCGGCTGCACGGCACCATCGCCCGTGACCTGGGAGTCCTGATCGTCTCGGGCCGTTACAAGCCCGGCGACATCCTCAACGGCGAGATCGATGCGAGCGATCGGCTGCAGGTGTCGCGCACTGCGTATCGCGAAGCGGTCCGCATCCTCGCCGCGAAAGGGCTGGTGGAATCGCGGCCGAAAGTGGGCACGCGCGTCAGCCCGCAGGCCCGCTGGCACATGCTCGATCCAGACGTGCTGTCCTGGATTTTCGAGTTCGAGCCGGACGACACGCTGCTGGCCAACCTGTTCGAACTGCGCAAGATCGTCGAGCCCGAAGCCGCCGCGCTCGCAGCCCTGCGCCGGACCGACGAAGAGCTCAAAGCCATGGAAAAGGCGCTCGAAGGCATGGCCGCGCACACGCTCGCCAGCGAAGCGGGCCGGCTCGCCGACCAGGAATTTCACTCCGCGATGCTGCGCGCGAGCGGCAATGCTTTCATCGTGTCGCTGACCAGCGGCGTGGGAGCCGCGGTGTCGTGGACCACGATCTTCAAACAGCGGCACAACCCGCTTCGCCGCGATCCGATCCCCGATCACCAAAAGGTATACGAGGCGGTCAAAGCATCGGACCCGAAGGCCGCGCACGCGGCGATGTTGAATCTGGTCGAGCTGGCCCAGCTGGACACGACCAACTCACGCAAAGCCAAACCTGCCAAGGCCGCGGCTTCCGCTCGCGGCTGAGCCAGCCCCGAAACGCCGGTCCGATCGCGGCCGGCTGGGCGGGTTCCCCTCACGGGCCCTGGATTTTGCATCCGAGCCCCCACTTTCGTTGCGTAGTGCCGAGATGCCGAAGGCACGACGCAGGCGCAGGACCGGCTCTTGCTGATATCCGCCTCGGATGTCTTAATGCCGGCGGCGTTGTTAGCGCTACCTCGTCCCCGGGGCGACCCGGCATTGCCCGCCGTGCCGCAACTGGGATAATGTCTGAGTAAATCAACGGAACAAGTTTAGGCGGAGAACTCCCATGCCCCTGACCGGTCAGCTATTCATCGGTCGCGAACGCGTCGCGACCGCTCAAACCTTTCGCGCGGCCAACCCCACTACCGCCTCCCTGATCGACCCGCCCTTCAGCTCGGCCGGCGCCGCCGAAGTGGAGCGCGCCTGCCAGCTGGCGAGCGAAGCTTTCGATCAATACCGCGCGCTCGATAGCGAGACGCGCGCGAAATTTCTGGAGACCATCGCCGATCGCATCATGGCGTTGGGCGATGAGCTGATCGAGCGCGCCCATGCGGAGTCCGGCCTGCCGATCGCTCGATTGACCGGCGAGCGCGCCCGCACCGTGGGTCAGCTGCGCCTGTTCGCCGATGAATTGCGCAAAGGCGGCTGGCAGGGCGTGCGCATCGATCCGGCGATGCCCGATCGCAAGCCGCTGCCTCGCGCCGATCTGCGTCAACGCAAAGTCCCGCTCGGCCCGGTCGTCGTGTTCGGCGCCAGCAACTTCCCGCTCGCCTTCTCCGTTGCCGGTGGCGATACCGCCTCGGCACTCGCAGCTGGCTGCCCGGTCATCGTGAAAGGTCACTCGGCGCATCCGGGCACCAGCGAGCTGGTCGCGCAAGCAATCAGTGAAGCCGTCGCGCAGTGTGGCTTGCACCCGGGCGTGTTCTCGCTGTTGAACGGTGACAAGCGCGACCTGGGCGCAGGCTTGGTGGCCGATCCACGCATCAAAGCGGTCGGATTCACGGGCTCGCGCGGTGGCGGCGTGGCGTTGATGAAGATCGCAGCGGCTCGCCCTGAACCGATCCCCGTATACGCTGAAATGAGCAGCGTGAACCCGGTGCTGTTGTTGCCCGGCGCGCTCGCGGCTCGCGCCGAAGCGCTCGGCAAAGAGTTCGTCGCTTCGCTCACGCTCGGCTCGGGTCAGTTCTGCACCAACCCCGGCCTGGTGTTCGCGCTCGAAGGCCCGCACGTCGATGCGTTCATCGCATCCGCGGCCGCTGCGCTCGGCGGCACGGCGCCGCAGGTGATGCTGACGGCTGGCATCTTCGATGCGTTCCAGAAAGGCGTCGATCGTCTCGCCAACCAGAAAGGCGTGAAGACGATTGCGCGCGGTGGCGAACCGCAGGGCAAGAACTGCGGTCGCGGCGCATTGTTCTCGGTGGCCGCGAGCGAGCTGACCACGGAAATCGCCGAAGAAGTGTTCGGCGCTTCTTCCATCATCGTCCGCTGCGCCAACGAAGCAGAGCTGATCGGCGCGCTGGAGAAACTCGAAGGCCAGCTCACTGCCACACTGCATGTCACCGAGCAGGACTACGCGATCGCGCAGAAAGTCATGCCCACTCTCGAACGCAAGGTGGGCCGCATCCTCGCGAACGGCTGGCCGACCGGCGTCGAAGTCTCGCACGCCATGGTTCATGGCGGCCCGTACCCGGCGACGTCCGACAGCCGCACCACTTCGGTGGGCACGCTCGCCATCGAACGTTTCCTGCGCCCGGTCTGCTACCAGGACATCCCGGACGCACTGTTGCCGCAGGTGCTGAAGCGTGATGCCCAGGCGTCGCTGCCGCATCGGTTCGATGGCGTTTACCGGAGCTAATAAATGAGTTTGCGCTTGATACAGGTGCGCGCTGCCGACGGGCAGCGCTGCGTAGCCGCCATCGACGACAGTGGTGTCGCCCGTAAAGTCAAGGATTGCGCCAGCACGTACGAGCTGGCGCGCTTGGCACTGAGCAGCGGCACCACACTGGAGAAGTGCGTGGCTGCGCGACTCTCCGATGAACGGTTCGATCTGGAGGAGCTGCAGACGTGGAATCGTCTGCTCGCTCCGATCGATCATCCGGACGTCGCGCACCTGCATCTCACCGGCACCGGCCTGACGCATCTCGGCTCGGCCGAAGGTCGCGACAAGATGCACAAGGCCGCCGCCGGCGGCACGCTCACCGACTCGATGCGCATGTTCAACATGGGCCTGGAAGGCGGCAAACCCGCCGCCGGCCAGGTCGGCGTGCAGCCCGAGTGGTTCTACAAGGGCGATGGCTCGTGCGTGGTCGGCACAGGCGAGGCCCTGCCCTCCCCCGATTTCGCGCTCGACGGCAGCGAAGAGCCGGAGATCGCGGGCATTTATCTCATCGACGCCGCGGGCAATCCGCGGCGTCTCGGTTTCTGCCTGGCCAACGAGTTCTCGGATCACATCACCGAGCGTGGCAACTACTTGTGGCTGGCGCATTCCAAGTTGCGCCATGCCGCGCTGGGTGCCGAACTGCTCGTGGGTGATCTGCCAGCCGATGTGCGCGGCATGAGCCGCGTGCTTCGCGATGGCAAAACGCTGTGGGAAAAACCGTTTCTCACCGGCGAAGCCAACATGTCGCACACCATCGCGAATCTCGAGCATCATCACTTCAAGTATCGATTGTTCCGTCGGCCCGGCGACGTGCACGTGCACTTCTTCGGCACGGCGACGTTATCGTTCTCCGAGGGCATCCAGACCAGGGAAGGCGATGTGTTCGAAATCGAAGCGCCGCCGTTCCGCCTGCCCCTGCGCAATCCTCTGAAGCGCAGCGAATCGCCTGCCGTGACCGTCAAGGCGCTGTAACACATGAGCCCGATCAAACTCGCCATCGTCGGCCTGGGAAAGATCGCGCGCGATCAACACCTGCCGTCGCTGGCCGCCAATCCGAACTATCGACTGGTTGCGGTCGCCAGCCCGAACAGCAAGCTCGAAGGCACCCCGACCTACCCGAACCTCGAGACCCTGCTGCGCGAACAGCCGGAGGTCGAAGCGGTGTCGTTGTGCTGTACGCCGCAAGTTCGTTACGAGATCGCGCGCTATGCGTTGGAACAGAACCGACACGTGATGTTGGAAAAGCCGCCGGGCGCGACCTTGAATGAAGTCGCCGGCCTCGTGGACCTGGCACAACAACGTCAGCTCGCTTTGTTTGCTACCTGGCACTCGCGCGAAGCCGCGGCCGTCGAGCCCGCGCGTGAGTGGCTCGCGAGCCGGAAGATTCGCAAGGTGCAGGTGATCTGGAAGGAAGACGTGCGCGTGTGGCATCCGGGCCAGGCGTGGATCTGGAAAGCGGGCGGGCTCGGCGTGTTCGATCCGGGCATCAACGCGCTCTCGATCATCACTCGCATCCTGCCGCAGCCGCTGGTGCTGAAAGACGCCGAGCTGCACTTCCCCTCGAATTGTGAAACGCCCATCGCCGCCGAGCTGACCCTGCAAGGTCCGGGCGGCCTGCCGGTGCGCGCGGAATTCGATTTCCGCCAGACCGGCCCGCAAAGCTGGGACATCGACATCGACACCGACGACGGCCGGCTGCTGCTTTCCAAGGGCGGCTCGGTCATGCACGTCGACGGTCGACAAACCGTGTCTGCGCCGGATCGCGAATACGCGATTCTGTACGCGCGTTTCGCCCCGCTGGTTCGCGAGCGTCGCATGGACGTCGATCTCGCCGCCTTCCGCCTGGTCGCCGATGCATTCATGTGCGGCCGGCGCTCCGTCGTCGATCCCTTCATCGAATAGAGGACAACAAGATGCCGATTCTCCAGGGGGCTATCCGCCTGACCGCCGCGCTCGGTCTGGCGACGCTCAGTTTCGTTCCTTTCACCGCCGGCGCCGCCGAGTCGAGCGCCGTCTCGGTGACCATTCAAGCCAACCAGCCGGGCGCCAAGATCGATCGCAATATCTATGGCCAGTTCGCCGAACATCTGGGCCATGGCATCTACGAAGGCATCTGGGTGGGTGAGGACTCCTCGATTCCCAACACGCGCGGCTATCGCAACGACGTGGTCGCGGCGCTGAAGAAGTTGAAAGTGCCCGTGGTGCGCTGGCCGGGCGGCTGCTTCGCCGACGAATATCACTGGCGCGAAGGCATCGGCCCGCGCGACCGGCGGCCGGTGAAAGTGAACACTCACTGGGGCGCGGTCGAAGAGCCGAATACGTTCGGCACGCACGAGTTTCTCGATTTCGCCGAACTGATCGGCGCCGACGCCTATGTGTCCGGCAACGTCGGCTCGGGCAGCCCGCAGGAGATGGCGGAGTGGGTCGAGTACATCACTTCGGACACGAAGTCGACGCTCGCCGAGCTGCGCCGGAAGAACGGCCGTGAAAAGCCGTGGAAGTTGCCGTACTTCGGCGTCGGCAACGAGACCTGGGGCTGCGGCGGCAACATGCGGCCGGAATATTTCGCCGACCTCTACAAGCAGTTCGCCACGTTCATCAAGGCGCCGAGCGACAACCGCCCGTTGAAGATCGCCAGCGGCGCGAACGTCGCCGACTATCATTGGACGGAAGTGATGTTGTCGCAGGCCGCGAAGCACATGGATGCTTATTCGCTGCACTACTACACCTTCCCAGGCCGTTGGGAGAACAAAGGCCCCTCGATCGGCTTCACCGAAGACGCCTGGGCGTCGACGCTGACCCACGCTGTGCGCATGGAAGAGCTGGTGAGCAAGCACTCGGCCATCATGGACAAGTACGACCCGGACAAGAAGGTGGGTCTGTACGTCGACGAGTGGGGCACCTGGTACGACCCGGAACCGGGCCGCAACCCGGGCTTCCTGTACCAGCAGAACACGCTGCGTGATGCACTGGTCGCATCGCTGACGCTCGACATCTTTCACCGCCACGCGGACCGCGTGAAGATGGCGAACATCGCGCAGATGGTGAACGTGCTGCAGGCGATGATCCTGACCGACAAGGAGAAGATGACGGTCACGCCGACGTATCACGTGTTCGAGATGTACATCCCGTTCCAGGACGCGACGTCTCTGCCGGCGGAAGTTCAGTCCCCGACGTATTCGCGCGGCGAGTGGTCACTGCCGCAGGTATCGGTGTCCGCTGCGCGCGATACGAATGGAAAGTTGCAGATCGCGTTCACGAACGTCGATCCAAACAAGGGCGCGACGGTGTCGACGAAGATCAACGGCGTGAATGTGAAGTCGGCTTCGGGTCGCATCCTGACCGCGTCTGCACTCGATGCGCGCAATACGGTTGATAAGCCGGATGCGGTGAAGCCGGCGCCGTTCAAGGCGTCCAAGAAAGGGAACGAGCTGCGGGTGGAGTTGCCGCCGAAGTCGGTGGTCGTACTCGCGGTTGAATAAGCCGGTGGTTCGCAGTGCCGGGGTGGGATCTCCTTCTCTCCCCGGCACGGCTCGGTGGTTCGCGACGCCGCGGTCGGGATCTCCTTCCCTCCGCGGCATGGCTCGGTGGTTCGCAGTGGCGGGGTGGGATCTCCTTCTCTCTCCGGCATAGCTCGGTGGTTCGCAGTGACGGGGTGGGGGATCTCCTCCCCGGCATAGCTCGGTGGTTCGCAGTGACGGGGTGGGGGATCTCCTCCCCGGCACCGCGACGCACGCCGTCGCTCCGCTTCGCTCGCGCTGACGC
>NZ_CALFXI010000053.1 GCF_937958065.1 uncultured Steroidobacter sp.
CTTCGCCGCCGAAGTGACGCGCGTGGCGCGCGAGGTCGGCACCGAAGGCAAGCTCGGTGGTCAGGCGACCGTGCCCGGCGTGGCCGGCACCTGGAAAGACCTCACCGACAACGTCAACACCATGGCGAACAACCTCACCAACCAGGTGCGCGGCATCGTGAAGGTGGTGACGGCTGTGGCGAACGGCGATTTGCGTCAACGTCTCACGGTGGAATCCAAGGGTGAAGTCGCGGCCCTGGCGGAAACCATCAACAGCATGACGACGACTCTCGCGACCTTCGCCGATCAGGTGACGAGCGTGGCTCGCGAGGTGGGCGTGGAAGGTCGCCTGGGCGGTCAGGCAAACGTGCCTGGCGCCGCCGGCACGTGGAAAGATCTGACGGCCAACGTCAACCTGCTGGCCGCGAATCTCACCACCCAGGTGCGCGCGATCGCCGAAGTCGCGACCGCCGTGACCAAGGGCGATCTCACCCGCTCCATTCAGGTGGACGCGCGTGGCGAGGTGTCCGAGCTGAAAGACAACATCAACGCCATGATCGGCAACCTGCGCGAGACGACCGAGCGCAATACCGAGCAGGACTGGCTGAAGACCAATCTGGCGAAGTTCAGCCGCATGATGCAGGGTCAACGCGATCTGGTGACCATGGGCGAAATGCTGCTCGCCGAGCTCGCGCCGCTGGTCGGCGCGCAACAGGCGATTCTGTACATCGCGGAGCTGGACGATGGCCAGAAGGTGCTCAAGGAGCTCGCGACCTACGCCGACGCCAATCCCGGCGAGCGCCGCGTCTATGCGCTGCGTGAAGGTCTGGTCGGCCAGGCGGCCGCCGATGGCCGCCGCATCCTGCTCGAAAACGTGCCGCTCGATTCCATCCATGTCCGTAGCGGCCTGCTCGCCGCTCGCGCCCGCAACGTGATCGCGCTGCCGATCCTGTATGAAGGCCAGGCGAAAGCGGTCATCGAGCTGGCGTCGTTGCACGAATACACCGCCTCGCAGCTCGCCTTCCTCGAGCAGCTCGCCGGCAGTATCGGCGTCGTGCTCAACACGATCGAAGCGACCATGCGCACCGAGGGCCTGCTCAAACAATCGCAGGAGCTCGCGGGCGAGTTGCAGACCCAGCAGAAGGAGCTGCAACAGACCAACGAAGAGCTCGCCAACAAGGCCAGGCTGCTCGCGGAACAGAACGCCGAGGTGGAACGCAAGAACGAGGAAATCGAGCTGGCGCGGCGCGCGCTCGAGGAGAAAGCCACCGAGCTTGCGCTCACCTCGCGTTACAAGTCCGAGTTCCTGGCGAACATGTCGCACGAGCTGCGCACGCCGCTCAACAGTATTCTGATCCTGGGCCAGCAGCTGGCCGAGAACGCCGATCAGAATCTGACGCCGCGCCAGATCGAATTCGCCAAGACCATTCACGGCGCCGGCACCGACCTGCTGAATCTGATCAGCGACATTCTGGACCTGTCCAAGATCGAGTCGGGCACGGTGACGGTGGAGTCCGAAGAGCTGCTGTTCTCGCATCTGCGCGAGACCATCGAACGCAACTTCCGTCACGAAGCCGAAGCACGCGCCCTGCTCTTCACCACCGACTTCGAGCCGGCGCTCGGCCGGCAGCTGTCCACCGATCCGAAACGCTTGCTGCAGGTGTTGAAGAACCTGCTGTCGAACGCGTTCAAGTTCACCGCGCAAGGCAGCGTGACGCTGCGGGTGCATCCGGCGTCCTCGGGCTGGAGCCCGGATCATCCCATCCTCAGCCAGGTGCCGACGGTCGTGGCGTTCTCGGTCAGCGATACCGGCATCGGCATTGCGCCGGAGAAACAACGAATCATCTTCGAGGCATTCCAACAGGCCGACGCCGGCACCTCGCGCAAGTACGGCGGCACGGGCCTGGGCCTCGCCATCAGCCGCGAGCTGGCGCATCTGCTGGGCGGCGAGTTGCGCCTGGTGAGTGCGCCCGGCCAGGGCAGCACGTTCACGTTGTATCTGCCGCTCACGTTCGTTGGCTCGGCCTATCGCCAGCCCAAGGCCCAGCCCGGCGCGAGCCCGCTGCAGAGCGCGCAGTTCCAGACATTGCCGTTGCCGCTGCGCGCCGAGGAACTGGTCGACGATCGTAACGATCTGCAGCCCGACGATCGGGTGCTGCTGATCATCGAAGACGATCCGCATTACGGCAAAGTGCTGCTGAACGTGGCGCGTGACAACGGCTTCAAAGTCATCGTCGCGAAGACCGGCGCCGATGGCCTGGCGCTGGCCCGCAAGTACACCCCGACCGCCATCTCGCTGGATGTGTTCCTGCCCGACATGCTGGGCTGGACGGTGCTCAATCAACTCAAACAAGGTCCGGCCACCCGCCATATTCCGGTGCAGATCCTGACCGTCGAGGAAGAGCGCCAATACAGCCTGGAGCGAGGCGCGTATGCGTTCATGAACAAGCCCGCGACTACGGATGAGCTGGCAGCGGCATTGCAGAGAATCCGCAACTTCGCGGCCGCCAATGTGCGCGAGCTGCTGGTGGTCGAAGACGATCCGGCCGAACAGCTCAGCATCGCCGAGCTGATCGGCTTCGACGATGTGACCATCACGGCGGTGGGCAGCGGTCAGGAAGCGCTGCAGGCGATGCGAACCAAGCAGTTCGATTGCGTGGTGCTCGACCTGCGCCTGCCCGATGTGTCCGGCTTCGAGCTGCTGGCGGAGATCCAGGCCGACGCTCGCCTGCGCGACACTCCCATCGTCGTGTTCACCGGTCGCGATCTCACGCCCACCGAGGAACAGGAGCTGCGCACCAAGGCCAAGAGCATCGTGCTGAAAGGCGTGCGCTCACCGGAGCGGCTGCTCGACGAGACCGCCCTGTTCCTGCACCGCGTGGTCCGGAATCTGCCCGTTGCCAAGCAGAAGATGATCGAGGCCCTGCACGAGGGTGACGAGCCGCTGCACGGTCGCAAAGTGCTGGTGGTGGACGATGACGTTCGCAACATCTTCGCCCTGAACAGCGTGCTGGAACGCCGCGGCATGCAGGTGATCAACGCCAGCAACGGCATGGACGCCATCAAGCTGGTGGAGTCCACCGACGACCTGTCGCTGGTCTTGATGGACGTGATGATGCCGGAGATGGACGGGTATGAGACGATGCGCCGGATCCGCGAAAACGCCAAGTTCCGCATGCTGCCCATCATTGCCCTGACCGCCAAGGCGATGAAGGGCGATCGGGAGAAGTGCCTGGAAGCGGGCGCCTCCGACTATGTTGCGAAACCGGTCGACACCGCGCAGTTGCTGTCTCTGGTAAGAATGTGGCTGCAGCCGTAGCCGGGCAAGCGCCGCCGGACCTGTCGACTAACCATGGCCCTGACGATTCCAAGATCAACCGTGAACGCCGCGCCTGCCCACGAGCGAGTCAACATCCTGCTGGTCGATGACCAGCCCGGCAGGCTGCTCTCGTACGAGTCCATCCTGGAGGGGCTGGGGCAGAACCTGATCAGCGCCCGTTCCGGCGAGGAGGCCCTGCACCGCCTGCTCCAGGACGACTTCGCCGTCATCCTGCTCGATGTGAGCATGCCGGGGATGGACGGTTTCGAGACCGCGGCCATGATCCACGATCATCCGCGCTTCGAGAGCATCCCGATCATCTTCGTCACCGGCGTGCACGACTCCGAGTTCGACGCCCTGAAAGGCTACCGGCTGGGCGCGGTCGACTATGTGTCGATTCCCATCGTTCCGGAAATCCTGCGCAGCAAGGTGTCGGTGCTGGTCGAGCTGTATATGCAACGCCGGGAGCTGCAGCGCCTGAATCGCAGCCTGGCCGAGGCCAACGCCACCCTGCAGGCCGAGAAGGCTCGAGAGCTGGAACGCGCCAATCGGAATCTGGAACAGGCCAACGCCGCCCTGCGCGACGCCGACCGTCACAAGGACGAGTTCATCGCCATCCTGGCGCACGAGCTGCGCAATCCGCTCGCGCCGATCCGGGCCGCGGTCGACATGATGTCGCTGATGCCGCTCGATCATCCGCAGCTGCACTGGGCTCGCGAAGTCATCGATCGCCAGACCACGCATTTGAGCCGCCTGGTCGATGACCTGCTCGATGTCTCGCGAATCTCTCGCGGCACCATCAAACTCAACAAGGAACTGCTGACCTTGCGCACCATCCTCGATCGCTCGGTCGAGGCGGCGCAGCCCATCATCTCGGCCCATCATCACGAGCTGCAGATCGAATGCCTGGCCGATACGGCAACGGTCGATGGGGATCCCACCCGCCTGGTCCAGATCCTGAGCAACCTGCTCAACAACGCGGCCAAATATATGCAAGCGAGCGGCACCATCCTGCTGCGGGCAAGCGTGGACCATGACCATGCGGTGTTCGCGGTGAAGGACTCGGGCATCGGCCTCACCTCCGAGGCACTGCCGAAGCTGTTCAATATGTTCTCACGCGTGCACGAGGATGAAGGTCATCTACCCAGCGGCTTGGGCATCGGCCTCGCGCTCGTCCGGCAGCTGGTGGAATTGCACGGCGGCACGGTGAGCGCCACCAGCCCTGGCCCGAATCGGGGCAGCGAGTTCACCGTTCGTCTGCCGTTGTCGGCAACCGCGGCGCCGGTGGTTGCGGCGATCGAAGAGACGGGCCCTGCCCCGGTTCGAACACAGGCACTGCGCGTCCTGGTGGCCGACGACAATGCGGATGCATTGGAAAGTCTCGCGCTGCTGCTGGAAGTCTGTGGTCATGAAGTTCGCAAGGCCTCGGATGGCCAGGAGACCCTGCAGGCGGTGACGGCCTGGCGCCCCGACGTGGCGCTGCTCGACATCGGCATGCCGATTCTCGACGGTTATGAAGTCGCCCGGCGGATCCGCAGCGAGCCCTGGGGCGCGCACCTGTTCCTGGTAGCGGTCAGCGGTTGGGGTCAGAGCGAGGATCGCCAGCGCGCCACCGATGCCGGCTTCGACCTGCACTTCAGGAAGCCCATCGGCCTGCCCACGCTGGAAGGGATTCTGGAAAAAGCGCAGCGACTCCACGCCGAAACAGTCGTAAAGTCCGACTCCTGACGGAACCCCTGCTGGTTGTCGCAGAACTTACACAGTGAACGATATTTCTTTGCTGGAAGACGCCCTGCGTGCGTACCTCAACCGGCGCTGCCGCCGTGCCTACGCGCACGATCTGCGCAATGGACTGCAAGGCATATTCGGCGGCGTCGATGCGTTGACCCGGGCAGCGCGGACCACGACGAGCGGCAAACCACCCGCCGTGCCGCTCGATCAGCTCACGACGTTCGTTCAACAGGCGATCAGCAATCACGAGCGCGGCCTGGAACGGGTGCTCGACCACCTTGCCCCCGAACAGCAGCAACCCCAAGCCGTATCCTGCCGGGAGTTGCTCATCGAGCTGGCGCGCTTCATGACCAATGACGCGGCTCGCAACGGCGTGCGCATCCGCCAGGACTTCCTCGACGATCTCAAAGCCACGACTGTCGTGGCGCGACTGCGCCTGATCTGCCTGGCGCTGCTGGCCGACAGCATCGATGCGCTCGCCAGCGGCGGCGAAATCCGCCTGTCAGGCCGAACGAGCGAGGGCCGTGTGCAATTCGAAATCACCGACACGCGCGCCCAGGCGCGACCGGAATCGTTCGTGAGCGATGCGATCGAGCGATTGATCGCGGAGCTGCCCGGTCGCATCCAGAACAAACAGAACGAAGCCGGGCTGGAAATCCGAATCGAGCTGCCGGTGGGCTGATCGCCAGCCGCACCTGGCGACCCGCGGCTCCGACGGTCACTCTTCGCGAGTCGGCTTGAGCTCCCGGGCAACTCGGTAATCCACCGCGGTTCCCAGGCCGAGCTCGGTCGCCTTGTGACGCACCGATACGGGGTCGCGATGCAATTGCGCGGCCAGTTGCATCACACATTCGTCAGCGTGCTGCCAGCTCTTCGCAATCCGGCCGTGCAGGAAGGATTTCAGCTGCACGATCTCCGGCTCCTGCCATTCGGCTTGCAAGTGTGCCGCAGCCTCGCGCCGCAGCGACGCTGCGCCTTCGTCACGAATGGCCTGCGTCAGGACTTCGATCAGAGTGGCCTTGTGCTCCGACGGCATCTCGCTCGTGATCACGAATCGAAGCGCGGCATGCAATGCTGCCGGCCGACGTGGATGTTTCATTTCATCGGGCATGATCATCCCTCGGGACCGTGTGCTCCGCTTGACCACAGACGACATCGCGGCAGGTCCTTTCTCCAGGTGGCAACGCCCGACAGTGTGCGCGCTTCAGTGCCCTTTAGATAGAAGAACCTGGATCCGCCGCCCATGTGGACCTCGGCTCACGCATGGGATCGCCTGAAGATCGCTGTAATCGTTCAACTTCTGCTCGATTCGCGCACGCCGTGCGTGGGCCGGTTCGCCGCGCCTCGCCCGCTATTTGGGTCGATAATTTTTGTTGCGCGCCTCGAATGCTCGGATCTCTCGTTCCGCCTCGTTGCGATTGATGCCGTAAACCTCCTGGATCGTGCTCAGCAGCGAAGCTCGCTTGCCGCCGATCGCCTGCAACTGCTCCTTATCGAGCTTCAGCCAGCGGGCCTTGACGGTGCCCTGGAACTGCGCCCAATGAGTCTCGACCAGAGTCCAATCCATAGTGCCATCACCGCTCATCAAAAAAGGGCGCGCAGCCTACTACCGATCGCGGCAACTTGCTTGGCTGTCGTGCGCCCGTCGTGTGGCTGGCCGCCTACGCGACGATTTATTTCTTGTTCATCTGTATCTATTTGAGATGGCTGAGCGCACACTGCGCCGAGCTTCTAAACCCGCCCGCATCGCCAGTGGCGCAGAGCCCCGCCGGAGAGCTTCATGAATATCTACGGATTGCATCGGAGGCTCGGTCGCGCGCCGTCCAGAACGAGCGAGACGACCCATCGAGGAGCGCCCGCAATACGCGTCCGAGCGCGCCTCGAAACGAGCGAGTCTGCCGGGCGTTACTGGTCGATTCCCAATTTCTCGAATTCAGAAACCGGTTCGCGTGAGCGCGTGGACTGGCGACGCCGCGTACTGGCGGCTCGAGGCCGGCAAATTCATAACACGAGTGTGGAACGCGGCGATCGCTGCGCCATCGCGATCCTCGACCCCAGCGGCATCGTGATTGCCTGGCACGACCACTTGCCTCACGCGCGGGCCCATGATCCCGATGTCCTGAGACGCCATATGTCTCAGTTCTACCTGCCTGATGACATCGCATTGAACGTTCCAGGGCGTCACTTGTCGATCGCGGCGGAGTACGGCGTCGATACGCAGCGGGGTTGGCGACGCCGGCCCGGCGGAGAAATATTCTGGGGCGTGACAGTCATGCAGAGCATCCTGCTCGCTGACGGTGAATTGCTGGGATATTCGCACGTGACCCGATCCCTGCACGCGCCGGCGCGGCAGCTCTACAGAAGTGTGCGCCCCGCGCAGCCACGAGGCGCAACTCTCACCGCGACGGCTTGATGACGGACCACGACACGTGCAGTGCGGATCGAAACGAAAGCGGATCGAAACGAAATAAACACGAGCATGGCGCGCGCTGACGCTGTATAGTGGCCTCGGCTCGTAACCTTTCCCTTTATCTTAAGTCTGGCCGCCGCCGTCCGGCGTGTTCCGGCCACTCAATCTAAACCGAATCGTTCTCGAACCTTGGCGATGGCGTCGATGGCGCCGTCATGTGTACTTGCGTTCTTTCGATTCGACCGAACGCCTTTTCAGAGAGTTACGAATGAGCAAAATCTACGTCGGCAATCTGCCCTTTTCCGTCACCGAAGATGGCTTACGCACGCTGTTCTCCCAGCATGGCGCGGTCGAGTCGGTGGCATTGATCAATGATCGCGAAACCGGTCAGCCCCGTGGCTTCGGCTTCGTTGAAATGGCTCGCGCCGATGCTGCGCGCGCCATCCAGAGCCTGAACGGCCAGGACCTGGGCGGCCGGGCACTCAAGGTCAACGAGGCGCAGGACAAGCCGCGTGGCGGCGGCGCTCCCCGGCGCTGGTGATCACGACATCGCCCGGGGCGTGAGCCTCGGGCGATTGCTTTGAAGAGAGCCACGCAAGAGGTTCGTGCAGAGATCGGACGGCGAGGCGTAAAGCGTATACACTGTCGGCCGACTCGCTTTCGTCCCTCCTTTAGTCGACGAGTACCTTGAACAAGACACCGAATTTCAAGCAGCTGAAAAAGCGTCGCGAAGATCAGCAGAAGAAAAGAAACGAAGAGAAGCAGCGCCAGCAAGCCGCGCGCAGAATCTCCGACCCGCCGCAGAAACCCTGAGCCGATGCCGCAATCGGTGGTGCCGGACGCCGTGCCGTCCGATGAGCACGTCATCGCAGCAACCCGCGTATGGCTCGAACGAGCGGTCATCGGCCAGCAACTCTGCCCGTTCGCCGCCGCCCCGTATCTACGCGATCGAGTGCGGTTTCATGTCAGCGCGGAGCGCTCCATCGTCGGACTGCGAGAGGACCTTTGTCGTGAGCTGGAAACATTGCGAGCTGCGGACCCGATGCAGTGCGAGACCACGCTCCTCGTGCATCCGCAGGTCCTGACGGATTTCCTCGAATACAACGATTTCCTCGACGAATGCGACGCCGTGCTCGCCGAGCTGGGCCTGGAAGGCGAATTGCAGGTCGCGAGTTTTCATCCGGACTATCGATTTGCCGGCGTGCCCGAGCAGGACATCACGAACTTCACCAATCGCTCGCCCTATCCGATGCTGCATTTACTGCGCGAGTCCAGCGTCGCGCGCGCAGTGGCGAGCTTTCCGGACATCGACGGGATCGGCCCCAGAAACATGCAAACGCTGCGTCGGCTCGGCCACGAAGGCTGGCGGCGACTGTGGATCGATTGATCTGAAAACAAGCCTCGGGCACTCAGAAATGGTTGGCCGAGGCAGCCTGGGTCCGGCGCACGCGCTCCCGGCCCCCCTCCCACGAGCCAAGGCCTCGTCTGAATTTTTACAAGAATGCATCACAGGTAATTGTTTCCACCTCCGCAGCTGCCATCCTGACGCCGATCATTGACGGGACAGCGTTTGGATTTCACAGCTCCCAATTCAGAAGCTCCGAGGCTGCTCCTCGTGGAGGACGAGGCCCTGATCGCAATGCTGGTCGCCGAGATGATCCTAGAGGCGGGCTGGCAAGTGGTCGGGCCGGCTCGCAACGTCGCGATCGCACTCGATCTGCTCCAAAGCTCGCGCGTCGACGGCGCCATTCTCGACATCCATCTGCGAGGCGGCGAGCGCTCGCTGCCGGTGGCCGAAGCGCTCCAGGAACGTTCGATTCCCTTCTTTTTCGCAAGCGCCTTCGCCGAGCTCCAGGCCCGGCCCGGCTTCGAGCATGTGCCGGTCCTGGTCAAACCCTTCCGGCAGGGACAGTTGGAAGCAGCCGTGCGGCAGTACATCCTCGCCAGAACCGGCGATTGAGGACGTCCGTCTCCTTTCGAAGACGTCGGAAAACGCTTGCTTGCAATGGCTGGGAACTCGAACCCCCGGTCGGCAGTTTCCAACGGTTAATCGTCACTTTTGCCGGCCTGCGCGCCCGAGTTATGGAACAGAACTTCGATGAACCGCTCGATTCCCCGTCCGGCGCCGTGGCCAGGAGCACCTCCGGCCTGGAGGACAGCGGCCTGCAGCTGGGACGCCTGATCGAGAGTATTCGCGATTGCGCCATCTTCATGCTGGATCGGCAAGGCAACGTCATCTCCTGGAATCCCGGCGCGGAGCGCATCAAGGGATACACCGCCGAGGAGATCCTGGGCCGGCATTTCAGCGAGTTCTATACCCCTGAAGACCGTCACGCCGGCGTCCCCGCGCGGGCGCTCAGCACGGCAGAGCAAACCGGCAAGTTCGAAGGCGAAGGCTGGCGTGTGAGGAAGGACGGCACCAAGTTCTGGGCCAGCGTCCTGATCGACGCCCTGCGCACGCCGGGCGGCGATCTGCTCGGGTTTGCGAAGATCACGCGCGACATGACCGAGCGCCGCCTGATGCAGGAGCAGCTACACCAGTCGCAGAAGATGGAAGCCATCGGCCAGCTGACGGGCGGGGTCGCTCACGATTTCAACAACCTGCTCACGGTGATTCTGGGCAACCTGGACACCCTGTCACAGGAGTTGCCGCCGGATCAGATTCGGCTACGACGACGCGTGGATCATGCCCTGCGCGCCGCCGAACGAGCCGCGGGCCTCACCCAGCAGCTGCTTGCCTTTGCGCGCCGGCAGCCCCTGCGGCCCAAACCGGTCGAGATCAACCGTCTGCTGGCACGGTGGACCGAGCTGATCCGCCGCATGCTGCCCGAGAACATTCATCTGCGCCGCATCGACGACGACGTCGAAGTCACGGCGGAGGTCGACGCCAACCAGCTCGAAAATGCGCTCCTGAACTTGATCGTGAACGCGCGCGACGCGATGCCCAATGGCGGCACACTGACCATCGAAACGGCGACCACCAAGCTCACGCCGGGCGATACGCGGCTGCTGCCGGATCTGAAGCCTGGCAATTATGTGTTGATCCATGTCTCGGACACGGGCGCGGGCATGACCCAGGAGGTGCTCGATCGCGCCTTCGATCCGTTCTTCACGACCAAGCCGCTCGGTCAAGGCACCGGGCTGGGCCTGAGCCAGGTGTTCGGCTTCGTCAAACAATCCGGCGGGCACGTGAAGATCTACAGCCGCGCCGGACACGGGACCACCGTAAAAATCTTCTTGCCCCAGGTCGGTGCACTCGAAGCAGAAGCCGATCAACCGCACCTCGCGTCACAAGCGCGGCTGTCGCGTCGGGAAACGATCCTGGTGGTCGAAGACAACGATGCGGTCAGGAGTTTCACGACCGATACCTTGCGCGACTTCGGTTTCAATGTGATCGAGGCCGCCGACGCTTCGGAGGCGCTGAAGATTCTGGACCGCAATCACAATATCCATCTGCTGTTCACGGATATCGGCCTTCCCGGCCTGAACGGTCGAGAGCTGGCGGCCACCGTGCTGCGCCGGTATCCGAACGTCCGCCTGTTGTTCACGAGCGGCTACGCGCAGATGCCCTCGCCCACCTCATCCGAAGCCCTCATGCAGATTCCATTGCTCTCGAAACCGTTCACGCGCTCGCAACTGTGTGACCGGATCGTAGAAGTGATCGAGAGCGACCCGCGCTAGGGAGCCGAGCAAGCCGTCCTCGGCTCCTCAGTGCACGGCATTGACGCCATAGCGAGGCGCGCGGCCGGCAAGCACTCCCACGGCCTCTTCCGCAGCGATGCGCCGCACGGTTGCAATCGACTCCTCGGAGTAATAAGCGGCGTGCGGCGTGATGATCACGTTCGGCAGCTGGAAGAGCGGATTGCGAGAACGGAACTCCCGCTGTTTGGCCGGTTCTTCCTCGATATCGTCCAAGGCCGCGCCGGCGATCCAACCCTGCGTGAGCGCCGCATGCAGAGCCGCGTCCTCCACTATCGGACCGCGTGCAGTATTGATGAGCAAGGCAGTTTTCTTCATGCGACGCAGAGTCTGCGTGTTGAACAGATGGTGAGTGTCTGCGGTCAGCGGTGCCTGAATGACGAGAAAATCGCTGCCCTCGAGCAGCGTATCGAAAGAGACGGGATGCGCGCCCAGCGCCCGGATCGACGCTGCATCGATGAACGGATCGTGCGTCCAGATCTCGGCCCCGAACGCTCGGGCACGCTCGGCAATGCCGCGTGCAATCGCGCCGAATGACAGCAAGCCGAGTACGCGTCCGCGCAGACGCCAGATCGGTTGCCCTGTTTGCCAGTGCCATTCGTCTCGCCGGGTCGCTCGATCGTACTGGCAGATCTTGCGGGCAGCGGCGAGCCACAGTGCAACGGCGTGATCGGCAACTTCGTCCGCGCACCAATCGTTCGGAGCGTTCGTTACCTGAATGTTTCGCCGGGTCGCCGCGTCCACATCGACGATATCGACGCCCGTGCCGTAGCGCGCGATCACGCGGCAGCGTGTAAACGCATCGATGGCTCGTGCCCCGATCGTGGCGTATTGCGCCAGGACGCCGTCGGCATCGCGGCCGACGCGGATCACATCCTCCTCGCTCTTGCATTGTTCCGCGCGCAGCTTGAATCCCGCGCCTTCGATGATGGAACGTTCGATGTCCACGTCCCCGAAATCGTAGTCTGCGATTAGGATCGTGCCTGATGCAGTCATGAGAGCTCGCTCCGGGTCAGTGGGAGTCGCGGGGCACCGCGTCGATCGATCCGATCCCTCGATACTTCAGGGCCAATTCGAGACAGCCACCGCGGTCCAGCTGCCCGACCGATGCTCGATAGATCTCTTCCCAGGGAGTTGCCGTCCTGGGCACAGTGCTGGGCAGTTCGCCCGCGGGAGTCAATCCCTTGCGCCGCTCGCGGATTTCCTCATCGGAGATCATCACGTCGACGCGTCCCTTGCCCAGGTCTATGCGAACGCGATCGCCGGTGCGCAGAATCGCGAGATTGCCGCCGACAGCCGCCTCGGGGCTCGCGTTCACGATCGAAGGCGCATCGGCGGTGCCGCTTTGCCGACCATCTCCCAACGTTGGCAAGGCCATCACGCCGCGCCTGAGCAGAGCCGCCGGCGGCTGCATGTTGACCACCTCGGCCGAGCCGGGATAACCGACGCAGCCCGTGTAACGCATCACCAGCAGACAGCTCTCGTCGATCTCGAGCGCGGGATCGTCGATGCGAGCGTGATAATCCTCCGGGCCATCGAACACGATCGCGCGACAGACGAAAGCCAAGGGATCTTCTGGATTGGAAAGATAGCGGCTCGAGAATTCGGCGCTGATCGCGGACAATTTCATCACCGCGGAGTCGAACAGATTGCCGCTCAACATTTGCATTCCGCCATGCGCGGCAAGCGGTCGCCCGAAAGGCCGAATCACGGAACGATCCGTCGGCTCGCAGCGACGGACATTCTCTGCAACCGTGCGCCCCGATACGGTCAATGCTTCGCCGTTCAATCGACCGGCTCGCAGCAACTCCCACATGACCGCGGGAATGCCGCCGGCGCGATAAAAATCCTCGCCCAGAAACTCGCCCGCGGGTTGCATGTCCACCAGCATCGGAACATCCGCACCGAGCTGCTGCCAGTCACGATTGGTCAGCTCTATGCCGGCGTGTCGGGCGATCGCATTCAAGTGAATCGGTGCGTTCGTCGAGCCCGCGATGGCGGATGCGACGACGATCGCATTTTCGAAGGCCTGGCGAGTCAGCACCTTCTTTGGCGTGAGATCTTCGCGCACGAGCTCGACTGCGCGCCGGCCTGTTGCGTACGCCATTTGCGCGCGCTCGCGATACGGCGCGGGAATCATTCCACATCCTGGCAAGGACATCCCGAGCGCCTCGGCAACCGAGTTCATGGTGCTCGCTGTGCCCATCGTGTTGCAGTGGCCCGCGCTCGGCGCCGATGAGGCGACCCGGTCCATGAACTCCGCGTAGTCGATTCGACCCTCGGCGAGCAGGCGCTTCGACTGCCAGATCACCGTCCCCGAGCCGGCGCGCCTGCCCTCGTAATAACCATTCAACATGGGCCCGCCGGAGAGCACGATGGATGGCAGGTTGACGGTCGCCGCCGCACACAACGATGACGGCACGGTTTTGTCACATCCGGTCGTCAGCACCACACCATCGAGCGGATAACCGTACAGCACCTCCACCAGCCCCAGATAAGCGAGGTTGCGATCCAGCGCCGCCGTCGGGCGCCGGCCCGTCTCCTGCAACGGATGCACGGGGAATTCGAAGGCAATGCCACCCGCGTCCCGGATGCCTTCGCGGACGCGCGCCGCGAGCGCTACGTGATGCCGGTTGCAGGGAACGAGGTCGTTGCCGGTCTGGGCGATGCCGATGATGGGACGGCCGCTCTGCAACTCCCGGCGCGTCAGTCCATAGTTCAAAAAGCGTTCGAGATACAGCGCCGTCATGTCTGGATTTTCGGAGTTGTCCCACCAGAGCTGACTACGCAGCCGACGGCCTACATCGTTCGCTTCCACGGCCACTCCAATCGCACACGAACCGCCTGATCCTCACTCGCAGGGCGGCCCGATGCCTAGTTGCCCCCTGGGCCTAGGTAATCGGTGATGGTGCGAGCAGCGACGATCCTGCAGTAGCCTGCCAGCGAGCATTCGATCGCGGCCGCATTGGAGCAAAGGATGCAAGCTCTCGCAGTCCTTCCTCAAGAGCGCAAGCTCGAACTGATCGACATCCCCTCGCCGGGCCTGCGGACTCCGACAGAGGTTCTGTTGAGAGTGCGTGAAGTGGGTCTGTGCGGCACGGATAGAGAGATCGGCGCATTCGAGTACGGTGAGCCGCCGGAAGGTTCACGCTACCTCGTGCTCGGACACGAGTCGCTGGCCGAAGTGGTCGAAGTCGGCTCGGCCGTGCGCACGTTGCAGCCCGGGGATCTCGTGGTCGCGCTGGTCCGTCGTCCCTGCCCGCACGCCGACTGCCTGCCGTGCCGGGCGGATCGCTCGGACTTCTGCCACACCGGCGATTACACCGAGCGTGGGATCAAACAGGCGCATGGCTTTCTTTCGGAATACGCGGTCGATGACGAGCGCTTCCTGGTGCGAGTTCCAAAGCCCCTGGCCGATGTTGCCGTACTGATCGAACCACTCACCGTCATCGCCAAGGCGCTCTCCCAGGCACACGCCATCTTCGACAGGCTGCCCTACGAAGGTGGGCCTCGACGCGGGCTGGTTCTCGGCGCGGGACCGATCGGCCTGCTCGGCGCAATGGCTTCCGTCGCGGACGGACTGGAAACGGTCGTGTACTCGCGAGGGCCGGAACACGGCGAACGAGCGGACATGGTGCGCGCCTTCGGTGCTTCGTTCGTCTCGGCCGATACGCAACCGCTGGAAACATTGGTGGATCGTACCGGGGAGTTCAAGTTGATCCTCGAAGCCGTCGGCGCCGCGTCGGTCATGCTGGCCGCGCCCCGCGCTCTCCAAGCCAACGGGGTGGCCATTCTGACCGGCATCCCCGCCGCAGGCAGCACGGTGGAGGTCGACGTCGGCCGACTGCTGCGCGATCTGGTGCTCAAGAATCAGGTCGTGTTTGGCACGGTCAACGCCGCCCGCAACGACTACGTGGGCGCAATCGATCAGCTCGAACGTTTCATGACTTTGTTCCCGCAGAGCGTCCGCCAGCTGATCACCGAACGCGTGCCGCTGACGCAGGCCGCACAAACATTGCTGCACGTCGGCGGGATCAAGAGCGTCGTGCAGCTCGACCGATCCTCACTGCAATGACCGAACCCCGAGCGAGAGCAATCATGGGCGCTGCCATCGAAGACTATGGCCTGATCGGCGATTGCGAGAGCGTCGCACTGGTGGCCCGCAACGGTTCCATCGACTGGCTCTGCTGGCCTCGCTTCGACTCCCCCGCGTGCTTTGCGGCGTTGCTGGGAACGCCGGCGAATGGACGATGGCTGATCGCGCCTGCCTCCGAGGTGACACAAACGAGTCGCAAATATCGAGCTCATACGCTCATCCTGGAAACACGGTTCGCGACCGCGGACGGCGAAGTGACCGTGATCGATTTCATGCCTCCCCGCAATGGCCACTCGGAGCTGATCCGCATCGTGCGGGGAGAAAGCGGTCAGGTTCATATGCAGATGGACCTGGTGCTCCGCTTCGATTACGGATTGTCCGTGCCGTGGATCAGCTCGATCGGAGAGACTCTGCTGCAGGCCATCGCCGGCCCGGACCTCATCGTCATCAATGGCGGAGTGCCGCTCACTCATGGCGATGGCACCGTGAAAGCCGAGTTCGACGTTCGGGCCGGCGAGACCGTGCCCTTCGTCATCATGCATGGTCCCTCTCACCATCCGACGCCCTGGCCCATCAGTGCCAGCGCCGCCCTGGCACAGACCGAACGCTTCTGGCTGGATTGGGTGAGCCACTGCAAGTACCAGGGACCCGCGGCGGATGCGGTCGAGCGCTCGCTGATCGTTCTCAAAGCACTCACCTACGCGCCCACGGGAGGCATCGTCGCCGCGCCCACGACGTCGCTGCCCGAGGAAATCGGCGGCGAGCGCAACTGGGACTATCGGTACTGCTGGCTGCGAGATGCAACGTTCACCCTGCTCGCTTTCATGAACGCGGGGTTCAAAGCAGAGGCCGTGGCGTGGCGCGACTGGCTGATGCGGGCCATCGCCGGCGAGGCCTCGCAGGATCAGATCATGTACGGAATCGCGGGCGAGCGCCGCTTGCCCGAGTGGGAAGTGCCGTGGTTGTCTGGTTACGAGAACTCCAGACCGGTACGCATTGGCAATGCCGCCGTCGCGCAGCTTCAGCTGGACGTCTACGGCGAAGTGGCCGACGCACTACATCAGGCGAGAAAGCTGGGCCTGAGTGCCCCGGAACAAAGTGCCGCGATCGAGCGCGAATGGATCGCACACCTGGAGCAGATCTGGATGGAACCCGATGAAGGCATCTGGGAGGTGCGCAGCGGACGACAGCAGTTCACCCACTCCAAGGTGATGGCGTGGGTGGCGGTCGACCGTGCCATCAAGGATTTCGAGCGGTTCAATCTGCCTGGCCCGCTGGACCACTGGCGTGCCCTGCGCGAGCAGATCCACGCGCATGTTTGCGCGCATGGGTTCAATCCCGAGGTCGGCACGTTCGTGCAGATCTTCGGCTCCACCGCGCTGGATGCGAGTCTGTTGCTGATCCCGTTGCTCGGCTTCCTGCCCGCCTCCGACCCGCGAGTGGTTGCCACCATCGAGGCGATCGAACGCAAACTGACGGTCAACGGCTTTGTTCTGCGCTACGACCTGGACAAGTCCGAAGACGGTCTGACCGGACACGAAGGAACATTTTTTCTGTGCAGCTACTGGCTGGTGGACTGTCTGGTCATGCTGGGCCGGCGCGAGGACGCGCAGCGTCTGTTCGACCGGTTGCTGAGCGTGCGCAGCGATCTGGGCCTGCTGGCGGAAGAATATGACCCTGCCGCTCGACGGCAGCTCGGCAACTTTCCCCAGGCGTTCTCACACATCGGGCTGGTCAACTCCGCGGTCAATCTGAGTCGCGGCATCGGCCCCGTGACTCAGCGTACCGACACCGAGCCGGAACGAACGACTGCATGAGGAATCGACGATGGCAACCACGATGAAAGCGGCGGTCGTGCATGCGTTGGGTCAACCTCTGAGCATCGATGAAGTGCCCATTCCGACGCCTGGCCCTGATGAGGTCCTCGTGAAGGTGATGGCCAGTGGCGTGTGCCACACGGACCTGCATGCAGCCGCGGGCGACTGGCCGGTGAAGCCCTCGCCTCCTTTCATCCCTGGTCACGAGGGCACCGGTATCGTCGCCGCTGCGGGGTCGCGCGTGAAGACGCTGCGAGAAGGCGATCGCGTCGGTATCGCGTGGCTCCATGACGCCTGTGGCATCTGCGAGTATTGCACCACCGGCTGGGAAACACTGTGCGAGTCACAACACAACAGCGGCTACAGCGTGAATGGCAGCTTCGCCGAGTATGCTCTCGGTGCGGCGATGTATGTCGGGCGATTGCCCGATCAACTGGACTTTGCCGAGGCCGCACCCATCCTGTGTGCCGGCGTCACCACCTATAAAGGAATCAAAGAGGCCGAGGTGCGACCGGGAGAGTGGCTCGCCATCTCGGGAATCGGCGGCCTGGGCCATGTAGCCGTGCAGTACGCCAAGGCCATGGGCCTGCACGTGGTGGCTCTGGATGTGTCGGAAGAGAAACTGGCGCTAGCGAGAACGCTGGGCGCCGACATCGCCATCGATGCGAGGCTGCCCGATGCGGCGGCTCAGGTCATCAAACAAACGGGCGGCGGCGCACACGGCGTGCTGGTCACTGCGGTCTCGCGGGCCGCCTTCAATCAGGCGCTCGATCTGGTTCGACGCAAGGGAACGATCAGTTTGGTCGGCTTGCCGCCGGGCCACTTCGACACACCCATTTTCGACGTGGTCCTCAAACGCATCACGATTCGCGGCTCGATCGTCGGCACTCGTCAGGATCTGGTCGAGTCACTGGCGTTCGCCGGTGACGGCAAGGTGCGTACCCACATTCATCGCACGTCTCTTGAAGACATCAATCGCGTGTTCGCGGATCTCGACGCCGGCACCGTGGACGGCCGCATGGTGCTCGACCTCACGACCTGAATGTCGTGGTCGTCCGGTTGGACCAAGGCCCCCCTTGCTCGAACGACGAGGCGCGCGCACTGTGGAGGCTAGTCTCATGTCTAACGCGTGTCATGCAAGCTCCGACGCCGCGCCGGCCGACTTCGGTTGAGGAGATTTCGCGCGCGTTGTGCCGCGCTGGCAACGAGAGGTTGCGCCATGTACTCACGAATTCTGGTTCCGGTTGACGGCAGCGAGGCCTCCACGAAAGGTCTCGACGAGGCCATCGACCTTGCAAGTCATTTGCAGGCGCGCGTGCGGCTCGTGCACGTCGTGGAACCTTGGATGATGGTGACGCCGGAAGCGACGCCACTCAACGTTCAGCAGATCGCCCAGATCAGACGCAGTGCGGGTGCCGAACTGCTGCAAGCGTGCGAGAACAAGGTGGCCCAGGCCGGCGTCGAGGTCGAAGCCGAGATGATCGAAACATTGGGCGGCTCGGCCGGCGAGCACATCGTGCAGAAAGCCAAAGAGGTCGATGCCGACCTCATCATTTGCGGAACTCACGGCCGCCGCGGCGTTCGCAGAATGTTGATGGGCAGCGACGCGGAGCACATCCTGCGACGCGCCCCCGTGCCGGTGTTGTTAGTACGTAACCAGGACTCGGCTGCTAGCGAATCGGCGTAACTCGCCCTGCGACACCAGTTGCTTCGTTCAACTCGTGGCACGAGCGCCGAGAACAGCACCTGGATCGCTCTACATCGCGTCGGCGCGTGCCATCACGCAAGATGCTACGTTCGAGGAGGACATCATGGCGACCATGCAGGCCATTCGCATTCATTCCTTCGGCGGTCCAGAAGTACTCCAGCTCGAGGAAGTGCCGCGCCCGGAGCCGGAGCGTGATGAAGTTCTGGTTCGTATCAAGGCGGCCAGCGTCAATCCCGTCGACTACAAGATTCGCTCTGGCGGATTTGCCAAACCCGAGCAGCTGCCGATGGTCCTCGGGAGGGACATGTCCGGCACGATCACTCGCTGCGGCACGCAGGTGCAGGACTGGGAAACCGGCGACGATGTCTTTGCGATGCTGCCGAGTAGCCGGCACGCCTACGCCGAGTACGTCACCATCAAGGCGAGCGACGCTGTCCCCAAGCCGCAGACCGTCGATCACGAACACGCGGCTGCGGCGCCGCTCGCGGCGTTGACGGCATGGCAAGGACTGTTCGATCAAGGCGGGCTGCAACGTGGACAACACGTCCTGATCCACGGCGCAGCAGGCGGCGTCGGCCATTTTGCCGTTCAGTTCGCCAAGGTCGCGGGCGCGAAGGTTTCGGCGACCGGATCGGATGTCGATATGCAATTCCTGCGCGAGCTGGGCGCAGACCAGGTCATCGATTACAAGTCGGAGCGCTTCGAGGACCGCGTTCACGACGTGGATCTGGTGCTCGACCTGATCGGGGGCGAAACGCAGGATCGTTCGTGGGCGGTGTTGAAATCCGGAGGGACCCTGGTCTCGACGCTCGGCCAGCCCTCGAAGGAGAAGGCGCAGGCACGGAATGCGACCGGCAAGGGCTTCATGGTGCAGCCAAACGCGCAGCAGCTCGCCGAGATTGCGCGGCTCATCGATGAAGGCAAGGTGCGGCCCTATGTGCAAGCGGTCTACCCCATGCGCAACGTCGCCGAAGCGCAGATGCACCTGGAGCGGGAGCATGCTCAAGGCAAAACGGTGCTGAGCGCGTTGTGATTCAGCGCCGACATGCATTGACGGTGCGAGTGACGCATTGGATCAACGCCGTCGCGTTGATCCTGTTGCTGATGAGCGGACTGCAGATCTTCAATGCCCATCCCAGCTTGTATTGGGGCCCCTCCTCCTATACCGGCGCGGGTCCGATCTTCGAGCTGGCCGGCGGCTTTCCCTCCTGGCTGACCATCCCCGGGACCCAGTGGCTGGCGATGGGCAGACGCTGGCATTTCTTTTTCGCCTGGATCCTGGTCATCAACGGGCTGGCGTACCTGATCTTCTCGATCGCGACACATCATGTGACGCGCGATCTTGCCCCGACCCGATCCGACTGGCGTTCCATCGGACGCTCGATTGCCGATCACCTGCGCCTGCGTCACCCGCAAGGCGAAGCGGCGACGCGCTACAACGTCCTGCAGAAGCTCAGCTACATCGCGGTGATCTTCGTACTGCTGCCGCTGATGGTGCTGACCGGCTGGTCGATGTCGCCCCGGCTCGACTCCGTGTGGCCGGGCTGGGTCGATATCTTCGGCGGACGTCAATCGGCGCGGACGCTGCATTTCGTCATTGCCTGGTTGCTGGTGTTGTTTTTCTTCATTCACGTCTTCGAGGTGATCGTCACGGGCTTCTGGAACAACCTGCGCTCGATGATCACCGGCCGCTATCGAATCGAACATGAGCAACGCTGACTGGCCCAGACGACGCTTCCTGCGCCAACTCGTTATGGCGAGCGGCGGCGTTTTGCTGAGCGCGTGCGACGCGGCCTCCCGCAATCCGCACGTCACGAAAGTGTTGAGCATCGGCGAGTTCTTGAGCCAGCACGTCCAGCACGCCGTCACTTCGCGAACGGCCCTCGCGCAGGAATTCACCGAGGCGGACCTATCCCCCGAGTTTCGAAGCAACGGCACTGACTATCCCGACAGCGCGGAATATCGTGCGCTCGCGATGAACGGATTCGTCGACTGGCGGCTGCGCGTCGATGGCCTGGTGGAGCGCCCGGTGGAGCTCTCGCTCGATCAATTGCGCGCGATGCGCAGCCGCACGCAAATCACACGCCACGATTGCGTCGAAGGCTGGAGCGCGATCGGCAAGTGGACCGGCACGCCCTTGAGCGAAGTCCTCGCCCTCGTCCACCCTCTGGCCGACGCCCGCTACGTCATGTTCTACAGCGCCGATCCCATGGACGACTGGGGAACCAGGTACTACGAAAGCATCGACATGGAGGACGCGTACCATCCTCAAACCATTCTCGCCTACGCGCTGAACGACGCGACGTTGCCGATCCCGAACGGCGCGCCGCTACGTCTGCGGCTCGAACGTCAGCTCGGTTACAAAATGGCGAAATACCTCATGCACATCGAGCTGGTGGACAGCTTCGCGCGCATCCACGGCGGCAAAGGTGGCTACTGGGAAGATGAGGGTTATGAATGGTACGCCGGCATCTGAAGCATGCTCGGAAAAGCGCTGGTAGCGTCAATTCGATGCTGATTTCGAACCAGCGCGCCGCGCGCGCAGCACGAGGTCCGTGATCGCGTTGAACACGAGCTCTGGTTCATCGAGCTGAATATTGTGGCCAGCTTTCTGCGCAACGATGTGCTTGCTGTCAGTGGACAGCCGGGCGAGCTCGCGCTGCAGCTGCTGATGCATCGGCTCGATCACCAGCTGCCACTCGTGCGGTAACGGGTTGCGGTCGCTGGGCGGTTGCGGCGCGGCCGTGAGGACGATCAAGGGAATGCCGCCCACAGTCATGTTGTTCACGAACTCCCTTCCATTCCGATCGAAGTCGAACCATTCCCCTCCCATGGCCGCTCTGTCTGGACCATCGCGAAAGCCGCGCATTACGTCCGACTCGTCCTCGCTTCGCGCTGGCAGCACGGCATTGATCCGTTGCCGTTGCTGAGGGTGCGAGGAATCCACCAGCACGAGCCCAACGACCTCATCACGATAGCGATTCGCAAAGGCGATAGCGTTCATGCCGCCGAGCGACTGGCCGGCGAGCACGTACGGAGAATGGATGCGTTCTCGATCGAGCAGCGAGTGCAGTTCATCCGCGACATCGAAGCTGGTTCGTGGGCGCTCCGCCTTACTACTGCGCCCCAGTCCGATCCGGTCATAGACGCAAATACGCGTCAGCGACGCGATTCGCGGAGCAAGTGCTGCCCATCCCACCGGCTGCTTCCAAGAAAACACGGTCTCGACCGAGATCCCGCCCCCTTGTTCGATGATTACCGTCGGACTGCCGGCGCCCTGGCAGTGGTAGCGCAGCGTCTTGCCTTCGATATCGACACTCTGGAATCCAGCCGTCGGGCTTGCCGCCGGAACGCTTGCCAAAGGCGGCTGCTGGCCAGCGAGCACCAACGGTGAGATGAAAGAAGCCAGAATCGTAATTGGCCAGCGCATGCGTTCCCCAATGCGTCCTGCCTGCATGATAGGACCACTGCCTGGTGAGAGTCGATCTGCGTGTCTTCGCGAGCAGGATGCCATCGAGTGCCCGCGCCGTTGGCGGTCCAGGCCCTCGCTCGTAGTGTTAGATAGAACCATCGGCTGTCGGGCCAACCACCGACCGGGTGGGCTTTCCTAAAGACTATCCGACCCGCTTCAAAGTGCTCGGCGTCATCGTGAACGAGAAGGAACTGCGGGTGAGCACCGTTTATGGCAACGAGCAAGCCGCCATCGTCACCAGCCGCGACAAGCTGCCGTATCCACAAGGTTCGATCATCCTCATGGAATTCAGCGACGCACTCAGGGATGCGAACAATCAGGTCGTGCGTGATGCAAACGGCTCGCTGCAAAAGGGCTCGGTGACGCGGGTCGATGTCATGAAACGCGGCAAGGATTTCGGGAGAGCCTACGGCGCGAACCGCTCGGGAGAGTGGGAATTCGCGGGCTACCGCTTGGACGGCAGCTACACGACCCCGCCCGAAACATCGGTCCAATGCGCGGCGTGTCATCGCAAGGCGGGGCCAGAGAACGATTTTGTGTTTCGCATGAAGTCCGCGCCGGCTCGCATGTAGGTACCCCAGCTTCCGACCGCGGAATCACTCGAACGTAACTCGGCGCTGCAACGTCGATCATTGAGCAGCAAACTGCACGCGCCACTTTTTGCTTATGGAATCAGCTACGTCGCTGCACGTATGCTGCTGCCGCGGACATGACCCGCCCGCACTGGACTGTTTGATTCGTCCGAACGGAGGTCTGCCCGTGAACCTCGGCTTTGAGACGTGTGGTAACGCAACACTCGTCGTCTATGACGGTGGAATCCCGGTGCTCGTCACCGATCCCTGGATCGAAGGAGCACAATACTTCGGCTCGTGGGTACTGCCGTATCGCTTCACTGCGCAGCAGCTGGAGGCGTTTGCATCGACCACCCATGTCTGGGTTTCGCACGGTCATCCCGATCATCTCAATCTGGATTCGTTGTCGGCCTTTCGAGGCAAGACGCTGCTGGTGCCGCAGCACCATGGCAGGCGGATTCTTCGCGATCTGAGCGCCGCCGGTTACCTTGCTCACGAGCTCGCGGACAACCGCTGGCTGCAAATCTCGCCCAAGGTAAAGATCCTGTGCTTTGCGGATTGGAATCAGGATGCCGCGCTGCTCATCGCGCTCGGACAGGAATGCCTCATCATCAATCTGAACGATGGCTCGGCGCTCGGCACGCGGGCCAAGCTGCTGGCGCACGCGAAGCCGTTCAAACGCCGGTTCGTGTTCAAGCTGTTCAGCTACGGCACGGCCGACATGATCAATTTCTTCACCGAAGACGGGCAGCGAATCGAGCCGCTGCAGGGCGAGAGCAAGCCGCTGGGATATTGCTATAGCAAGTTGCTGAGAAGCTGGGACGCCACGCATACCGCCCCGTTCTCCTGCCATCACGTTTTTGGGCGGACCGACTCGCGCTGGGCGGAGGCTTATGAAACCCCGCTCGAGGCTCACGGCCATTGCTTCAAGCGGGAACGCGGGACGTTCATCCCCGGCTACTTTTCATACGATGTCGCCGCCGATCGCATTACACCTACGCCGATGGAGGCACTGCCGAGAGTATTCCGCGAGCCCGCGGAATTCGGGGACAACTGGTCCGACCCGCTCGAGCAGGAGGACGTGCGCTCGCTGCGCACGTACTTCAACAAGTTCGAGCATCTCCGGCAGAAGTTCCAGTTCGTCAACCTGCGAGTCGGCGGTCGGGATCATTTCGTGGATCTGGGCGGGCCGAAAGATCGCGGCATCACTTTCGAAGCGCCGCGCCACTCGCTGATGACGGCCATCCAATACGAAATATTCGACGACCTGCTGATCGGCAATTTCATGAAGACCGTGCTGCATGGTGGAGTGCGCAAGCTCTACCCGGACTTCACGCCCTATGTCGCCAAGTATGGCGATAACGGGCGCGCGTTCAGCCTCAGCGAGCTGCAGGAATATTTTCGGTTCTACCGCAAGGCCTCTGGTTTTCAGGGCTGGCTGGATCAGGTGCGCCTGGACTCCTCCCGCCAATTGCGTCGCAAGGTGCTCGCCAGGTTCAATGCGACGACTCCCGCCCTCTACCGTATCGCACGCCACGGTTACCGACGCTTCCTCGCCTGAGAAATGCGAGATACCGACACCCGCCGACACGTCGCCTCACTCGGCGACTTTCGCCCCATCCACTCGGAAACGAAGATATGGCAGCTGCGCCTGACCGATGCTGTTGATGCCGGTGTGTGCGGCCGCTTGCTCGCCCGGCTTCACCGCCGAACGAAACACCACGGGCTGTCCTTGCTGCACGATCCGACCGCCGGCGTCGACGAGCACCGGCGTGACCTGAATTCCGACCAGCGGCGCCGGCGCGCGGTTCTGGATCACGACCACGACTCGGCCCTGGGGATCGAGCTGTCCTTGCGTGGCCACGTAGCTGCCCGGATTCTGCGGCAGATCCATGCGCACGAACTCGGCGGCCGCGCGTTGTCCGATCTGACTTTGCGAGCCGGCGGCGGCCCTGAATAGTTCCATGGCTTTGGCACGATCGCCGCGATCGCGCGCGATGGTACCCAGGTAATACGCCGCGGGCGCCGTGGGCAACAATTCGGCGCTCTTCGTCAACCATTCCTCGGCGCGGGCCTTGTTGCCCGTTTGATATTGAGCCACCCCCGCCCCGAGATACGAGCCGAAATAGTCCGAGTTCAGATCGATGGCCTTCTGATAGTGCGGCAAGGCCTCCTCGGGTTTCTTCTGGGCCAGTTTCATCTCGCCCAGGAACGCATGGAACCGCCCTTCGCGCGGCTCGATCTTGATGGCCTCCTGGATCAGCGACTCCGCCTGGGTGTATTCCTTCTTGCGGGCCGCGACCATCGCCTGCTCGAACTTGTCGTAGGCCGGCTCGATCTTCTTGAAGGGTTGCAAGCGCGCTTCATAGCGCTCCTTGCCCAGATCGCCGCCGGCCCCGAGTCGAGCAGCGGTCGCTTTGTTCTTCTCGACGCGCTCCTCCGAGGGCGGATGCGAGGCGAACAGACCTTCGATGAAGCTCTGGCTCTTGGCGCCGCTCTGCTGCGACAGGCGCACGAATGTTTCCTGCAAGGTGATCGCGCCCTGCACGTCGTAGCCGGCCAGCTTCATGTACTTCATGCCGTACTCATCGCTCTCCAGCTCCTGGTCGCGACCGTACTTCTGCTGGATCATCTGGGCACCGAGGCCGGCGCCTTGCACGGCGAGATTGGCGACGGACGCATCGACATCGCTGATCGCGGCGCCGATCTGGGCCGCGGCGAGACCCACTTGCATGATGGTGCCGCGTTCCTGCGCCTTGGCACCGTGTCTTGCGGCGGCGTGCACGATTTCATGACCGAGCACGGCTGCCAGCTCCGCCTCGTTCTTCAGCTCCGAGAGCAGACCGACGTTGACCGCGATCTTGCCGCCCGGCAACGCCCAGGCATTCGGCACCGGATTGTTCAGCACCACGAATTCATAGGGCAGCGGCCGATCCGACACGGCCGCCAGCTTCTGGCCTACTTCGTTGATGTAGACCGTAAGATCCGGCAGCACGTCGAACTCGCCGCCCTCGCTCTGCTGGGTCGGCGCGTAATTCTGCTCCCCGATCTTGATCTCCTGTGCCTCGGAGACGAATTGAAGCTCTCTCTTGCCCGTCACCGGGTTGACGCCGCACGCGCTCAACAGCAGCGCGAGCAAGGGTAAGCACAGCAGCTTTGCTTTACGCATCGGGATTCCGCCGGTTCAGTGACAGTGGAAGATTCTACGGCCCTCCTCTTGCAAGAGCGATCAGTGCGGTCGATTGGTTCCCGAGACTGCCCGGAGGGCGCCTAACCGGCGCCCTCGGCATACAACTGGCTGACGACCTCCGCGTTCACCGGCTCGTCATATATCCTGAGCTGATCGACCAGGCCCGTGTACGGCGCGTCCCAAAGGTTGACCCCGATGGCGAACTGCCGTTGAGCGGCGGGCGTGAACACATCCGGAAACCCGGTCATCGTGTTGACCAGCGCCCCATTCAGGTACAGCCGCAACGTGCCGTGGTCGACCGACATCACCAGGTGCGACCAGGCGCCAACCGGGATGGGCGTGTTGAACGAGCCGTCGAACCATGCGGTCCCCGACCACAGCATCGTTGGCTGCGTGGCTCCCGGCCCGCGCGGCACGAGACTGATCCAGCTCGTCGGGCTCGCCCAGCCGAAGAACGCGGCGGTGAACTGCGAAGCCACGCTCGGCTGCAGCCATATCGCGATCGAGTAGCTGTGATCATGGATCAGCTCATCCGGCAGGCGCACGCCGGAGGCGCCATCCAGCGCCAACGCACTGCCCACCGCGCCGGGTGCAAACGACACCATCCCGCCCGGCTGATCCGCACGCGGGCCGATCACCACCCCCGGACCGAACACACCGCGCGATGCGCTGAGATCGTTCTCGAAGTCATACGCGGCGATGGGCTGCGAGGGCGCGAGCGAACGGACCGTCACCTGGAACGTCCTGGTCGTCTGCATGCCGTTCAAGGTGAGCGTCGCCGTCAACGTGACGTTCACATCGGGCGAATCGCGGCCGGGACGCGTCACTCGACCCGTCGGGCTGAGCACCGTCGGATGTGACGATTCCCAACTCACGACCGACGCATAAGGCCCCGTGCGCGGCAACTGAAGGTCGGACTGCACGGCACTCACGTCGCCGAGATCCAGAATTTGTGCCGCGGACTGCAGCAGTTGCGGACCGCTCAGCTGATCGATGTCGAGCCCACGGATCTCTGCGGCGGACAAGCTCGCTTCATAGATCTTCAGCTCGTCGATCAAGCCGTTGAACGGCAGATCCCAGTAGTTCACCCCGAGCGCAAATTTGCCCCGGCGAGTGCTGAAGAAATCGGCGAGCGTGCCCGCGCCGAACTTGCGCACGCCATTGAGATACACCGACACCACGCCGCGATTCACCGAGAAGGCCACGTGCGTCCAGGCATTCTCCGAGATGCGTTCACCCGCGCTGCCATCGAACCACGCCTCGCTACCGCTCCAGAGCATGGTGTTGCCGTCCCAGGCGTGCGGTACCAGGCTGATCCAACGATTCGAGAACGGCACACCCGCCGCATCGACTTGCTCATCGACCGCGCCGAAGAAGGCCGTCGAGAACTGCGATAGTGCGCGCGGGTTCGCCCAGAACGAAACGGTGTACTCGTAGTTGTCGATCACGCCGTCGGGCAACAACACTCCCGAGGCACCTTCGAGACTCACGGCCTGCCCTTGCTGACCCGGTGCGAAGCTCACCGAGCCCAGATTCCAGATGCGATCGCCGGTCGCGGTCGCCGCGGTGAAACGGCCGAGTTGCTCGTCCAAGGTGTTTTCGAAGCTGAACTGCGCGACGCGGTTGAATGGCAGGCGCGCCGGCACGGTGACCTGGAATTGACGCACGGTGGTCACGCCATTCAAGGTCATCGACGCGGTGAGCGTGACGACCCGATCGCCCTCGCCCACGTTCGGCCGGGTGACCGTGCCATCGGCGTCGATCACGGACGGATCGCTCGATGACCACGCAATGGTCGTGCCGCGCGTGCCCCGGGTTGGCAGGTCGAGTGTGCCGGCCTTGATGGTGTCGGGCAGCGTCAGGCTCTCGGCCACGTCCTTCAACGCCTGCCGTGTCGTGCGTTTCTCGAGCTTCGATCCCCAGATGGAGACGCCCTTTCTGGAGAGCGCCGTGAACACCGGCACGAGCTTGTTCGCCGCCTCGTTCCACTGCCACGCCAGCCGCCCCTCATAGACGTCGTCACTGCCATCGAGCTGGATGCTGATGCGATTGGGATCGGCGAAATAGCGTCGATACTGTCCCGTCACCTCGCCGGTGATGGTGTAGTCGGCATTCAACGAAATGTAGACCGATTGCTTCGCCTCGCGGTTGATGTCCTTGCCCAGGTTGATGAACCTGTAATCGCCGAGCGCATCGTTGGCGTCGACGATATTCTGACCTTTGATTGGCACGTAGCGATGCGGCGAGGCGACCAGCCAGCCGTCCGCATTCACAAACATCTCGTGTACGCGAATCGAATGAGCCTCGCCGCGGTTCGGAAAACGCGTGTGCGTGATCAGGAAATGTTTCTTGGTCGCCGCATCGTAGTACGCCGAGTTGTGGCCGGGCGAGAGGTAGCCCCGCGAGCTCTCGCGATCCCCGGGGGTTGCCGCGAAGTTGAAGCCGCCCATCAGCTTCACGCCATAGGGGGCGATGCTGTCCCAGTTGCCGCGCGCACCCGCCATGTCTCGACCTTCAGCGTCGAGATATGGCCCGTCGGGATTGCGGGATCGAGCGATACGGATGTTGTAGCCATCGGTGGAAACGAAGCCACCGAACGAAGTGAAGAGGTAGTAATAATTCGACTCCGGGCTGTACAGAATGTAGCTGCCTTCGATGGCGCTGTGATCGCCACCGGCAAGGTGCTTGCCATAGCCCTGTCCAGGCAGGGGTTTGCCCGTTTTTTCATCCAGTCGCAGAATGAAAATGCCTCCGGAGTACGAGCCGTAGGTCATCCACAACCTGCCCTGCCTGTCGTAGAAGACATCCGGATCGATGGTGTTCGGATGGATGGTCGGGTCGTAGCTCGTGATGCCTTCCGGCCCATAGCCCGCCGCGATTTCCGCAGCGGACATGCCCGAGCGCAGGAAAATGCCCTGATTCGCGTACGGACCTTCGATGCGATCCGAGGTCGCGACACCAAGATACGAGCGCGGCCCCGTGCATTCTCCCTCGGGTGGAATGCCGCAGAAGCTGTAGTAGAAGTGATATTTCCCGTTTTTCAGTTTGATGACGTCGGCAGCCCAGGAACCGGGCACACCCGTCCACGAGGTGCCATCGGCGGGAATCGTGCTCCACAACGGATTGGTCGCGTCGACGCCGTTCGCGACGAACTGCCAGTTCATCAGATCGGTGCTGCGCGCCGCCGCCAGATGCGAGCCGAACACATAGAAGCTGCCGTCGTCGGCGCGAATCACCGATGGATCGTGCACCGGCAGGTCATTGTGAGTGATGGCATTGGGATCGACCGTTGGGTCCGGCGCATCCAACAGACAGCCGCCCACGATCAGCAGCACGCCCGTGGCGAGCGCCGTTCTTATCGACTTCATTGTTTGATTCCCCCGTCTGGTGCCTGATTTATAACTCAGACAAATCATTGATGGCAACAGCTCTCGCCGCCACCGGGCTGCGCACGGCCGGAACGATCCATCGCGGTGGGCGTTGGGTCCATGGCGGGCGCGATAACTTTCGGGGGAACAGCCATGGCACCTTCGATTGGCAGTGCAGCGATCGTGACGGCTTTGTTCAAGAACGCCGCGGACGTGGAGCGTGCGTATCACGCCGCGTTATCGCGCGGCTATGACCGGGACGACATCAACCTGGTGCTGTCCGAAGAAACCCGCCACAAACATTTCAACGTCGATCAGGTGGAAAGCGACCTTGCGGACAAGGCGGCCGAGAGCACGGAAAAGAAACACCCGGCCGCGGCCAAGATCGGTGGGCCGGTAGGCGGCACGGCGGCAACCATCGCCCCTGCCCTCGCCGCCATTGGCTCGGCCGCGTTGCTTCCCGGCCTGGTGCTCGCTGGCCCGATTGCTATTGCTTTAGCCGCCGGCGGCGCGGTGGCGATCGCGGGTGGACTGGTTACTGTGCTGACGAACTGGGGCATACCCCAGAAACGCGTGGAAGAATACGAATCGGAGATTCGTCAGGGCGGAGTGTTGATCGGCGTCAAAGCGCGCAACGACGCCGACACGGCCTACCTGCAAAACGCCTGGCAAGCCGCGGGCGGCGCCCTGATTCACGCTTGATCGGTTATCTCAGCTCGACCGTCTTGCCGGCGACGGAAATACGTTCGGCGCGCAATTCCTTCGCATCGCTGGTGCTCTGATAGCCCTCGACGGTCGCGCTCGTGCCGACCTTGAGCATGTCTGCCGTCAGCCCCCGGCTGGTCATGCGCGCCGGCGGCGCGAGCACGACTTCCCAGCTCTTGTCGCTGGTCTTGAGCTGAATGGAGCCGTGCGGATTGCCGTAGTTGGTTGCCTCGATCACGCCCGACAGTGTCTGAATTTCAGAGCTGTAACCCGACCAGCCATGATGCGCGAGCGCGCTGCCGACGAGCGCGACAGAACACGCCGCCGTCCAGAACATTCCACGTGTGCGATGCATGAGCTTCTCCTCGACGCGATGGTGTTGCCGGTCGCCAGATCATACGCATTCGCGCGTGGATCGCCACCCGCAGCCGCCGTCGGGCTCGACGCTCACTCCGCCTTTTGCTGTTTGAGGTAGGCGATCACGTTGCTGACATCCGCATCGTTCGCGAGGCCGGGAAAGACCATCTTCGTGCCGGGCAGCAGCTTCTCCGGGCCTTTCAGATATTCCTTGAGGGTGCCCTCGTCCCAGGTCAGGCCGGATCTTCTCATAGCCGATGAGTAGCGATAGCTTGGATACGTCCCGGCGGGCCGACCGACGACGCCGTTCAACACCGGCCCAACGCTGTTCTGCGCGCCAGCGCCGACGGCGTGGCACGCCGCGCATTGGGCGAAGACCGTCGCACCCGCCGCTGCGTCACCGTCGGCCCGCGCTGAAGAGACAAATGCCAGCGCAAACAGGCTGCTGGCGAGCACTGATCGTTTCACCTTCATCCTCACTCAAACACTCACCAGCCGCTCGGGCCGTTTCAAGTACTGATTCTTGAGCGTATCGGCGAGGCGATACGCGAGAGCACCAACGGGTCCCGTGGGGTTGCGTCCCGCGTTCTGCGGAAATGCGCTCGAGCCCACCACGAAGACGTTGGAAACATCCCAGCTCTGCAGATATTTGTTCAATGCGCTGGTGCGCGGATCGTCACCGAACACGGTGCCTCCGGTGTTGTGCGTCGTCTGGTACGGCACGATGGAGTAGCGTCCGCGATCGCGCCGGCTCAAGACCTGCTCCGCGCCCATCTCCTTGGCAATGGTTGCGCAGATGCCCCGCGCGAACTCCATTTGTCGGAACTCGTTCTCCTGCCAATCGAACGTGAGCCGCAGCATCGGCCGGCCGAAAGAGTCGGTATAGGTCGGATCGAGATCCAGATAGTTCTGACGATAGGACATGACCGAGCCCTGATTGCCCACGCTGGTCATGCGGTGATACGTCTCGACGACCGCCTTCTTCCAACCCTTGCCCCAGCGCGGCGAGCCGGGCGGCGTGGGACGCCGACCGATGGGGGCGCCGCTGTTGCTGCCGCTGCTGATTCCGCCGCCGCCGATGAAGCCCAGCTTGGCGAAATCCGGATTGTCGCTGTTGAAATCATCGATCCAGGTGCCGAGCGCGCCCGACCCCATGAACGGATTGAAGTAGGTGTCCTTTGGGAACAGCGCGCCCACGCCGCCCATGGATTGATAGGCATAGTTGCGGCCCACCACGCCGGTGTTGCGCTGGAAGTCGTACGGCTTGCCGATCTTCGAATGCAACATCAAGTGCACGTTGCCGAACACGTACGCCGCCAGGATCACCAGATCCGCGGGCTGCTCGAACTCACGTCCGCCCGCATCGAGATACGTCACACTCACGGCGCGCTTGCGCTTCGAATCCAGGTTCACCTTCATCACATAGGAATTGGTGCGCGCTTCGAAGTTCGGATTCTTGTAAGCGAGCGGAATGACCGTGAAGTGCGGGCTCGCCTTCGCGTTCGCTTCGCAGCCGAAGGCAGTGCAGAAGCCGCAGTAATGACACTGTCCCAGCGTCACGCCATCGGGGTTCACGTACGCGCGCGACGCATTCGATGCCGGCACTGGAAACGGGTGATACCCCAGGTTGCGCGCGGCCTTCTCGAACAGGACCATGTTGTGCGATTGAGTCAAGGGCGGATTCGGAAACTCGTTCGCTCGCGGCGCCTCGAAGATATTGCCTCCGTCGATCTTCGTGCCCCGCAGGTTGCCCGCCTTGCCGGAGGTGCCGCACACCTTCTCGAACGTGTCGTAATAGGGTTCGAGCTCGTGATAATCGATCGGCCAGTCCTGCAGATTCATATCGGCCGGAATGATGCTCTTGCCGTACTTCGCGACCGTGCCGGAGTACATCTTGTGCTCCCACTCGGTCCAGCGCCAATGCAAGCCGGACCAATGCGTGCCGGCGCCGCCGACGCCCTCGCCCGGCAGGAACGAGCCGAGCTGCCGCATCGGCAATGCTCGCTGGGAGGGATCGTTGCGAAACGTCAATGTTTCCTTGCGCAGATTCTGGATCAGCTCGTGCCGGCGCGAATAGCGCAGCTCGTCGTGAACCTGCGGCGCCATGAAATCGGGATTTGTCGCGCGCGGTCCGCCGCGTTCGAAGGCCACGATTTTCAAACCGGTGGATGCCAGCTCCTTGGCGAGAATGCCGCCCGCCCAGCCCAGGCCGACGATCGCGATATCGACAGGTTTCAGTTTGGTAGCCATCGTCACAGCAGGTCCTGAATGCTCAAGGGCTCGCTCATGTATTTCTTGTTGCGATACATCTCGATCTTGTCCGCATACATGTTGCCGATGCCGGGAAAGCCGATCATTCGCCACGCGGCCTTGCCCTTGTTGCCGCCATACAGCGGGTCGGCGAAATAGCCCTGCATGGTGAGGTCGTACAGCAGATTGAAGAAAATCGGCGTCGGCACCGTGGGCAACGCAATCTCGCGCTTCTCCAGCTGCGTCAGCACGGCCACGCGATCCTCTTCGGAGAGTGCGTCGAAGGTGCGTTTATATTTCTCGCGCAGGTGCGCGTTGAGATCGAGAATGCCGTTGCGAATGAGCTCGCTCGGCGTCATGCGCAGCTGATAGCCCTGCTCCGGCGTGCCTTCGAGGAACGGCCCCTGCAGATACATGCGATCGCCACGGCCGTAGCCCGAATTCAACTGCCGATCGATGAACACGGCCACGCCCAGCTCCAGGGCACCGGGTCCGACTTCATCGGGCGGAATGAAGGTGTCGACTACCGCCTCTATGAACGCCGCTTCATCGCCATTCAAAAATTCATACACCGGCACCGGCTCATCGGCGGCGCTCGCAGGCTTGGGCGCCCCATGATGCATGCCGGCCATCGAGTCCTCGGCGGCTGCGCTCCCGAGCGGCAACGCGCCCGATGCAGCACCGGCCCCGATGAGTTTCAACCAGGCGCGCCGATTCACTTTCTTCGGCTCGGCATTGTTCTCTTCAGTCATCGTCCCCCCAATCGGCGTCACCGCTCGCTAGGACACCGCAGCGTCCTCATAGACGCGCTTCGATGCATCGATGCGCGTGAACAGAATGGCAGCCAACAACGAGTAACCTGCGAGCACGAAGAACGCGCTCGTCCAACCGCTCGCCGTCACGATATAGCCGGTCATCGCCGCGGCGATGGCCGCACCCAGGTTGCCAAAGGTGTTCATCACCGCCGACACCGAGCCTGCGTACACGCCACCGATGTCCAAGGTCACCGCCCAGGACACACCGACGGTGAGCTCGATGCCGAACACCGCAAGCGCAAAGTAACCGACGCTGACGAGTGGATCGTTGGCGAGACAGGCGAGCGGGATCGTCACCGCTGCAATCAGAAATCCGGGGATGGCAACCACGCGCCGTGCGAACTTGAGATTGCCGGTGCGCTTCAACGCGAGATCCGAGAACCAGCCGCCGCAGATGTCGCCCGCGACGCCGGCGAGCAACGGCAGACTCGCGTAGATCCCCATCTGCTGCAGCTCGAACTGCCGCTCCGCATGCAGATATTTCGGGAACCAGGTGAGGAAGATCCCGATGTCATAGCCATAACAGAAATACATCGCGGACAGCAGCCACATCTGTGGGCTGCGCAGGATGCGTCGCCACGGCACGATCTTGGATTGTTTGGCGGTGTTACCCAGCGCGTTGGCGATCAGCTCGCGCTCGGCGGCGTTGACCATGCGATGCTCGTTCGGCGAGTCGCGATAGAACCAGTACCAGACCGCCGCCCACAGCAGGCCAAGCACCGCGAAGATATAGAAAGGCGCGCGCCACCCGTAGTGAGCGATGATGAAGACGACGACGACCGGCGTGAGCGCTCCGCCCAGGCGCGAGCCCGCGTGCGTGATGCCTTGTGCGAAGCCCCGCTCCGACGGCAGCATCCAACGCGACAAGGATCGCGTGGCGATCGGAAACGCGCCCGCCTCTCCCATGCCGAACAGAAATCGGCACACGATCATCGAGGTCGCCGACCAGGTGAGCGCGGTTGCCGCGGTAAAGGCGGACCACCAGGTGACGATGGCCGGCAGCGCACGCCGCGGACCGAAGCGATCTCCGAGCCAGCCGCCCGGAATCTGAAACAGCGCATACGACAATTGATAGGCGCCGAGAATCCACCCCATCGTGACGATGGAGAAGCCGAACTCTTCCTGGATGGAAGGCACCGCCGCCGAGATCACCACCCGGTCGATATAGGTGATCATGTAAGCGACGACGGTGAGCCACAGGACGGTGTGGCGCACGCGCGTGGGTGCGACGACTGCGGCGTGATCGATCGACGCCGCGGCCGCCGGTTTCACAATGGCCGCATCACCGTTCGCCATGTGCGCCACCCTTGGATCCGCCCTTGCATTCGCTTGCGGCACGGCCAGTGCAGATCGACCAGATGGTGGGCACGGACTTGCCCGCTACGTAGACCGCGTGGATCGTCCTGGTGTTGCGAATATCCGCGGTGGGATCGGCATCGAGCACCACCAGATCGGCCGTCTTGCCCGGCTCGATGGTTCCCAAATCCTTGGCGCCGATCAGTTTCGCATTCGTGCTCGTGGCCGCGGTCAACACCTGCAGCGGTGTCAATCCGGCCTGCACCATCAGCTGCAGCTCCCAATGCAGAAAATGCCCGGAAAAACGCCCCGAGGGCCCGCTGTCGCTGCCGACGCCATAGCGCACGCCGGCTTCGATCTCCCGACGCGTGTTTGCCAGGGCCATGTCGAGCACGGCTGGGTACTGATGAAAATGTTTGCCCGCGGCGAGCTTCTGCTGACGCTCCTGACTCTTGAGCGTCGCCAATGCCGCCGGCGTGATCGAGCGATTGAAGAAGGGATCGTCGAGAAACGGCAGCTTCGTATACGTGAACGAGGCTTCACGACTCAGCGTGGCCGCCATCTGCACGATATCGTGCCGCTTCATGTCGTCCAGCAACGCCTGATCGACAGGCGCATCGCGCACACTGTGCGCGAATCCGTCGACGCCTTGCGACGCCAAGGTCCGGGCATTCTCCAGATAAAAGATATGAGCAATGGCGCGCAGGCCGTGTTTATGCGCCTGGTCGATGATGGCTTTGCTGATGTCGGCCGGCATGCGTGAAGGCAGGTCGCCAAACTCGTCGTCGACCCACAACTTGATGAAGTCGACGCCCTTCGCGACTTGTTCGTCGACGGCCCGGCGCGCCTCGGCCACGTTCGCCACAGGCTTGTTCAGCCCGGCGACGCCGCCGTAGGAAGACTTGAATACCAGCCCCTGCCCCGACGTGTAGACGCGTGCCACATCCGGCTGCGTTCTACGTTGATCCGCGCGGATGTCGAATATCACATCGGTATCGGTGCCGAGCACCTGCACGGCGGTGACGCCGTAAGCGGCGTAGATACGCAGCTGTTGCTCCACCAACTCGCGAGAGTAGAAGTTGATGTCCTGCGTGAGGTCGTGAACCAGGCCGAGATGGACGTGATTGTCGATGAGCCCGGGAATCACGAATTTCCCGCCGAGATCCACCACGGTTGCGCCACTCGGCTGTTTCAGGCTCGAGCGCGGGCCCACCCACGAAATGCGCCCGTTCTCGAAGATCAGGGAAGCGTTCGGAACTGGAGCACGGCCTGTGCCATCGATCAGTGTGAAATTCGTGAGCACTGTCGTGGCCGCCTGCGCCACCGACAGCGCCGCGAACCCGAGAAACGCGGCGACGATACGGACTGCTAGCTGCACTCTTCCCCCTCCGGTACCCGATCACGCTCGTTACGGCGCTTCTGGGTGAGCCTATATCCTATATCCTATCGCCATGATTGCGGTGCGCGATACCAAAAGTCAAATGTTATCGGTATCAAATCCGGCGAAGCGGCGCCAGAGGCCCGGCGCGGCGGGAAAAGCAACGGGGGGAATCAGTCGCGGGTGAACTTCACGAGCCGTTGATACGACTTTTCGAGGTGAGCGCGCATGGCCGCCTCGGCCTGATCGGGGTCGCGCTGCTGCAAGGCTTTGGTGACGAGCGTGTGCTCGGCCACCGCCTCGTTGGTCACTTCACGATGAAAGCGCAGACGGAAAATGTGCAAGTGAATGTGCAGGCGGCTGAGCGATTCCACGATCAGGTTGTTATCGCTCCCGCGCGCGATCTGTTCGTGAAATGCCGCGTCCTGATCCGCGAACTGATCGTAGAGCGCGCGCGAGCGTGCAGCCTGGTCTGGATTCATTTCGAGCGCCAGACCGCACAGGTCGATGAGCGCTTTGTCGCTCATGCGCTGCGCCGCGCAGCGGGCCGCATAGGGCTCGATCAGCAGCCGGATTTCGAACAGTTCCTCGAACTGCTTGCGGTTCAAGGTCGGCGCCGTGCAGTAACCGATGAAGCGCTGTTTGGTCACCAGCCCGTTGGCTTCGAGCATGCTCAGCGCTTCACGGATCGGTGTCTGTGAGATCCCGAATTCGCGCGCCAGGCTGTCCACCGAGATGCGCGTGTTTGGGGGAATCTTCAGTGACGTGATGTCTTCACGAATCCGGTTGTAGGCGTCTTCGACGAAGCCGGACGCCCGCTTGATCTGGCGCGGATTCTCTGGCGACGGTGCCACCGGCACCGCTCGGGGATTCTTTGACTCGCTGCTCATGGAGGAACTCTGTGCGTCATTGACCGCTGGTTTGGATAGCAATTGTCATCCAGCGTGCGTAGCAATTCTATCATATATGATATAGGATGACTCTCAGGACGGACCTCGCCGCCCGATTGTAGAGAGGACTTCTATGAGCCTGTTTGGCGCCATGCGGCTGCCTCGCTCCGTGCTTTTCGGTTCCGGTCAACGTCGCGCACTTGCCGCAGTGGCCCAGCAATTCGGCCGACGAGCTCTGATCTGCACCGATCCCAGGCTGGGCGCGGACAGCGAGATCCAGACGCTCGTCGCCGAGCTTCAGGGGCGCGGCATGACGGCGCTCGTCTACGATCAGACGCGCGCCGATTTGCCGACCGAATCCCTCATGGACTGTGTGAGCAAGACCGCGAGCTTCAGGCCGGAGGTCGTCATCGGCATCGGCGGTGGCAGCTGCATGGACATGGCGAAGGCCGTGGCCGTGCTGCTTACGCACGGTGGCGAGCCTTCTGCGTACTACGGCGAATACAAAGTCCCCGGTCCGGTCATTCCACTGATTGCCGTGCCTACGACGTCCGGCACTGGCTCGGAAGTGACACCGGTTGCGGTGGTGGCGGACACCGCCAAGGGAACGAAGATCGGCATCGCCAGCCCCTATCTCATTCCGCAAGTCGCGGTGTGCGATCCCGAGCTGACGTTGAGCTGTCCTCCGGCACTGACCGCGTGCTCCGGTGGGGACGCACTCACGCACGCCATCGAATCTTTCACCGCTTTGGCGCGAACGCCCAGTGCCGACTTGACGTTGCAGCACGTGTTCGTCGGCAAGAACGCGCTCTCGGATCATTTCGCGCTGCTGGCCATCTCGTCGATCTGGAAGAGCCTCTACCCTGCCTACGTCAACGGCAAGGACTTGCAGGCACGCGAGAATCTCATGATGGGCGCACTGGCCGCGGGCTGTGCGTTCGGAACCGCGGGAACCGCCGCCGCGCATGCGATTCAATATCCGGTCGGAAATGCCACGCACACGGCCCATGGCGATGGCGTCGCTTCGTTATTGCCCTACGTGATGGAGTTCAACCGACCAGCCTGCGTCGACAGCTTCGCCCAGATCGCGCGAATGCTGGGGCTCGGAGGCGCCGACAGCACCGATGACGATCTGTCTCGCATTCTCATCGACGAAGTCGCGCAATTGCTCGCGTCCGTTGGCATTCCGCGCACGCTGAAAGATCTCGGGCTGGCCGCCGACCGCCAGCAATGGACCGCCGAGAGCGCCATTTCGATTCAGCGTCTGGTCAAGAACAATCCGCGACCGTTGGATTTGCGCGCGATGCAGGCGATCACTGCCGCGGCTTATTCCGGCGATCGAGCCGCCCTCCGCCACGCCTGATTCCAAGCTGATGCCATGAAGTCCACGAATCATTATCTGTTGCCCGTCGACGCCGGACGCTCCATTCCCACCGATCTGCTGATCGGCGATCGCTGGCGCGAGGGCGCCGAACGCCAGCGCATCGATGTGGTCAACCCCTCGACCGGGGCAGTTCTTGCTTCGGTTGCGAGTGCGACCGTGAAGGATGGCCTCGAATCGATCGAAGCCGCCTCGCGAGCCGCGGCCGATTGGGCCGCCACGCCACCGAGAAAGCGAGCCGAGTTGCTGCGCGCGTGCTTCGAGCGGATGGTTGCCAACGCCGAGTGGCTGGCTCATCTGATCTCGCTCGAGAACGGCAAGGCGCTGTCGGACGCCAGGAGCGAAGTGATGTACGCGGCGGAATTCTTCCGTTGGTATGCCGAGGAAGCCGTGCGCCTGGAAGGCGAAATCAGCACCTCCCCGAGCGGCGCCAACCGCATCGTGGTGATGTACCAGCCGATCGGAGTCTCGCTGCTGATCACGCCGTGGAATTTCCCCGCAGCCATGGCAACACGCAAGATTGCCCCCGCCCTCGCCGCCGGCTGTACCTGCATCCTCAAGCCCGCGGAAGAAACACCGCTGACCGCGTATGCCGTCGCACAGATCATGCTGGAAGCCGGAATTCCTCCGGGCGTCGTAAACGTGATCACCACGGACGACCCAGGGCCGGTCGTGAAGGCCATGTTGCACGAAGGCAGGATTCGCAAGCTCTCCTTCACCGGAAGTACCGAAGTGGGCCGCCTGCTGTTGCACGAAGCCGCCGATACCATCGTGAATTGTTCGATGGAACTGGGTGGCAACGCACCCTTCCTGGTACTCGACGACGCAAACATCGGCGATGCGGTCGCGGGCGCGATGATCGCGAAGATGCGCAACGGTGGTGAAGCCTGTACGGCGGCGAATCGCTTCTATGTTCAGCGGGGCGCCTACGAGGAATTCACCAGACAGCTGGTCGCCAAGATGGAGGCCGTGAAGCTCGGCGAGGGCACCTCCCCTGAGACCGGCTGCGGCGCGCTCATCAACGAGGCTGCCGTGGCGAAGATCGAATCGCTGGTCGCGGACGCCGTGAAACGAGGCGCGCGCGTATTGTTGGGCGGCGTCGCGCCGTCGCGCCCCGGTTTCTTTTATCCGCCGACCGTGCTGAAGGACGTGCCCCCAGGCTCGGAAATCCTCAAGCAGGAGATCTTCGGCCCGGTCGCCGTCCTCGTTCCCTTCGATTCGATCGATGAAGCCATCGCGCTGGCGAACGACACCGAATACGGCCTGGTCGCTTATATCTACACAGGCGATCTCAAGACCGGCCTGCGCATCGCCGAGCGCCTGGAGAGCGGCATGATCGCGCTGAATCGCGGGCTGGTGTCCGACGCTGCGGCTCCCTTCGGTGGCGTAAAGCAGAGCGGCCTCGGACGCGAAGGATCACATCACGGCATTCGCGAATTCACGGAAGCCAAATACATCGCTGTCGAGTGGTGACCTGACGCCAACGTCCAAGCGGCGGCCGCGCTCGATCCAGCGTGGCCGCCCCTACGAAGCCCTCATTTGCCGCTCCATTGCGGCACGCCCTTGTTCTTCGCCACGAAGTTCTGCACGCCTCGCTTGAAGTCCTCGCTGCCATAGACCTGCTCGATCAGATCGTCGACGTTCGGCAGATTCGCGGAGCTCAAGCGGCGGATCATCTCTTTGCTGGCGCGGGTCGTGAGCGGCGCATTCGAAACGGCGCGCTGGCAAAGCGTCTCCACCGCCGCATCCAGGCCACCGGCCTCGACGACGTTGTAGAGCACGCCCTTGCTCATCATTTCCTGGGCAGAGACGACTTCTCCGAGCAGTAACATTCGCTTTGCCATGGTGACGCCGATCGCGCCCGCGATTCGGGCGCAGCTGCTCATGGAAAGGCAATTGCCGATGGTTCGACCCAGTGGCGATGCGAAGCGCGCATCGGGAGTCGCAATACGAATGTCGGCGGCGCTGAAAATGTTCAATCCGCCCCCCACGGCCCAGCCCTCGATGATGGCAATGGTCGTTACCGGCAGCGCATCGACGGCGGCCATGCACTCGTCGATGTGACGCTCGTAAGCGATGCCGTCCCGACCCGAGGTGAATCCGACGAAGCCGCTGATGTCCGTACCGGAAATGAACGCCTTGCCGCCCACGCCGCGAAACGTTACGACACGCACGCTGGAGTCTTGCGCAATGTCTCTGCAAACATCGCGCAGGTCGCACCACATCTGATGCGTCAACGCATTGTGGGCCGATGGATTGTCGAACGAGATCTGCGCGATCGCGTCGCGTTTCTCGTAAACCAGCCTGCCTTCACTCATGGCGCTAGCCCTCATTGTCCGTCGGATTGCAGCAGCCCCTGTTCGATCAGCTCGCGACGAATCTCATCGCCATGCTGGTCGAGCAAAGGCGGCGCGTAGCGCACCCGCTGCGGCGTGCCCCGCATTTTGACCGGAAATCCGAGCGCGCGGAACGAGCCCTCCACGGGATGTGGGATATCCATGACCATCTCGCGCGCCGCTACGTGGTCGGTCGCGAGTGCCTGCTCGTAATTGTAAATTGGACCGGCCGGAACGCCGGCGGCCAACAACGCCTCGACCCACTCGTGCACCGTGCGCGTTGCCAGCGTCGGCCGCAACGCCTCGATCAACTCGACGCGGTGGGTCACTCGCAGGGCGTTGGTTGCGAATCGGGGATCCGAATTCAATTCCGGCCGCTGCACCACCTCGAGGAACGTGAGCCAGAGCTTCTGATTGGCCGCCCCGATGACGAAGTATCCGTCCGAGGCGCGTACGGCCTGGTACGGCGCGGACATGCGATTCGCACTGCCGATCGGTTGCGGCGATTTGCCAGTGCCCCACAGCTCGGTCGTCTCCCACACCGACAATCCCAGCGCCGCTTCCAGCAGCGAGGCATCGATGAACTGGCCACGACCGGATTTCTCTCTGCCGAGCAACGCGCTGAGAATGCCGTAGGTCGCAAACAACCCGGCGCCCAGGTCCGCGACCGGAATGCCGTTCTTGACCGGCTCGTGTCCGGGCAGCCCCGTGGCGCTCAACGCGCCGGACATCGCCTGCGCGATCAGATCGAATCCAGGACGCTGCGCCCAAGGGCCGGTCTGACCGAATCCGGAAATGCTTGCGTAGACCAGCCGCGGATTGATTTTGGACAATGCCTCGTAGTCCATGCCAAGGCGCGCGGCGACGCCGGGGCGCGCGTTCTCCACCAACACGTCCGCGGTTTTCACCAGCGCGTAGAGCACATCGCGATCGGCGGGATCCTTCAGATCGAGCGCGATGCTGCGCTTGTTGCGATTCAGCGCGAGAAAACCCGGACTGTCCTCGCCCTTGAGGCGGAAGCCCATCGAGTGCCGCGTGGAGTCGCCGAGCTTCGGTGGCTCGATCTTGATGACATCGGCCCCCATGTCGCCCAACAACATGCAACAGAAGGGCCCGGCCATCACTTGCGTGATGTCCAGCACGCGAATTCCCGCCAGCGGCAAATTCGCGCTCTCGCTCTGAGTCGATGTATCCACGGTCCCTCTCAACTGCGAAACGATGTTCGTCATCACGTCTTTTCAAGATGCCGCGTCGGATCGACCAGCAGCCACGCGAAGGCGCCAATGACCGCGAGCGCCGCCGCCACGAAGAAGGCGGCTTTCCATCCCAGCGCGGCGGCGATCCAGGGCGTGAGCGACGCCGTGATGGCTCCGCCCACCTGACATCCCATGTTCATCACGCCGGCGACCACGCCTGCATGCGGGCCGGCGAAATCCGCGGTCACCGACCAGTACGCGCTCTGTGAAAGATAGATCGCACCGGCCCCGCCAGCGAGGATCACGGTCGCGACGCCGGCACTGTCGGCGATGGATCCCAACACCAGGAAGATCGCGGTCAACAACAATGCCACGGCCGGCAGAGCACAGCGACCCCATCGCAATCCGTGGCGCTTGACTACGGCATCGTTGATCACGCCCCCGAGCAGACAACAAACCGTCATGGCGATGAACGGCAGCATGCTGAAGAGCGCGCTGGTCTTCAGATTCAATCCGCGAACTTCCGCCAGGTAGATAAAGAACCAGCTGAAAAAAATCCACACCACGTAGCCGAACGTGAAATAGCTGATCGTGAGTGCCCAGACGTCACGGTTGGCAAAAATGCGCCGCCACGGAATGGGTGGTTTCTCGGCGGGCGTGGAAGCATCGATGCCCGCGCGAATCTGCGCAAGCTCAGCATCGGAAATGCGCGGGTGATCGTCGGGCCGGTCACGAGCTGCCACATACCAGATGAGTCCCGCAATACACCCGACGACAGCGCAGAACCAGAAAGACGCGCGCCAGCCGTGAGATTCGATGATCGCGGTCAACAGCGGCGGTGTGAGACCCGCACCCGCGCCGACGCCCGCGAATATCCAACCATTGGCTTTGCCGCGTTCATGCACGGGGACCCACCGGGCCACGAATTGGTTGGCCGCGGGATAGATCACCGATTCGCCCACTCCCAACCCGAATCGCACCAGGATGAGCGCAATCAATGCATGACTTGCGGCCGGCGAAACGATCGCGGTCAGCGCGGTGAATACGCCCCACCACAGCACCCCGAGCGTCAGGATGTTTCTTGGTCCGAGGCGCACCGCCAGCCAGCCGGCGGGAATCTGAAATCCCGCGTACCCGATCAGGAATGCGCTGAAGACCCAGCCCAATTGAATCTGGCTCAGGCCGTACTCCTGCGCAAGTGCCACGCCCGCAATGGAAATGTTGGTGCGGTCGAGGAAGGCGACCGTGCTGAGAAGAAACAGCACGAACACTAATAAGTAGCGCACCGGGATGCCGGCGGGCCGAGCCAACTGTCGTACTTTTGTTGCCGGGGCTATCATATCGTATATGCTATCGGATATGGTATGGGACAACAACGCCGCGGACGCAGATTCGCGGTCAAGGGGGAAGAGCGCGTGACCAGCCGGGCCTTCATTGCATCGCTGCTCGTGTCCGCCGCGACGTTTGCGGCCGACGCGCCATTGGAACAACGGATCGCCCACACCGATCCGGCGAGCTTTCGCGCACTGACGGGCGTGCACGGTGGCGCGGGCTCGATGAGTTTCGGTGCGCTGCTCGGCACCGATGCCCTCAGCACCAATCTGATCTTTCTTCATCGCGGCGTGATCCAGCCCCGCAGCGGCATCGGCCAGCACTTTCACAATTATTGCGAAGAGATGTTCGTCATCCTCGATGGCGAAGCCGAATTCACGATCAACGGCCGCACTTCCCTGCTCAAGGGCCCGGCCGGCGCCCCCAACCGACAGGGCCAGTCGCATGCAATCTACAACCCGACCGATCGACCCGTGCAGTGGCTGAACATCAACGTCGGCACCTCGAAGACCTACGATGCATTCGATCTTGGCGACCCGCGCGTGGGGGTGCCGCTCGATCCGGTGCCACAGTTCATTTCCATGCGGCTCGATCGCGCGTTGCTGAAGCCCATCGACGCGAAGAACGGGGGCAAGGGTCGCGTTCAATATCGCCGCGTGCTCGAACCGAGCGTGTTCTTCACCACCTGGTCCTACGTCGATCACCTGCTACTGCCGCCAGGCACGAGCGTCGGGCCGGAGCGCCTGGCGGATATGAGCGAGATGTATTACGTCATCGCCGGCACTGGCACGGTAAATGTCGGCGCCGAACGCGCCACCCTGCGCAGCGGTGACGCCATCGCGATCGAGCTCGACGAATCCAAATCCTTCAGTAACGACAGCGCCGCGCCACTGGAGCTGATGATCGTCGGCGTCGCGCGCGATATGGCGGCAAAGACCGCCCTGCTCCACCAGCCTCGGCCCCCACGGAAACAACAATGAAGCGAACGATCGTCACCGCCGCCATCGGCGCCCTGATGACTGCGTGCACCAGCACGCCCGTCTCGGTCGACTGGCCGACCTATCATCGAGACGCCGGCGGCGCGCGCTTTTCACCCCTCGACCAGATCACGCCGGCCAACGTTGCCAAACTGCAGGTTGCCTGGACGTATCACATGCGCCCGGCAAGCACGACACCGCAGCCGCCCTCCAGCGATTCCGGCGCCGAGATACCGATCCGTCGCAGCCGCTTCATTCCGTCGGAGGCAACCCCGCTGGTGGTGAACGGGCGAATGTTCGTATCGACGCCGTACGGACGAGTCGTGGCGCTGGATCCGGACACCGGCCGCGAGCTGTGGGTCTACGAATTGCCGAATCACGATCAGCCTTCCACACGCGGTGTCGAGTACTGGCCGGGCATGGACGACGCGGAGCCCGCGATCTTCTTCGGCACTCGCAGCGGCAAGCTCATCAAGCTGTCCGCGGCCACCGGCCAGCCGATCGCGAGCTTCGGTCAGGCCGGCCTCGTCGACATGAAAACTCCCGAAGTGATGAATGGCTCGCCCCGCGCGCCGCTGGGCATGAGCTCCCCGCCGCTGACCTATAAGAATCTCGTGATCACCGGCTCGCGCGTGCAGGAAACGCCGTCGCTGGGCGCATCGGGCGACGTGCGCGCCTGGGATGCGCGCACCGGTCAACTCGTGTGGACATTCCACACCGTGCCCCGGCCCGGTGAAGTTGGCCACGACACCTGGGAAGGCGACAGCTGGAAGAAACGTTCTGGCGTGAATGTGTGGACGTCGCTGGTGCTCGATGCGGAGCGCGGCATCGTGTACCTGCCCGTCGGCGCGCCGGCGTTCGATCGCTGGGGCGGCGATCGCAAAGGCGCCAATCTTTTCAGCAACTCCATCGTCGCGGTCGAGGCCGCCACCGGCAAGTATCTGTGGCATTTCCAGACCGTGCATCACGACATCTGGGATCTCGATCTGCCCGCCGCCACGCTCGTGGACGTGAAAAAGAACGGCAGGACCGTTCCCGCAATCGCGGTCATGAACAAGACCGCGATGCTGTTCCTGCTCGACCGGGTCACCGGCGAGCCCCTCTACGAGGTCAAGGAAGTGCCGGTGCCGACGGAGACGGACATTCCTGATGAAGCCCCCTGGCCCACGCAGCCGATGCCGGTCGCTCCGCCACCGCTCGCACGACTCGAGTTCAAGATGTCCGATCTTGCGGATCTCACGCCGGAACACCGGGCCTACTGCGAGCAACTGATCCGCGAAAAGAACATCGTCGAGAGTCGCGCTTTTCAGCCGTTGCGGGGCGACGCCGCTGTCGCGAGCTTTCCCGGCAGCCTGGGAGGCATCGATTGGGGCGGCGGAGCGTTCGACTCGCGCCTCGGCTATTTCATCGTCAACATCAACGAGTTGGCAAGTCCACAGCAGCTCGCGAAGCGACCCGACGGTTCCTGGGGTCTGAAGGACGGCTATGTGTACTTCTGGAACCCTGAGACGCGACTGCCCTGCCAGCAACCGCCCTGGGGCAGCCTGGTCGCAGTGGATGTCAACACTGGAAAGATCGCGTGGCGCTCCACTCTCGGCGTCAGCGACAACCTGCCCGAGCACCTGAAGAACACCGGTCGCATCAGCGCGGGCGGCCCCATCGTCACGGCCAGTGGGCTGACCTTCATCGGTGCCACGGACGACAACCGCATCCGAGCGTTCGACACCCGCACCGGCGCGGAATTGTGGAGCTTCAGGCTGCCCGCATCGATCTACGGCACTCCGATCACGTATCGGGGCAAGAACGGCAAGCAGTTCGTTGCAGCCGTCAACACCGGTGGGTTCGCGGGCAGTCCGGTCGAGAGCGACACGGTGACCACGTTCGCACTCCCATAAGCGAAGGACGCCCATGTTTCGTTCGACAACCCGCGCCCACCTGGCAATGTTCGTCTCGCTCTTCGCGAGCGTGCCGCTCTGGGCGGATCCAGCGACGAGCGAGCCTCCCGCCGGCGAAGGCCTCGAGCTCATTCAGCGCAGCTGCATCAGCTGCCACGACATCTACATGATCACCACCAGGCGCAAGACACCGCAGCAGTGGGCGGAGGTGATGGATTTGATGGCCGCCCGCGGCGCCGAGGTGACGCCGGAGGAAATGCAGATCATCGAGGAGTATCTGTCGCAGAACTTCTCCACCGCCACGGCCCAATCCGCGGCCACTAATGATTCGGCAACGAAGCAATGAATCGAGGAACGCTCATGAACAGACGTCATTGGCTGAAATCTCTCGCCTACTTCAGCGCCGGCGCTGCCGCCGGCTCCGGCCCGTTGGCGAACGCCGCGAGCGAAACGAAGCGACCCATCGTCCTGTACTGCGACCTCGCCGTGGATCCCGCTCGCGAGCAGGAAATGCTCGATGCCTATCACAATCACTTCAAACCCGTCGCCCAGAAGCATCGCGGCTACATCGATCTGAAGATGCTGAAGCTGCGCAAGGTGATTCAAGGCGGCCCCGCGCCCGCGAAGAGCATCAACTATCGATTCCAGCTGACCTACGAAAGCGAGGAACTGCGCCAGAAATGGATCGCCTCCGAGGACCACGCGAAGTATTGGCCCATGATCGAGAACACCGTCGCCGACAAGGGCTATCTGGTGCTGCTCACGGACGCCGTCTGATGAACGCCACTCTACGCACGCCATGGGCGTGGCTCCTCGCCGTGGCCTGCGTTGCCACTGCAAGCGCCGCCACCCCGGACACCGGCGCCACTCCCATCGAGCGACTGGATCCGGCCCTGGACGCCCTCATCGCGCCAGGCACACCGATCGAACGCGTCGCGACGGGATTCAAGTTCACCGAAGGCCCGATGTGGCGCGAGGGTCGGCTGTGGTTCTCCGATCTGCGCGCCAACAAAGTCTTCGCGGTGAACCGCAGTGGCAAAGTCGAGCTGCTCATCGAGCACGCCGGCGGCCTCGATCCCTTTCCGCCCGATTCTTACCTGGGCTCGAACGCAATGGTTACCGACAAGGACGGCTCGGTGCTGCTGGTCCAGCAAGGCGGACGCAAGATCGTGCGACTCGACGCGCAGCTCAAGCCCACCGTGGTGCTGGATCGCTACCAAGGCAAGAAGTTGAACAGCCCGAACGATCTGGTGTTCGCACCGGACGGCTCGCTGTGGTTCACGGATCCGCCATTCGGCCTGCTCGGCATGGATAAGGATCCCGCCAAGGAGCTGTCGTTCAACGCCGTGTATCGCTACGCCGGCGGCAAGCTCGAACCCATCATCAAGGATCTGCCCTTGCCGAACGGTCTCGCCTTTTCACCGGACGGCAAAACGCTGTACGTCGCGAATTTTGGGCCCGAGCGATTCGTGAACGCGTACGACGTCGGAGCGGACGGCACGGTCGGCAAGGCGCGCGTGCTGATCAAATACGGCGCCGAGGAGCGGCGACCCGGCGGACCGGACGGCCTCAAAGTCGACAGCGCCGGGAACGTATGGACCACAGGCCCCGGCGGCATCCGCATCATCACGCCTGCTGGAAAAGTGCTCGGGCAGTTGGTGCTGCCGGAAGTGGCCGCGAATCTCGCATTCGCCGAGCAGGGCAAAGTGGCTTACATCACCGCCACATCGAGCATCTACAAACTGGCGTTGCGCACGGCTGGCACCATGCCGTTGTATCAACGCTGATACCTGACGAGCCAGGGGGATATGGCATGAGAAAGTTCGACCCGTCGATGATCCGGCAGCTGACGTGCGTTCTGGCCGGATCGCTGATGTTCGCGACCGCGACGCTCGCGCAACAGCCATCGCGGCCGCAGCCCATCGTCGCTTGGTCGGCGCAGCCGGTGGAAGCGACACCTTGGACCGCGCCGAACAAGCCGCACTGGAAACTCTCCGAGGTCCTCGCGAAACATTCCGGTCAACGCAGCTGGCAGGAAGCCATCGTCAGCGATCGGGATTTCGTCGCGCGCTACATCAGCATGGCCCCCGGCGAGAAGACTCCGCGGCAGTTCTTCGCCGACGACCGGGTGTTCTGGATCGTGCAATCGGGCCGCATGCGCGTGAGCATCGATGGCCAGGAGCCTTTCATTGCCACTAAAGGCTTCATGGTACAGGTGCCCTATCGCACGCCGTACAGCATCGACACCGAGGGCTCCGAACCCTCGCTGCGCTTCGAGGTCACCGGCGCGCAAGCCGTGCCGCTCTATCCCATCGATACCACGCCGGCGCCGCTCGATGGCAAGAAGTATTTGAAGGTGAGCTACACGGGCCGCGGCGCTTACGACGAGATCAACAAACCCTACCTAGACTTCCTCAAGGAGGTGGTCAACGCCAACGGGCGCGGCGGCCCCTTCGTCAAGGACGACAAGACCTTCGCGAACATGATTCGTGGCCCGGGCCAGCCGCCGCCGCCGGCGACCAATCTCGGCCATTTCCATGTCGGCTATTCCGAGTTCTGGCTGATTCTGGAAGGCAAGATCGATTACCAGATCGAAGGGGTTCCCTTCTTCACCGCCGAGGCCGGCGACGTCGTGTACGCGCCGCAAGGCCGCTGGCACCGCGCCAGCTTCGGCGGCACCGGCATGGCCACGCGCCTCGCCATCAACCCGCGGCCGGATGGAATGCACAACTTCCAGGCGCCGGAAAGCCACTGAACGTCGCTCTCGCCGAGGCGTCGCCAGACGCCTCCATTCAAGCACCCACAACAAACGTTCACACAGGGGGACTCGACATGCCTGCATCTCATTTACTTCGTGCCTCGGTCCTTACAGTGCTCGCGGCCACATCGATCTCGGCCGGCCCGGCACTCGCCCAGGAACAAGCCGCAAGCGACGCGACGCCCACCTCGGGCGCCGGCGCGAGCGAGCAGCTCGAGACCGTGCTCGTCACCGGCTCCAGCATCCGTGGCGCGGTCCCGGTCGGCTCCAACATGGTGGCCGTGGGCCAGGACACGATCGAGAAGACCGCCGCCATCAACTTATCGACGCTGGTCAATACCGTGCCAGCGATCTCGACCTCGGGTTCGCTCGCTCAGGGCGAGAACGTGTTCTCTTATTACTCTCCCCAGATCCACAGCCTCGCCGGCTCCTCGTCCAATACCACGCTGGTGGTGGCTGATGGCTTGCGCATCCCAGGCGGCGGCACACAGTTCAATCAGTCCGATCCGAACATCATCCCGATCTCGGCGATTCAACGCGTCGAGGTGCTCGCCGACGGCGCCTCGTCCGTCTATGGCTCGGATGCGGTCGCGGGCGTGGTGAACTTCATCACCCGGCGCACCTTCGACGGTTTCGAAAGCAACATTTCCTACGGCTCCGCCGACAGCTACGACACCCTGGATCTGAACATGATCTGGGGCCATACCTGGGAGACCGGCGGCGTGTACTTCGCCAGCCAGTACAGCAATTCCAGCGAGCTGATGGCGCGCGATCGCCCCTTCACCAGTCGCGGCGACTATCGCCCGGTCGGCTCGAACAACAACAGCTTTCAATGCAGTCCGTCGACCATGACCGTGACTGGCGTTTCGAGCGGCGCCACGCCCTCCGGCGTGTTCCTCTCACCGGATGCGACCTCGGCTGTTCCCAACACTCCGACCAACGCGCCGTGCAACAACTCCATCTACGCCACGCTCGTGCCGGAGCAATATCGCTTGAACGGCCTGATGAAGGTCGTGAACGAGTTCAACGATCGCCTGACCGTGGTCGGCATGGTGAACTTCAACCGGCAGCGCTCCGAATCCGCGCAGGCGCCCGGCGGCCTGACCAGCGCCACCGCCTTCGGCCCCGGCCAGGGCGTGCCGGGCCAGCAGAATCCGTTCTTCCGAGCACCGGCGGGCGCTCCGAATGCGAATCGGGAAAGCATCACCTGGCTCGCGCTGCGTGAGGATGGCAACTACGGTATCGCTGAAACCCAGGCGGACGTTGCGTACGCCACGCTCAACGTCACCTACGAGCTCGGCAACGACTGGTCGGTGTCGCTCGAGGACGGCTTGGGATGGAACCGTTCCGCTGGCAACGCCATCAATACGTTCTGTACCGCCTGCGCGCTGCTTGCACTGAACGGTACGGCACAGGCAAACGGCAGCCCCACGGCCTCGAACATTGCCGGTCAGAATGTCGTCGCACTCAATCTTCCACTCACGACCAGCAACGCGCTCGACGTGTGGAATCCGCTGGGCTCGAATCTCACCTCGCCTGCAGTGATGCGGCAGCTGTATTCCGCCAACACTGAAAACACGAACTTCAACACGACGAACCAGACGCGACTCACCTTCCAAGGTCCGGTGTTCAACGTGCCCGCCGGCGAGGTGAAGGTGGCGGTGGGCGCCGAGTACTTCTGGCACGAACAGACCCAGAAGATTTCCGGCAGCAACAACACCGGCCCGACGACCACCGGCTCGAACTTCCGTGTCTATAACTACGACCGCAACGTCAAATCGGCCTTTGCCGAAGTGCTGCTGCCAGTGATCTCGTCCGAGATGGGCATTCCGTTCGTGCACCAGTTCGATCTGAACATTTCGGGTCGTTACGACGAATACTCCGACGTGGGCGACACCAAGAATCCCAAGTACGCGTTCAACTGGGACCTGACTCCGGGCTTCCGCCTGCGCGCCAACTGGGCGAGCGCGTTCGTCGCCCCGCCGCTGGCCGTGATCGGCGATCCATCGCAAGGCTATCTCTACGCATCCGGCAGCGTGGGCCCCACTGGCACCATCAACGTGCCCGTCGCGAACTATCCCGAGGTCGTGAACGTGCCCGGCGCCGTGCTACAGAACACCAACCACCCCTGCACGGCCTCCTCGGACGTGTGCACGATCGGCCAGGGCAATCTGGCCATGCGCCGACAACTCGGCGGCGGCTTCAGCAACATGGTGCCGCAGAAGGGACGCAGCTGGTCCGTGGGCTTCGACTTCGCGCCGGAGTGGCTGTCGGGCTTCACCAGCTCCGTTACGTTCTTCCACAACAAATTCATCGGCGGCGTCAGCTCGCCGAGCCCTACCGCCATCGTCAACAGCCGTGGACTCAACAACCTGCTGACCATCTGCCCGAGCGGCTGCACCGAGGCTCAGATCCTGGAGTTCGCCAACGTCGCGAATGGCGCAACCATCAACGGCGCGGTACCGCCGGTGGTGTATTACATGATCGACCAAAGCTCGCGCAACGCGCTGAATCTGCTGCTCGAAGGCATCGATGCGACCTTCACCTACGACTTCTCCATCGGCGACATCGATTTCAACGTCGGCAGCTCGGCGTCCTACTTCACGAAATACACTCAGAACTTCGGCGGCGGCACCGAGTTCGATATTCTCAACACGTCGGGCTTCAACACGACCTTCCCCTCGGTCAAGTTCAAGAATCGCGCGCAGTTCGGCATGGCGATGATGAACGGCCTCTCGGTCGACCTGTTCTGGAACCACACCGGCGGTTACAAGAACTGGTCCTCCAGCGCCATCAATCCGATCGTCGTCGAAGCCGGCGTCCCGATCGGCGGCGGCGATGACGTGGACGCCGACAACACGTTCGATCTGAATGCTCAATACATGTTCGGCAACGACAGCCGCTTCAAAGGCTGGATCCTGTCGCTGAACGTGCGCAATCTCACGGATGAAGAGCCGCCCTTCTATAACGGCAACACCGGCGGCATCTTCGGCAATGCCACGGGCTGGGGTTACAACGGCTTCGTGTCCAACCCGGTCGGGCGGTTGGTGACGCTCGGGTTGCGCACTCGCATGTGAGGATGGCTTGAACAGAAGCGCCGCCCGGAGAGTGGCCGGGCGGCACATCGCTGCCTGTCTCCAATCGCAATCGACTGGTGATTTTCTAACGCGAATGCACCTGCGCGGTCACCCGTCCGTCCCGGCCATGTCTCGCTCAGCTGTCGCGAGACTTGGAGGGTGTCAACGGCTGCGCGGTTTCTGCTCGTCCGTAGACGAACACCGCTACTCCGCAGTCGCGTCGACACTCTGGAGCCGAACCGACCGAGGGGTACTCGATCACGAGCAGAGCGCGACCATCTGCTGCGCAGAGACTCATGTCGAGAACGTCGACGCCGGACTGACTCGACTGGCTACGGTCTTCGATAGAGAGCTGCGTATCGCGGCCAATATCCGCAAGCACGGCACGAAACCTGCCCCACTCCTCATCCGGTATGTTCAATCGAATGCTGGCGTACATCGACCGGGCATGACGCGGGAGCCAGTGACACCACGCACGCTCCCTCGCAAGGAACACGGCGACCATGATCACCATCCCGATGCCGGCGACGAATGCGACCCAGTGGAAAACACCCTGCCGCCAAGTGATCTTACTCACAGGCGGGTCACCGACCCACACACCGAGCCGAACCTGCTGGATGGTTACTGGATCTCATACCACGTCAGCGTGCAAATGCCACTAACGTTCTTCTTCGATCCGTCCAATGCCCCACTGATTTGTGCTCCAGTTGCCTTCGCGGCCATCAACCCAGCAACGATCTGGGTGCGGTGTTCATCGTTGGCGTACGCAACGACCAGATAGCCATGTTCGCTTTACCAATTGCTTGCCGAACGCCCGATGGCCGCAATCGAGCTATTCACCTTGACCCATACCTCCCCGCGGTGTCCAACGTTCTGGCTGGTGTCGGATTTCAACAGGATCCGTTCCACAACAAGATTGAAAAAGCCAACCTCGGTTGCATGCGTAGTCGACGCCAGAGCCAACATAGCTATCGCCATTGCTGTCCGAGCGAGATTGTAGCCATCGTAAGCCTCCACCTATACCTGACATTGTTATCGACACGCGACGGATGCCGGCGCTGGTAGTCGATGCAACTTGCGCCTAAGCGAGAGAGCCAAACAGATAGTCTCGCGCCAAGTAGCCAAGGTGCAGGACACCCAATACTGGCAATCCGACGAAAATCGCCGGCAGCGCGACTCCGAGATCCTCAAAATTGCCGTGAGCGAACGTTCCTACCGGGCCGAGTGAAACGGCGACCAGGCCAGCACAGAGCATGCAAATGACCGCCCATGACGAAGGTCCGCGCTGGCGATGCCGAATCCACTTCCAGAGATACCACACGCCAATGAGCAGGCAAACGACGCCCAGATAATACGCAACCGATAGCCACGCGCCCGCAAGCTTGTAGCTGATAGCCAAGTTCAGCTGATGGGGTACCAAAACCACGCCGGCCAGCAGGTAGCCGGCGTTGGGGCCGAAACAGACCATGAGCTCGAGGCGCAGCAGTGACGTTGTCCATTTTGACATTCGGTCTCAGTCGGATGTCATTCCACTGCTGCCCGTCAGTGGCGTGAGTGCCGGCTTTTGCATCGCCCCAGCAGGCTGCGGTGGGCCAAGTGGATGGTCTTGGTAGTACCGCTTCATTTCGCGATCGAGCGCACGGAATGCGGCGGCGCCGAATACATCATTCGAGAATCCCATGATCATCTGGATGAAGGGTTCGAGCGCCGTGTTATTGACCGTGCAGAAAAGTCGATTGATGCCGACACCATGAGTGAACACCTGAAGAGCACCGGCCTTCTGCGTGATGGTGCGGGAGATCGTTCCAGGATAGACGACGTGTGCCGGTCTTGTAACGTTCTGTACCGCATCCAGCCAGAAACCGCTCGTAACGAATCGCTGGGTGATGTAGCCACCCGGGATGGTGTAGTAGCGTGCGAAGTTGCCCGGCACGATCGTGATTCGAACGAGCACCTCCTCCACACCATTCACCGCTGTTGGCGTCGGTTGCAGCTTGTAGCTTGGATAGCTGAAGTAGCGAAGGATTGCCCGCTGGGTGGCGACGTCACACCCGAGTTGGCCGATCGAGCACAGCGGGGTCGTGACATCGTAGTGATGATAAGTATCGGCGGAAGTATCGAACAACCCATCTCCAGGGAAAGGTGGGTGTGATTCGCTGTTATTGACGTTGACGAACCCGCCGGCCTGGTCGATCACATTTTGACCCCAGACCCGGGCGAGGATTTGCTCCAGTTCCGTGGCAGCCGTCAGGTCGTTCAGCGGAACCTCCGGGCACCCATCCTTAAGTCGCTTCAGGATCTCCGCGGTTTCCCGCGCATCCGTATCGTACACCGACGTATCTGCCTGCAAGGTGACGCTCGCCGGCACATAGTCGTACACGTGCAGTTCATACTGACAGACGTCGTGGTTGGGATCTTGGCCAACAGGCTGGAGGTTACCGTCGTACAGCGTGACGGAGCGCACGCATCCCTTCGGGTCAGCGGACGTGGCAACTGGATCGATGTAGGCGTACCCACAAGACCTGGTTGGGTGGATGATCCTGCACTGCTGAATCAGCTGATAGGCTGAGCTGAAGTCCTGGGGATCTCTGACAAATCCGAACCATTTTGCCGTCGCGGGCTGTGACGAAGCGAGCTTCAGCGGCACATTCGTAAAGAACTGCGGATCCAGCATCCACCGGATCAGGTCACCGTGATACTTCACGAACTTGGCATTCTTCGCGGTGACATGAAACGGCACACGGCCTCTGGTGGCGTGCACGATCTGATCCAACGCTCCAGTGATGATGTCGGGCAATCCCTCAATGCTCAGATCATCGAAACCATTCGCATCGACGTCACGCACTGACACGATCGCGTCAGCTTCCGGCCAATTGCGGGCCGCCGCACGCTCGGTGCTCGAGAGTTGTGTCACGAGTGAGAACGTGCCGTTGCCATTGTTGGACAGAACAAAGTCCTGCACCGGCGGCGGAACGATCACCTGGATATCGTCGATCGCAATGGGTGTAAAGCGGGACGAACTCACGAACAAGTCTGGCAGGACGTCCGCATTGTAATGTCCAACGCGGACACGATAGCTGTTATCAAAACCGGCAGCGCCGGCAAGGCCGCTCCAGAAAATCATCGTCCAGATGAGCGCGATCGATTTTTTCATCAGGTTCCCTTCCGTTAGGAAGCTCTTCTCGCTCGGCTCAGCCGAGACTGCGTTCGTCTCAGCACTCCGACTACATGCGAAACTGCAGGGCCCCATGAACTTGTCAACGATGAGCAGCATCGTTGCGAGTTCTTTCTGTTTTCCTCTCAGCGCGATTGGTTTTCGTCACTTGGCTCTGCCGAACACGACGTAAACCGCTAAGGCTCCATCCGGATGATCTCGCACCGACCCGGCTGAGTGATATCGGCACGGACAGCAACCACCGTCTTAACTCAGGTTGCGTTCAGAAATACGCCCCACACTTCCAGGTTGGTCTGATCTCCCGTGCACGAGACCCCGTCCGCAGAGAATCGAACCGTGACTGAGCGACCGGTCGTCATTCCCGTGGTCACCATGGCCAGCAGGTTCTTTACCGCCTGCTGACGCTCGAGCTCCCCAGGCGTTGGCGGGGAAGTGATGTAGTACGGGCTCTTCTGCCAATTGAGCCCGGTGTCGAACCAAACATACACCGTACTATCCGTGAAGATGCGAGTCACCTGCCCGGTACACTCTGTATAGGCATGCGCAGAAACCGACGCTGCCATCAGCAGCGCACCCCCGATCAACAGTCGCAAGGCTTTCATCGCAACACTCCTTTGAATACGAAAAACAATCTGGCACCTTCACGTCACCCTGCATGTTCGCTGCCATGAGATGGGCTCATCTCGCACTATAGCCCGCAACGAATCAATCGAGGCACCCCCAGACTGCGCCCTCGAGTGCTGGGAACGCTGGACTTTTGTCAGCCGTCTTTAGTCGCCTCTTGGGACAGCATGTTTGCAATCGCCTTGGAGCATTGTCAACGGGTTGACGGCTGTCCGATGTACAAATCGAGGATTGGAGGAGCGCCCTCAGAGGAACGTGACCTCCGCCCTCTTTGTGACATCGGCGTAGTTCGTGGGTTGTCCAATCCCTGCCAAGGTGACCTATTGCTCCGTAGACCCAGGTCGAGAAGTGATCGTGTTGGCATCAGCGAAGGCTGAAAAGCATCGTCTTCGACGGTACTTGACAGAAATAACTCACAAACTCAAGAATGCTTCCGCTCGCTGAAAAATCATGAAGAGAAGCTGCGAGAAGCTGCGGAAGCTCGGACCTTTGTTCGATCTCCAACATGGAAGGAACTATGGTATCGCGCCACTTCGCCCGCCGAGAGCCTTCCTCCTAACATTTGTATGCAATGGCACCACGCGCCCGACTGGGGCACGATGCCGCCTTCTTTTCGTTGCTCGAACGGCATTCTTGACGTCCTGGTCTCCGGCATCCCAAGCAGCGACCCGCTGATCGTCTATGGCAACCCGCAGCGCCTCGCGCCGCCTCTAGGGCTCACGACGGTCACATCACCCGTGCAGCAGTTCTTGAATGATGTCCACTACTGGACGCTGTCCCCAGCCCGGATCGAGGAGGTCGCGAGACCGGCAGGTATGCGCTTCAGCAGCTCGCACTGCTCGGCTTCCTGATCAACGGTATGCCAATCACAGGAAACATGTTCGATCCGACGTGCCTAACCGCCCCGTCAGCAGTGCCGACGTGCCCAAGGATCTCGCCGATGCCTTCGATCCGACGCTGCAGGACACGTCCGTTCTCGCCCAGTCCTCGGCGGCAACGGTCATCGCAAATGTCATCGAGCAAACGCTCGGCGTGGAAATCATGCAAGGCGTGCTTCGCGACGGCGGCACGCGCGAACATGAGTCCTCGGCCGATCCCGAGCTACCCAAAGCTCGCGGGTTTGAAATCCTCTCCGAATTGACCGCGCTCGCGGGCGCGCTCACCACCAACTCCTCGCGCTGCCGGCTCTTGACCAGCGGGGAGAAGAGCAATCTCGCGCTCGCCAATGGCGTGAACATCCGTAACATTGACCGCGTGCGCATCTGCAATGGCGGCTTCCTCGGCATTCAAGGCTATCTGATGGCGCCCAACGGTCACATCTACGTGGGCACCGCCTCGGGCGTTGCCTGGCAGCCGGACTTCTCTGCGGCGACCGTGCCGATCCGACATGACCGATCCCTCATCGTGCATGAGATGTTTCACGTCTACCAGAACCGGAATCCGGGCTGTCGTGTGACGAACGGCTGCACGCTGGCACTTCGTATCATTCCCGCTAGTCCCGAACAAGACGTTCTGGCAGCACAATCTGGAACAGGAGGCGGAACTCGTGGCCGATCGATACCTGCTGCGCAATGCTCTCATGCAGGGCCGAACCTGCAACCGCGTCGAAAGGTTCGATCGCCTGCCGCAGCGACCTGGAGCGACGGAGTTCCAGGTCAAGCGGGGCTCGGCGACGATGAGCGTCCTGGTGACAGAGGGGGGCCGCCGCATACCGTGCGAATGGCTTTTGGTTGGATCGGCCGTGAGAGCAACGAAGTGGAGCTCGCGTCCCTGCAACTCCTATCGGATGTTCACTCTGCCATCGTCCAGTCGTGCGGCATCCAAGCGCCTCCAGCCAAGATCACCAGACGCTGCAAGACTCGTCATTGCAAGAACTGGTTGAGCAATGAGTCCCTTTAGCTACCTCGAGGACACGATGAAAACACCATTCAAGATGATCCTTGGCGACAGCGAGACCATTGCCTACTTTTATATCGTGGGCTGAGCCGTCGTCGACGACAGGAATCGACGAACATCGCGCCAGCCGCTCCTGCGGTGAGGAGCGCTAGCTCACCGCCGCACCCGCTCATGAATCGCAAGGCAGTGCCTCACCAGGCCAGGCCGCGACAGCACGTAGCGCTTCAGTGGAGTGTCGATCTCGTAGAAGTAGATGTTGGCGACGAACCCATATAACGCCGCGTCGATCTTCTCCACCTCCGTGCCAAAGAAGAACGGCTTCTCGCCCAACAGGTCAGCGACCACGCGCAGGTTGTCCGTGCCGCGCGCATAGACCTGGTCAGGCTGATAACGGCCGATTCCCTGGTAGTGATAGCGCAGACGGTTGTACTCCCGCGCGCTCTCCACGCTCTGCTCTGTGATCTCGGGATGTGTCCCGAGCAATGCTGACTTGAAAGCGGGCCAGTAGCGATCATCACGCCACCGCGAATAGCTCATCTGCCAATACAGATCATCCAGTGTTCGCCTCACCAGCAAGTCGAGATTGCGCTGCTGTGAATCCAACTTCGAATCGGCGTGCAGCCCGCACTGCGCGTCGAGGTAGGCGATGATCGCGTCGCTGTCGCCGATCGTGGTCGCGCCATCTACCAGGTAAGGCAGCTGTCCGCGCGGGGCCGTGCCTGTGTCGAGAATGTGCCGATGCTCGAATTCGAGATCGTGCAGACGCAGGAACGCGTAAACCTTGAGGCCGAACGGATTGTTATCGGCGACGCCGAACAGGTCGGGATAGGAATACAGGGTTCTCATAGGACGTTTCCGGATAGAGCCCGGCTCCTGTCTGTTGAGAATCAGGTATTAGGCGCCGACGCGCCGAGACCGGCAAGCGTATGCCGCCGCTGGCGCGATGCACGATCAGCCGTCGCCCCACTGTCCGTGCCGGGCAAGGTGCGCTTGCTTGACAGAACTCTGCCGCGTTCGTCGTGCTCCGGACACGACCGCAGTCGCACCCTGGCTTTCCCGCCCACAAAAAAAGCGCGCTCGCCTCGTCAGCCAATGAGTCGGTGATCGCGAGTCCTTTGGCTATTTCGGAATCGCGTGCTCGACGCGTTTTTCACCCGTGGCCCTTCTTGTAAAGTCCTCGCGCGTCAGCGCCCGGTTGATGCCGAACGCCGCCCGCGTTCCTTCGGCGGCCGCAACGATGGCGAGTTGAACATCGCGCGTGATGTTTCCGGCCACGAAGACGCCCGGCACGGTGGTGGCCGAATGCGCGCCACACTTCACGCCGCCATTCTCGGTGAACTCACATCCGATCGAGCGCGCGAGGTCCGATTGTTCCGTGCTTGGCGTGTCGAAGAACAACGCGGTCCGCTCTATCGCGCTGCCATCCTGGAACACGACGCGTTTCAGCTGGCCCGCGCGTCCTTCGAGCCTGGCGATGGGCGCGGTGCGCACTTCGATGGAATTTCGTTGCAGCTCCCGTTTCGCTCGGGTGGACAAGTCGGCCCGCTCATCGGTGCACAGGACGATATCGCTCGTCCACGCCGTCATCGCTCGTGCCATCTCGAAGCCGCGCTGCCCCTTCCCATACACCGCCACCGCTCCACCGCGATTTTCCCAGCCGTGACAGTAGGGGCACTGGAACACGCTCGTCCCGAAGAACTTTTCGATCCCCTCGAAAGCCGGCAGCCGATCGAACAGTCCGGTGGCCAGTAGTAGCTTCCTGGTTCGAGCTGTCGATGCATTTGCGAAAGTGACACTGAAAGTCGCGTCGGGCAGCAACTCTGCTGCGATCACTCGCGCGCCCCGAAACTTCACCTGCGGGTACTGGCCCAGCTCCTGATGCGACAACTCACGAAACTGCCGCGGCTCGATGCCGTCTCTCGTCAGGAAGCCGTGCATCTGCTTCGATGCCCAGTTTCGTGGGGTGCCACGATCACACAGAAGCACCTTTCGACACGCCCGCCCCAGCACGAGTGCCGCGCTCAACCCGGCAGGGCCGGCGCCTACGATCACTACGTCCCAGAGGGTCGCGCTCATGATTCTCTACTCTGCATGACTGCAGGACAAACGAGAGCCAGAAGGGCTTGTTCCAAAGCGGCCACACCCTGTCGCTCATGGCGATGTCGCTGGCCGTCAATCGCTGACTGCACTCCGAAGCTTCCCTACAACGGCAGCGCTACTCCAGCGCCACTCGTGGGCACTAACGAGACAGAGCTTTCACAGCTCAGCCGCGACAACGAGGCTGTATGGAGACAAGTGATGATCCAGCGCGCCGTCGGAGCACGCTGGCTGGGGTGATTTGCGCCACGCTCGCAACGTGAGGCGGCCACAGCGGCCGGGCGAGGCCCGGCCGGCGTTGGATGCTATGAGGGGATCCGAATCAGACCGCGGTGTTGCGATCCAAACGCCGCAGAATGTGCGGCGCGAGCTTCTCTTCCATCACGCTCGTGCGGGGTTCGCCGCGTTTGGGCATGTAGACGGAGATGCCGAAGCTCACATCGCCCTTGCGAACGGCGAGGCCGTCGCCCCACCACAGCGCCTCGTCGCCGAACTTGCGAGGCACGGGCTGGTTGGCGATGACGCCCTTGTCGGCGGACTCATGGAACGCCTCCAGGAACTTCTTCGCCAGGCCCTGCCCCGGCGGCCAGCGATGGGCGTTCAGAATGACGAAACGACGGCCGCGGCCCGGCTGGGTGACATCCGGGGCCTTGTCGGGCTCGATGGTCCAGAAGCAGGTCGATGAGTATTGACCGTCGCGCGTCATGCCCTCGTCCTGACGACGGCCGTTGTCGACGGGCAAGCCGACCGCGGCGGAGATTTCCGCCGGGGTCAACAGACCGCACGCGTTGATCTCGAGCGGTGACTCTGCCGATTGAACGGCCGAGAACATCGCGCCTGACAGCAATGCTGTCGCTACCGCCGTGACCCGCGTGCGCTTCATCTATGCAGCCCCTTGCTCGTGTGAACTCAGACTTTCACCGCAACGCTTCAGCGAGATGCCATGCATCGTCGCCTTGTTTCTGATCGCCGAGCGCGTCCTTCGCAACGTGACGCAAATCGTGTCGAGCGAGGCGCCGGCGGTAGCCAGCTGCCGCAACAGACGGATTTCGTCGGTCGACCAGGTGTTGGTCGGGATGGATCTGCGAAGTGTGTTGATCATGCCGCTCCTCGTGCCGGGACCTCCGAGCTCGGGGGCACCGGCAAGCCTTGCACGACTCGCATGCACACGCGCGCGGTATCGATGATCACGATCCAGAGAATCAGCGTCAGCACGATGGCCAGCACGGCGTCGAGTCGTTGGTTGAAGATCAGCTGTGGCGCGACCGCGGCCTGTTCGGGGCTCAGGGTGCCAGCAGCCAGTTTCGATGCGATGTCATCGGCAGCGGCCAGGAAGCCGATTCGCACATCGTCGGAGACGACCTTCTGCCAGGTCGCCACGGTGGTCACGATGGTCAGCCACGCCAGCGGCAGACCCGTCACCCACGCGAACCGCAGTTTGCCCTGCTTCACCAGAATGCCCGTGCAGATGCACAGCGCGATGCCGGCGAGCAGCTGATTGGAGATACCGAACAACGGCCAGAGGATGTTGATGCCGCCGTTCGGATCGATGACGCCGATGTACAGGAAGTAACCCCAGCCCGCCACGATCAGGGCACTGGAGAGCAGGATCGACGGATACCACGAGGTCTGGCCGAGCTTCGGCCAGAAGTGACCCAGCGCATCCTGCAGCATGAAGCGACCCACGCGCGTGCCCGCATCGAGCGTCGTCAGGATGAAGACGGCTTCGAACATGATCGCGAAGTGATACCACAGCGCCAGCATGTTCTGACCGAAGGTCGAGGCGAAAATGCTCGCCATGCCGACCGCGAGCGACGGCGCGCCGCCGGTACGAGCAAACAGGGTCGACTCGCCCATTTCCTTGGCGAGGAACGCCATCTGATCCACGGTCACGGGGAAGCCCCAGCTGGTGATGGTCGCCACCGCCGCTTCCGGGGTCGCGCCGACCGCACCCGGTCCGCTGTTGATCGCGAAGAACACCCCCGGCTCGAGCAGCGTGGCGGCGATCATCGCCATGATGGCGACCGCCGACTCCAGCATCATGCTGCCGTAACCGATCAGGCGCACATCGCCTTCATTGGTGATGAGCTTGGGCGTGGTGCCGCTCGAGACCAGCGCGTGGAAGCCGGAGATGGCGCCGCAGGCGATGGTGATGAACACGAACGGGAACAGCGCACCGCCGAAGATCGGGCCGGAGCCGTCGATGAACTGGGTCACCGCCGGCATGTGAATGTCCGGACGCATCACGATCACCGAGATCGCGAGCAGCGTCACCGTGCCGAGCTTCAAGAACGTCGAGAGATAATCGCGCGGCGCGAGCAACAGCCACACCGGCAGCACGGCGGCGATGAAGCCGTAACCGATCACGAACCAGGCGAGCGTCAGCGCATCGAGATCGAAGAACTGCCGGATCGTGGGATGGCTGTCGACCCAGCCGCCGCCGCCCACCGCGAGCAGCAGCAGGACGACGCCGATGATCGAGGCTTCCAGCACGCGGCCCGGACGAATGTCCTTCATGTAGATGCCGACCAGCAGCGCGATCGGAATGGTCGCGAACACCGTCGAGGTGCCCCACGGGCTGTGGCGCATGGCGTTGACCACCACCAGGCCGAGCACGGCGATCAGGATCACCATGATGACGAGCGTGCCGATCATCGCGGCATAGCCGCCGACCGGGCCCAACTCGTCCTTCGCCATTTGCCCCAGGCTGCGACCGTTGCGACGGGTCGACAGGAACAGCACGGTCATGTCCTGTACGCAGCCGCCCAGCACCGCGCCGACCAGAATCCAGATCGTGCCGGGCAGATAACCGAATTGAGCTGCGAGCGTGGGGCCGATCAGCGGACCGGGGCCGGCGATGGCGGCGAAGTGATGACCGAACACCACCCACTTGTTGGTGGGGACGTAGTCGCGGCCGTCGTTGAGCCGGACGGCCGGGGTGACCCGACTCGGGTCCAGGGCGAGCACCGAGGCCGCGACCCAGGCGCTGTAGAGACGATAGCCGATGGCATAGACGCAAGCAGCCGCGACGATGAGCCACATCGCGTTGATGGTCTCGCCGCGATGAATCGCGAGCCCGCCGATCGCGAACGCGCCGACCACGGCGACCAGCAACCAACCCAGTTTTTTCATTCAACCCCCGCAATCGGCAACGCGCACGTTGGTACGTACGCGTTGCGATGTTTCATGCCGAAGACTTCAGTGGCGCGTCAGCGCTGCTGGGCGACTTGCTTCTCGGTGACCGCGCCGCCGACGTTGCCCCATGCGTTGCGCATGTAGCTGGCAATCAGCGCCACTTCCTCATCGGAGAGCTTCTCGCCGAAGTTGTTGGGCATATCCTTCCAGCGCTTCGGGCCGGGCAACTTCGCCAGGTGCGGTCCGTAGAGAATCACGTTGATCAGCGAGGCCGGGTTGCTCGCCTGCACCATCGGATTGCCGACCAGGTTCGCGCCCGCATCTTCGCTCAGGGCGCCCAGGCCGCTCGGCTGATGGCAGGTGCCGCAGTGAAGGTTGTAGTGGCTCTCGCCCGCCTTCAACTCTTCGGCGCTCGCCGGTTTGCCGACCTTGCCTTCGTTCGGCGGCAGGCTCTTCAGGTACGTGGCCATCGCCATCGTGTCAGCCTCGGTCAGATGACGCGTGCTGTTCAAGATGACCTCGTTCATCGGTCCGTGCGTCTCGACGAACGCGTTGCGCCCGGTCTTCAGATACGCCGCGACTTCTTCCACCGGCCAGTGGCCGAGGCCATTCTTGGCGTTGGTGAGATTGGGCGCCGACCACTGGCGGATCTCGCCGGTCAGGACCTTGTCGTTGAACTCCCCGCCGGTGTACGCCATGCTGGATTTCTCCGCGCCCATGAAGTTGCGCGGCGAATGACAGGCGGAGCAGTGACCGAGCGCTTCGACCAGGTACGCACCCCGATTCCACTCGGGCGACTGCGCGGGATCCTCCTTGAAGCGGCCTTCATCGAAGAACATCGTCTTCCAGATGCCCAGGGCCCAGCGCTGGTTGGCCGGGAAGCTCATCTCGTTCTCCGGCGTGGTGTTGTTCACCGGCTTCACGACCTTCAGGTACGCGTACAGCGCCGAGACGTCCTCGTCCGTCAGCTTGGTGTAGGCCGTGTACGGGAACGCGGGATACAGGTGCGCACCGTCGGGCCGCACGCCTTCGCGGACCGCGCGAGCGAACTGCTCCTCCGTCCACTTGCCGATGCCGGTGTCCGGATCGGGCGTGATGTTGGTCGAGTACAGCTTGCCGAACGGCGTTTCGAACGCGAGCCCGCCCGCGAACGCCTGCCCGCCGGGTGCGGTGTGGCAGCTCACGCAGTTGCCGGCCCGGGCGATGTATCGACCGCGCTCGACCAGCGAGTTGGCTTGATCGCCGGCGGAGGCCGCCGGACTGTCGGCTCGGCTGGAATCGGCGATCGACAGCCCCGCGACGCAGGCCGCACCGAATGTAAGACCGAGCGTTACCCAAGTGGCGGCGACGCGGGAGCGTCGGCCGCCTGCAATGTTCAATTTCGTCATTTGTTATCGAATCCGGCGATGCGGCCGCTTGATGATGGATCCCCTGGGACAACCGGGCCTGTTACGGCTTGAGCTGGCCCCGAATCTCTCCACCCTTGTGAGCGGCGCTGTGCACGTTCACGTACAGGTGGCCTGCCTTGAACGCCTGATACTGTTCCTCGGTGAGCTTCGCGCCTTCCGGGGTGGACCAGCTGCCGTCCGCACCCTTGGTCAGCGTAATGACCGGCGGGCCATTCTTGCCCGGCTCGGCGAGATGAATATGGGCGGCGATCCCTTCGACGCCGGTCGTCTTGACAGTGCCGCTGACGCTCTTGTCCTTGCCGATCGTGATCGTCCCCTCGCCCTTGGCCTGGGTGGTCACGGCGGGAACTTCTTCGGCGCCCGTGAGTGTCACTTTCACGTCTTCGGCGCTCGCCGTCAGACTCACGGCGACCAGTCCCATCGCGAGCAACGTGCTACCGAACATCTTCACGGCACGAGTCATAGTCATGCATCCCCCTCGAGCGGTTTGCTCTAGTGAGCCCTTGCGGGCCGTTGTTACGGCACCGTCGCGCGGTGCCATTCTTGCTATCAAAAGCCTACTCCTGCCGCGAGGCAGGAACTTCGCGGAAATGCGTCCCCAGCTCGCACCTTGCGCATGATGTATGCATCCTGCATGGAGCTGGCGGCGGACGATTGCACGAATTAGATCTTCAGCGGCAACGAGGTCGTCGACTTCACTTCCCAGGCGGCCACGAAGGAATTGACTTCCCGGATGTTGGGCACCGTCGAGAGCTTGCCGAAATAGAACTTCTCGTAAGCCTCCATGTCGCGCACCACCACGCGCAACAGGAAATCGTAGGCCCCCAGGATCACGTGACACTCCAGCACTTCCGGGAAGCTGCGGATGTACTCGGTGAATTCCTGCAGGCTCTGCTGATCGTTGCGGATCACCTTGACCTGCACGAACAGCTGCGTCAACAGGTTCAGCTTGCGGCGATCGAGCATCGCCACGATCCGGGTGATATAGCCCTCTTCCTTCAGGCGTTGAATGCGCCGATAACACGGCGACTGCGACAGGCCCACCGAATCTGCGATTTCGGCGGCCGAGTGCGAGGCATCCTCCTGAAGCGCACGCAAGATTTTCAGATCGATCTTGTCCAGACCTTCCATCATTCCCCCTCATCAATACACGATCGGCAAGCGCTCGGATGTGCTGGTCGGGCGCCACCGACTTTCAAGGCATGTCTTAGGACGATTATGTGCGTTGGGCGTGCTTGGTGCGTTTACTTATCAACCTCGGCGAGTTTGGTGGCGTAGTGATGCACGTAATCCGCGACACTTGCAAGACGCTAACGTCGTTCTAGGGGTTTTATGAACAACGTTTCAGGTAAAGGACGAACGCCTCCGCCCCGCTAGGCGGGGCGGTGTTGCGTTCCCTGACAAAGTTCGTTGCTAGACGTGCAACGGCCAGGCGGTCGTGGTTTTTATCTCCGAGGCCGCGACATAAGAGGTGACCTCGAGGATGTGCGGCACGCGGGAGAGCTTCTCGAAGTAGAAGGTCTCGTAGGCGTCCATGTCCTTGGCCACCACCCGCAGCAGGAAGTCGAACACCCCGAGCACCACGTGGCACTCCATCACCTCGGGAAAGGCGCGGATCGCCTCGGAAAACTCCGCGAGGCTGGCCCGGTCGTTCTTCACCACCTTGACCTGCACGAACAGCTGGGCGCGCAGGCCCAGTTTCTGCCGGTCGAGCAGCGCCACGATCTTGGTGATGTAGCCGTCGTCCTTGAGCCGCTGGATCCGTCGCCAGCAGGGGGACTGCGACAGGCCGACCGCTTCGGCGACTTCCGCCGCCGACAGCGATGCGTCCTGTTGCAGGACCGACAGGATCTTGTAGTCGATTTTGTCGAGACTGCCGTTGCTCATGGCGCTTTGTCCTCAGCACCCATCACACATGCAGCGCATGGCCGAGACCGGCCAGCGATGCCTCGAAGAATGCTTCCGAGAGCGTCGGATGGGCGTGGATGACTCCCGCCACATCCTCCAGTGTCGCGCCCATTTCGAGCGCCAGCGCAAACTCCCCGGACAGCTCCGACACGTGCGCGCCCACGGCTTGAATGCCGAGCAGGCGGCGGTCGTGCTTGCGGGCGACGATGCGGACGAATCCGCCCGCCTCGCCCGCTTCCATCGACAACGCCCGGCCGTTGGCGGCGAACGGGAATTGCGAGGTGATCACCTCGATGTCGCCCGCGCCCGCATCGCTCGGTGACAAACCGACGCTGATGATCTCCGGTTCCGTAAAGCATACGGCAGGAATCGCGACCGGATCGAAGCGGCGGCGCTGGCCCGCGATGATCTCGGCGACCATCTCGCCCTGGGCCGCGGCCTTGTGCTCGAGCATGGGTTCGCCGACCAGATCGCCGATGGCCCACACGTTGCGCATCGAGGTGCGGCACTGATCGTCGACGTGCACGAAGCGGCCGCTCATGTCGATGCCCATATTTTCGAGGCCCCAACCTTGCGTACGGGGCCGACGGCCGACGGTGACCAGGACTTGCTCGGCCTTCAACGCCAGCGACCGGCCGTCCTGGGTCGTCGCGAACAGCGAGCCCGCCTCGAAGCCGATGACGGTCGCGCCCAGATGCACCGGCACGCCGTTCTTCTCGAGCCAGCGCGCGACCGGCTTCACCAGCGCGCTGTCATAGAGCGGCAGGATGCGGTCCTGGGCTTCGACGACAGTTACGTCGACGCCCATCTTGCGGAACGCGATGCCCAGCTCGAGCCCGATGTAGCCGGCGCCGACGACGGCGAGGCTGCGCGGCAGGCTCTGCAGCGACAACGCTTCGGTGGAGGAAATGATCGGTCCGCCGAACGGCAGCCCCGGCAAGGCCACCGGCTCGGAGCCCGTCGCGAGCACCACATGCTCGGCGGTGATGCCGATCTGGCCGCCGCTCGTCTGCACGACGCACGACTTCGCATCGACGAAGCTCGCCCAGCCGGAGATCACCTGCACCTTGGCGCGCTTGAGCAGGCCCGCGACGCCTTCGTTCAGGCGGTTCACGACGCCGTCCTTCCACTGCACCGTTTCGGCGAGATTCAGGGTCGGCGGGGCACTCAGGGAAATGCCTAACGTGCCGCCCTTTCTGGCGGCGTCCCGCACCGTCGTAAACTTTTCGGCGGCATGGATCATCGCCTTGGAGGGGATGCAGCCGCGGATCAGGCAGGTGCCGCCCAGGCGGTCGGCCTCCACCAGCGTGACCTGCACGCCAAGCTGGGCGGCGCGTAACGCCGTGACATATCCGCCGGGCCCGCCGCCCACGACCAACAACCGTGTCTTGATGTGTTCGCTCATGGGATCACCGAACGAAAATGGTGGCGGGCTGCTCGAGAACCGCGCGCAGGCGTTGAATGAACTCGGCGGCTTCGGCGCCGTCGATGACGCGATGGTCGAACGAGGACGACAGATTCATCATCTTGCGGATGACGATCTGTCCGTCGCGCACCACCGGGCGCTCGACGATCTTGTTCGGTCCGATGATCGCGACCTCCGGTCGATTGATGACCGGTGTCGCGGAGACTCCGCCCAAGGGGCCGAGGCTCGTGATGGTGATCGTCGAGCCACTCAGTTGTTCACGCGATGCCTTGCCATCGCGTGCCACCGTGGCGAGCTCGCTCACTTCGCTTGCGCAGTCCCAGATGTCGCGAGACTCGGCGTGCTTGATCACGGCGACCAGCAAACCGCGATTGGTTTGCACGGCCATGCCGATGTGCACGGGAGCGCTACGATGAATGACGCCAGCCTCATCGTCGTAGGTTGCGTTCATCTGCGGGAACTCACGCAGCACCCGAACCAGTGCACGCATGAGGAACGGCAGCAAGGTCAGCTTCGGCTGGTCCTTGGCGCGCGTGGCGTTCAAGTGAGCGCGAAGCTCCTCCAGCTCGGTCACATCGACTTCTTCCACATAGGTGAAGTGGGGAATGTGACGTTTCGCCGCCTGCATGCGCTCGGCGATTTGCCGGCGCAGGCCGATGACGGGGATGTCCTCGCCACCGGAGAGCTTGCTGTAGAGATAGTTGTTGCCGCCGCCTTGGGCAGGCGCGGCGTGACCGATGCGTGACGGGCCGCCGCTGCCGGACTCTTCGGCGAGATAGGCATCGAGATCGGCGTGCAGAATGCGACCGGTCGGGCCGGTGCCACGCACGAACTGCAACTTGATGCCGAGCTCTTCAGCACGACGACGCACGGCGGGCGATGCCGCCGGACGCTCACCACGACGCGGCTGAGTGCCCGCAGTGGCCGCTCGGCTGAAGCCGGAGACGACCTGCGCCGACTCGCCGCCACGGCTTACGCCCGCGGCTGCCCTGCCTTCCGAATCCGCGCTGCGCGAAGGCGCATGCGTGGCGTCGGAGGCCAACGCAGTCGCCTGACTCGCGCCACCTGCTTTGGCACCGTTTGTTGCCAGGACAACCGGTCCTGTGCCCGTACGGCGCTGTTCGGAACCCGCCTCCGCCTCGGCTGCAATCGCCGCCGGCTGCTCCACCGCGGCGCTTTGTTTGTTTTCGTTCGCGGACGCGCCATCGGCCGTTTCCAGCACGACCAGCACCGAGCCGACGGCGGCCTTCTCGCCCGCCTTGCCGGCAATGCTCTGCACGATGCCCGCGACCGGCGAGGTCAATTCAACCGTCGCCTTGTCGGTCATCATGTCGACCAGCGGCTGATCCTCTTCGACGCGATCGCCGACCTTCACACGCCACTCGGCAATCTCCGCCTCGGCGGTGCCTTCGCCCACGTCGGGCAATTTGAAACTGTACTGTCCCATGACTTATGCCTCCATCGCCTGGCGCATGGCGGCGGCCACGCGTGCCGGGCCCGGGAAGTACTGCCACTCGAACGCGTGCGGATAGGGAATATCCCAACCCGTCACCCGCTCCACCGGCGCTTCCAGCTGATAGAAACATTCGCGCTGAACCAGCGCGGCGAGCTCCGCACCGAAGCCGCTGGTCTTGGTGGCTTCGTGCACGACGATGCAGCGGCCGGTCTTGTTGACCGAGCTCATGATCGTGTCCACATCGAGCGGAATCAGGCTGCGCAGATCGATGACCTCGGCATCGACGCCACTTTCCTGCGCGGCGGCGAGCGCCACGTGCACCATGGTGCCGTACGCGAGAATCGTGACATCTTCACCGGGACGCACGATCGACGCCTTGCCGAGCGGAATGCGGTAGTAATCTTCCGGCACTTCGCTCGCCGGGTGCACCGACCAGGGCTTCACCGCCACATCGTGACGGCCATCGAAGGGACCGGTGTAGAGCCGCTTGGGCTCCATGAAAATCACCGGATCGTCGTCTTCGATCGAGCTGATCAGCAGGCCCTTCGCATCGTACGGCGTCGAAGGAATCACGACCTTCAGGCCGACCACGTGTGTGAACAGGCCTTCTGGACTCTGACTGTGCGTCTGGCCGCCGAAGATGCCGCCGCCGTACGGCGTGCGCACGACGATCGGGGCGTTGAAATCACCCGCGGAGCGATAGCGAATGCGTGCCGCTTCGGAGGTCAGCTGATCGAACGCCGGATAGATGTAATCCGCGAACTGGATCTCCACCACCGGGCGCATGCCATAGGCGCCCATGCCGATGGCCGCACCGACGATGCCGCCTTCGGAGATCGGTGTATCGAAACAACGGTGCTTGCCGAACTTCTTCTGCAATCCTTCGGTGGCGCGGAACACGCCACCGAAGTAGCCCACGTCCTCGCCGAACACGACGACGCTCGGATCGCGCGCCATCATGGTGGCCATGGCGGAGTTCAGGGCCTGAATCATGTTCATCGTCGCCATGATCAGAATCCCGCCTCCTGGCGCTGCTTCAGCAGCCGCGGATCGGGCTCCTTGAACACGCCTTCGAACATGGTCTTGGGGCTCGCCGTCTGGTTGTTGCCATGCACGCCGTTCGACTCCGCCTCCTTCTGCAGAGCACGGACTTCCTGCGTCACTTCCTCCTGGAGCGCCGCATGCTTCTGCTCGCTCCACTCGCCGCGCACGATCAAGTGCTGCTTCAGACGCGCGATGGGATCGCCGAGCGGCCACTTGGTGGCTTCATCGGCCGGCCGATAACGGCTCGGATCGTCGCTGGTCGAGTGCGCGTCGGCTCGATACGTGAACAGCTCGATCAACGTCGCGCCATGATTGGAACGTGCCCGCTGAGCGGCCCACTTGGTCGCCGCATACACCGCGAGGAAATCATTGCCATCGACGCGCAGTGCCGGCAGGCCGTAGCCGATGGCACGTGCCGCGAACGGCGCTTCATCGCCGCCTGCGATGCCCTGGAACGAAGAGATCGCCCACTGGTTGTTGACGACGTTGAGAATGACGGGCGCGCGGTACACGGAGGCAAACGTGAGCGCGTAATGGAAATCGCCTTCGGCCGTCGTGCCATCGCCAATCCAGCTCGCGGCGATACGAGTGTCGCCACTCAACGCCGAGCCCATGGCCCAGCCCACCGCCTGGATGAACTGCGTGCCGAGGTTGCCGGAGATGGTGAAGTAATTGTGCTCGCGGCTCGAATACATCACCGGCATCTGCCGGCCGAGCAATGGATCGAGCACGTTGGAATACACCTGCCCCATCATCTTGATGACGGGATAGCCACGCGCGATCAGCAGGCCCTGCGAACGGTAGCTGCCGAACATCATGTCCGTGCTTTCCAGTGCCGCTGCCTGCGCCGCCGAGACTGCTTCCTCGCCCGTGCTCCTCACGTAAAAGGAACATTTGCCCTGACGCTGCGCGCGATACATGCGCTCATCGAACACGCGCGTGAGCATCATGGTGCGAAGATTGGAAATGAGCATCGCGCTGGAGAGCTCCGGCACCCACGGCCCGACCGCGTTGCCATCGTCATCGAGCACGCGAATCAGCTCGTAGGCGAGATCGTGGATCGAGCGGGGCTCGGCATCGAGCGACGGGCGGCGCACCGCGCCGGGCGCCGAGAGACGGAGTTTACTGAAGTTGGCCGGCTCGCCAGGACGTGCGGCAGGCTCGGGAATTCTCAGCGTCAGTGGCGCGTTGCGCGCCGGTCTGAGCGCCACCGCCTGACGATCCAGGCGGGGTGAATGCAGCATGACGGCCCCCTAACAACGTTTGTTGTCTGCATGTTGTAGAGGGCAGTCTAGCTAGCGCATCGTGGTTATTTCTTCGCCAAATTCGCGCCGCGAAGGCGGCTTCGCGCATGATCGTGGCAAGCCCGGGTGCGCCGGCTGAAAATTCCTGCGCACCCAGGCGAGGTTTACTGCTTCGAGACCAGTTCCTTCTGCTCCGGCTGCTTCACGTAAACCTGCGTGAATTTCACTTTCACGGCCGAGGAGATCGCCGTGTTCTTGCCGGTCTTCGGATCGGGATAACCGTCCGCCAGACGCATCATCGCCTTGTACTGCGAGGGCGAGGACAGCTGACCGTAGCTGTGATGGTGGGTCGACCAGGAGGTATTCAAATGATGATTGAACGCCTTCACGTCGACGAAGCCGGCCATCAGGCCTTCGGCCGCTTCCGGATCGAGCTTCAGCTTCAGCTGGAAGCCACGGAACACGTGATATCCGCTGGTGCCGAATGTCACACCCCACGGCAGCATCACACGATCGGCGGGCTCGGTGATCAGCACGCCATCGACGATCTTGCCCTTCAGCTTGCTCACATATTCCTTGCCCCAGCGCAGGTCGATACGCTGCGTGCCGCCAGGAATGAAGCCTTCGCCAGTCGCATCCTGCAGCAGGCCATCGCCGCCGCGGTACGTGGTCACGACCACTGAATCGTCGTTCTTCAGATCGTCCACTTCGGTCAGCTCGATCACGATGCGCGTGTCGTCGTAGCTGCGCATGAACAGATTTTCGAAGTGATTGATCGTGCCCATCGTGCGGTAGTGGCCGATGCAGCCGATCACGCGATACAGCTGGTTGTCGATGCCCTTCTCGCCTTCGGGGCTGGTGAAATCCTCCGGCCCGATCTTGCCGTCGAGGTTCAGGCCGTAGGAAACATTGCCCTGCGCTTCCTTGAACACGAACGATTCCGGCTCGGTGGTCGGATGCCACTGCTCGCCTTCGCGCTTGAGCTGCGCCTCGACGATGCTGCGTTTCTTGCCGTCATCGAACAGCTTCTTGAACTGCTCGCGCGGGCCGTCGTTGAAGCCCTGCGGGCACTCGGTCTTGGCGCCTTCGGTCTCGTACACGGCCCAGTATTTGTGGGTCATCACGTAACCGATGCGACGGTCCTTCAGCGCGCCGCCGCCTTCCTGCAAGGCCGGCTGGGCACTCGCCGTGGACAGCGCAACCGTCACCGAGGCGGCCAGCAGCGAGCCGGCGACGCTCATCTTTCGAACTGCATTGCTCTTCATATCAGCTCCTCAATATCGCCGAACTCGATTAGCGGTCGCTTGGCGCGCGGCCGAGATTGTTGTTGCGATAGTCGTCCCGCAACCAGAACGCACGAAAGCCGTTGCGCTGTCCGTTGAACTCGCCGTAGTTGTCGCCGTTCGCGTCACCCGGCTTCAGATCATCGCCATAGGTGTACACGGGACGCTTGCGGTAGGTCCAAACGTGGATCGCGCCAGGGTCGCCAGGCTTCGCCCACTTGCCGGTGTTCGGGTCGATGGTCTCGACCGTCCACAGGCTGCTGTCGGCCTTTGCGCCCGGCGATGCCTTCACGTACGGGAAAGTGGCCTGACACACCTGCGGATCGAAGTTGCCGCAGATCGCCATGCGATACACCTGCGGCGAATCCGGGTGATCGCAGGTCTGCTGATCCAGCGCATCGTCGTTGCACTGATAGATGTAAATGGTCTTGCCATCTTTATCCGCGAGCACCTGGCCGATGCGCGAATCCTGCACCGTGAACTCCGCCGGCGGCGGCAGCGCGCGCTGCGTGTAGACGTTGTGCCAACCCGGGTTGTCGCTGCCGGTCATGGCGCGCCCTTTGGTCTCGTGCACGTAGGTGTAGAGCGGCATGCCGCGGAACGCCCACTGCTTGATACCGGGCGAGCGCTCGACCACGCTCCAATCGCCTTTCGGCTTCGCCGTCTGCGGCGCAATCACCGGATCCCAGTCGGACAGGCACTTGCCGGTGCAATGGGACTTGCCGGGCTCGTCGGCATCCGAGGTGTACACCGAGAAACCCTTGTAGGTCGTGATCATGCGACCCGTGCGGAATGGAACGATGTCGAGCTCCGGGGGCACGTCCGCGGGCGGGCCGATCGGACGACGAACGATACCCTGTGCACCACCCGCCAAGGCGTTGGTGCCGCCGTATACGTCACCGGGCTTCTTGTCGAGATCCGAGGTGTAGACCGGATAGCCGTCATACGCCCACTGCATCTGGCCGTTCTTGCGCTTGATCGTGGTCCACTTGCCCACAGGCTTCGCATCGGCGGGCGCGAGCACTGGCGGCCACAGCTGTTCGCAGCTGCGGCGCTTGTCGAGCTCCGGCAGCAGGAAGCCCGGCGGATAGGGGCTCATGTAGCCGGTCGTCTCTTTATAGATAGTGTCATCGCACGAGGACACGCCGCTGTTGCGACGATCGCCCGCGTTGCCGTTCCGAAGACCGCCAAGCGGCCAGGTGTAGATCGTCTTGCCTTCGGCGGTCGCGAACACCGGCCCTTCGAGCTCGGTCTGGATGACCTGGATGCCGGGGGGCATCGGCACCTTCACGTACGCTTCGACATCCTTGGAATCTTTCGACTGCCAGTACGGACCGCTCGCCGCCAGCGTCGCCTGGCTCACGCCAGCGCCGACCAGCAATGCGGCCGACAACAACCACCGAAGTCTTTTCATAATTTATGTATACCCCCTAAACCGTCAAAAACTCACCCCCGAAGCGCTGGCCCGCGCTCCGGGGAGTGAGTCACGCAGGCGCCTCAGCTCAGGCGAGAAACGAGAATCTCGCCGATCTCCTGCGACGTGTTGTTGCTGTTCACGCCCCACGACGGCTTGTCCACACCCATCAGGCGCAGCGCCGTGTAGCCGACGCGGCAGCCGGTCGTGCCCTTGCCGTCGATGTGCAGGCCCGTGCGGACCTGGCCACCGGCGCGGCCGGCCGTGAAGATCGGAATGTGATCGAGGCTGTGCACGCGAGCGTAGCCGTGGTCGGTGGTCGCCATGATGAAGACGTTGTCGAGCAGCGTGCCGTTGCCCTCCTTCACCTTGGTGAACGCATCGACGAAGTACGCCCACGATTCCATCGCGCGGCGGGTGAACCACGAGGCGGTCGGCTGATAGCCGAGCTTGTTGTCCACCGGCTCTTCGTGCGTGGTCGTGTGGTGCGGCTTCTCGTAGCCCGGCTTGATGGTCGAGGAGTTCGCGTTGGTGTAGGCCATGTTGAAGACGCGCGTCTGATCGCACGCCAGCGCCATCACCATCAGCTGCGTCATCATCTCGTGACGAACCCGGATCGCCTCGGCTTCCTGACCCATGGCCGGATCGACCTTGATCTCGCCCGGTCGCACGCACGCTTCGATCGGCTCGGGCTTCTCGAGGCGCTGCTGGAACTGCTGCTCCAGGTGGCGCAGACCGGTGAAGTACTGGTCCAGACGCGCGCGGTCATCGGCCGGCACGGTCTGCATCAGGCTCTTGGTCTGATCCATCACGCCGGACAGCACGCTCCGACGCACCATGATGCGCGGATCGGGCGTGAAGGTCTTGGCGTTCGGATCCGGGAAGTCGGGGCCGAACAGGCGGGTGTAGAACTGCAGCGGCGACCACTCGGGCGCGTTCGGCGTGTTGCTGTTCTCGTAGCTGTACGTGTTACGCACGTCGCCGGTGGCCGTGGCGGTGAGCGACTTGAAGCGCGTGCCGCCGCCGATCTGGTTGGCGATGGTCACGTCGATGGTTTCACCCGGGATGTCCTTGGTGTCCTTCGGCGCCGCGCCGGTACGAGCGATGACCCAACCGGTGTAGTGACACAGGTTCTGGTAGTTGTCGCGGAACGCCTGCGTGTTGGTGATCAGGTTGATGTGCTGCTTGATCGGGGCAAGCGCGGTGATCTCCTCGGGCAGGTCGAAGTCCGCGCCGAACTTCTTCGGCACGAAGATGCTCTGGGTCATGCCCAAGCCCCAGCCCCAGGTGCCGAAACGCACCGGCAGCGGCTTGCCATCGGCAAACGCAGTGCCGTTGGTGTTGAGCATGCAATTCAACAGCGGTAGCGCGACGTTAACTGCAGCGCCGCCGACTACGCCTCGAAGGACTGTACGTCTTGTCAACTTGCTCATGTGTGATCTCTCCGCAACGGCAAATTCAGTTCTTGTCGTGGCTGTTAGTCAAAGCCACGGTTTGTATGTGGGAGCTGCTCGACGCATCGACCGTGGTCGTGGTCGGCAACTGCTCATCGATGACGATCTCCTCCGTCGGCCCGTGCCATTCGTTCGAAGTCACTTTCTTCACTTCCGTGACGTGCCGGAACGCGTCCGACAGCGTGATGGTCCGCAGGATTTCGGGCAGCTTGTAGCCGGACTTCTGGAATTCGGCGGTGTAGTACTTCAGCAGCGGCCGGTCGCTCGGCTTGGCCGCGCCGCCCGAACCGTAGCTGTACAAGCGATCGACCAGGCAGCTCGGCAGCGCCGGGTTGTCGTGCAGCGCCTTGCCCAGGCCCACCACGTCGGTGAAGTGCACGCCGTCCAGCTCGCCGCTCGTGTCGATCACCGCGCCGTTCTCTTCCGTGCGGAAGCGGCCCGCGCCATCGAAGCTTTCCAGCGCGAGACCCATCGGATCGGTGATCTTGTGGCAGCCGGCGCACGCGGGGTCTTCCAGGTGCACGGCCACACGCTCACGCTGCGTCTTGTAGTGCGCGTCCGGGTTCTCCAGCTTGCCGAAGTCCACGTTCGGCGGCGGGGGCGGCACGACCTGGCACAGCAGGCGCTCACGCAGCGCCTTGCCACGCAGGGTCGGCGAGCTGCGGCCCGGGTGGGCGCGCAGAGCGACGAAGCTCACCTGCGTCAACAGGCCCTGGCGCGGGCTGTCTTCGGGGAACGTATATTCGGTCCAGCCGCGCGAGGCCGGGATCTGGTACAGCGGCGCGAGCGCCGGCGACATGAAGGTTTCGCGCGTCGTGAACAGCTCGCGATAGTCTTCCTGCTTGTGGATCAGGTGATCGACGATCGTGCGCATGGTCTGCTCGCGCGCATCGGCCGCGGTCGCGCCCGTGAAGAACGGATAGACCGTGGGATCCTTCGAGAGTGCATCGAAGTCGTCGAAGCCGAGCATGTCGTCGAAGAAGGCGCGCATGCCGTCTTCCAGGCGCGGGCTCGCCAGCATCGCATCGACCACCTTGCGCAAGCCACGCTCGCTGTCGAGCTCGCCCTTCTCGGCGGCCGTCAGCACCATGTCGTCCGGACCCGCATCCCACAGGAAGAAGCTCAGGCGCGAGGCGAGCGAATACGCATCGAGCTTGCGGGTGCCGTTCTTGTCCGGCTTCTCGTCGCTCGACTCGACGATGAACAACACTTCGGGGCTGATCAGCATCGACTCGAGCGTGAGCTCGACGCCGGCGTAGAAATCTTTCAGCTGATCGGCGGCCTGGCTGGCGGAGGTGACGTACTTGCCCAACTCCTCCTCGCTCAGCTTGCGACGATGCAGGAGCCGGCCGGTCTGCGCGAAGAACTGCTTGGCGCACTCCGGATCGGCCTTCTTCTCATCGGCAGGCGTGCACGGAATGAGATAGTTGCGGCGCTCCGGTGCGACCACCTGCGCGGCGATGCTGCTCGCGGCGCGCTGGAACGTTTCGATCTTGCCCGCGGTCACGCCGGCCAACGCGGCGCCGTTTGCGAGCAGACCGTCGGTCCGACGCAGCGGCGGGAACTTCATGTCCATGCTCACGCTGGAGCCGAACACGTTGCCCACCGTGTTCAGATACTGCTGGGTGGTGATGACCCGCACGCGCGGCGGCGTGCCGGGATTCTCGGGCTCATCTGTGCCCGCACAACCCGCCAACAGCAGGCTGGTCAGAGCAACTGTGCCAACGGCACGGATACATGACTTCACTCTCATCGTCCCCCTACCAATCAACCCACAGCGATGGACGGTTTCCAGCTCCGCACGAGCTAGACCTGTTCTATCCGCTATTCAGAATGTACGCCTAAGGCGCTACATGAACTTTGTGTTTTTTGCCGCGAAAGTGGAAATTTTCCGTCGGATGTCAGGCGTTTACCCTGATTTTCGGGAGCAACTCACGAGGCTCGCCGGCGCGTCGCTTTGGACCGCTCGACGAGCCAAGTAGTTCCACGATGCGGCTCGAACAACTCAACTCTCCGGAAGCTTGCCATCGATCTCGAGGTAGACGCGAGCGATGGCGAGCGGCGCCTGCGAGCTGCGCAGCGCCCAGTCGGCGTACGGGCCCCAGTTCGCATGCTCGGCAGCGGGACAGTTCGCGGCAGATTCGCACTTGTACCCGGCCGCATGCAGCCGTTTCGCCTCATCAATGACATAAATCAAAGCCTGCCTGGCCTCGTCCAGTTCGCGCCTCAAGGTGGGCGCATCGTCGATGAAGCCATGGCCAGGGATATACCAGGTCGCGCCCAGGTACACCGATTTTCGCAGCGTGGCGAGCCACTCGGTCGGATAGGCCGAGCGCATGGCCGGGAACACGTCCCGCAAATAGACCTCCCCGAGGAATACCACGCCGGCCTGGGGCAGCCAGGCGACCAGATCGCCGCCGGTATGAGCGCGCCCCAGGTTCAGAATTTCGATTTGAGCCCCGCCCAGGCGCAGCGAGCGCTGCTCGGAGACCAGCATGGTCGGCGGGTTGGGATTTTTCGCCAGGCGCTTCTGCGATGCGGGCGAACCGATGAAGACCACATCGGGATAGGCCTGCCTGAAGGCCGCGTTGCCGCCCACGTGATCGATGTGATCGGAGGCGATCACCACATATTTAATGGGCTCGTCGGTGAGCTTGCGGATGTTCTCGATCATCTGCCGGGTCTGGGGCTCATCGCCCTGCCCGTCCACCACCACGACACCGTCGCCGGTGACCACGATCAGGCTGACCGTGTTGACGATCACACCGTCCCGATCCGGCGAGTGCAGCCCTTCATAGGCATACACGTTGGGCTCGATCTGCTGCCAACGTGGAAAATCTTTCGGGGTGAGATTGCGTTTGGAAATGTCCGCCGAATGCGGCGGGTCGGCGCTGAGGGCGCTCGAAGAAAATAGCGTTCCGGCCAATGCCAGCATGATGGGCGCGAGCACGGTCGCTACTCTCATCGTCATCCCCCAAGGGGGCGGGCCTGCTTCGGGCCCGCCCCGCTCGCGTTTCTTGCTTGCTGTTTTTAGAACTGGAAGCGCACGCCGCCGTGGAACATCGTGCCGAAGCGGTCGTACAGCGTCACGTTCGACTGACCCTGGTAGAAGCCGGCGTTGCGGCCGCCCGCGACCTTGGCCGGATCCTCGTTGGTCAGGTTCTCGATCACGAAGTACAGCTCGCCCAGGCTCTCGAGCTTGTAGTTGATGCCCAAGTCGAAGTAGTGAGCGGACTCGATGCGGTTGTCGTTGATGGTGTTGTTGTAGCCCATGGCCTGCGCCTCGGCAAGCGTCGGGCAGCTGCCCACCGCGCACTCGAGGAAGCCGTTGTTGTACTTACCAGAGCTGATACCACGCATCGACAGCGTCACCGACACCGGATTCCAGTCGTAACCCGCCGAGAGCAGGTAGCGATACTTCGGTCCGGACAGGTTCGCACCCAGGCCGATACCGGCATCGTCGGAGTTCACGCCCTTGCCGTTGATCTTTTGACCGGTGGCGCTGGTGGTCTCCAGCTTGTCGATGAACGTACCCATCGCACGCAACGTCAAGTCGCCAGGACCGACCGGGAAGCGGTAGGTCGCATCGACGTCGATGCCGCTGGCCGTCTCACCCACGATGTTCTCGGGGTAGCTGGTGACCACGTCGATGAAGCCGGTGGGCAGACGACTGATCTGCGAGCACAGCTGCTGAATGTTGTTGTTGTAGCAACCTTCGATGATTTCACGCGTGCTGCGCACGTAGATGGTGCCATCGACTTCGATCTTGTAGTAGTCGACAGACATCGTGAAGCCCGGCAGGAAGCGCGGCGTCAGCACCACGCCGATACCGGTCGTGTCGGCCTCTTCCGGCTTCAAGTTGCGGTTGCCGATGGTCTGGCTCTGCATGAAATACTGCGGGTACCGGCCCTGGGCGTCGGGAGGCAGGCCCAGATCGGTGTTGTTGCCCGTGCCGCCGGCGCCCTGGTTGAACAGCTCGCCCAGACCCGGCGCGCGAATGTCACGCGAACGGGTGAAGCGGAAGCGCGCATCCTCGAGCGGCGACCACACGAAGCCCGCCTTCCAGGTCGTGACCGCACCGGACTCGCTGTAGTCGGTGTAGCGAACGGCGCCGTTGAAGTCGAGCTGATCGGCGCCCGGCACGTCCTTCAACAACGGGAACACGGTTTCGACGAAACCTTCGTTCACGGTGTACTCACCGACCGTCGCCTTGTAGTTGCCGGCGAAGAACGCGCTCGCCTGGTCGAGATCGCTCACCCAGCCTTCCGCCGACTCCTTGCGATGCTCGGCACCGAAGGCGAGCGACACGGGACCGGCCCAGTTCTCGAACGGCTCACCGCTCATGCTGGCCGCGACGACCTGCTGCTTGAGCGTCATGTCCGAGTGACCCGTATCGGTGATGTAATCGAGCGCCTGCTGGGAGTTCACGCCCAGGCCCATCGGGTTGTAGGCACGGCAGCCCTCGACGGGCACCACGTTCTGCAGGGTCGCATCACGGGTACCGCACACGACGTTGCCGTTCGCATCGATGGTCGAATTGATCGCCATCTGGTAGCGCGAGTTGACGCGGTTGGTCGGCGTCAGCGAGACGATGTTCTGCTCGCCATGGACGTAGGAGGCATCCCAGTTCCACTCCTTGCCGCCGAGCTCGAAGTTGCCTTCGAAGCCGAACACGCCACGCTTCATCTCGCGCTCGTTGATACCCTGCAGGTAGTGCATGTCGCCGTTGAACGTGCCGATCTCGATGGCGTCGATGCCGTTCGCGACCATCGTGTCGCGGAGCTGCGGGGACAGGAACGCGTTGTCCTGGTACACGTAGACGCTGCCGCCGTTGTTCAGGATGGGCACCACCTGCGTGTTGTGCGACCAGGTCTTGCCATACTGCAGGTCGACGAAGGTCGTGACGTTGTCGGTGATGTCGAAGCTTGCGCGGCCGAACATGGTTTTACGCTGCAGCGGCAGCGCGATGGTCGTCGCACGATCGACGCGGGAGGCTTCCCAGTCGCCGCCGCGCATGGTCGGACCGTTCACGAGATCGCCGAACTGGAAAGGCATCGGGGTGCCACCGGTCACGAACTGAGTGCCACGCAGCGGGCACGCACCCGCCATCGGCTGGAGCCTCAAGCCGGGCTGCTGAGTAACCACGTCGACATACGGGGTGATGGCCTGGCAGCTCAGCGTCAAGCCGCCGTACGTGCCGTTGGCCACGCCGGCGTTATGCACCGTGAGCAGCGAGGGCTGTCCGGGCTGGTTGGCGAGCGGGTTGCTCATCAACTGGAACGAATCGTCCGCCCAGCTGCGATTGTTGCCGATGATGCCCTTGTCGTCGGAGAACTCGCCGCTGAACAACAGGTGGCCACGGCCATCGGCGAACTTGGTGCCCGCCGTGAGCGAGAACTTGTAGTTCTCGCCGTCGCCCGCGGTGGTCGCACCGTAATCGACGTTACCCTTGACGCCCGTGAATTCCTTGTCCAGAACGAAGTTCACCACGCCCGCGAGCGCGTCCGAGCCGTACACGGCCGAGGCACCGCCCGTCACCACGTCCACTCGCTGCACCAGGCCGCTCGGGATCATGTTGACGTCGACTGCGCCCGAGAGCGTGCCGGTGGCGATCGAGGAACCCACCATGCGCTTGCCGTCCTGGAGCACCAGTGTGCGGTTGGCGCCGAGGCCGCGCAGGTTCAGCAGGTTCGTACCGGCGGTACCGGAGCTGATGTTCGAGGAGCGGTTACGCGGGGTCTGGCTGCCCGTAAAGGCGGGCAAGCGGTTGACGGAGTCGGCGATGGTCACCGTCGCCATCTTGTTCAAATCTTCCGCGCCCAGCACGGAAACGGGCGTCGGTGCTTCATAGCCGTCGGCGCGCGCGATGCGCGAACCGGTCACGGTGATGGCTTCGAGGGTTTCGGTAGTGCTGGAAGAAGTGCCGGTCGCACTCTCCGGGGCTTCCTGCGCCGTCGCATTGAGTGCAACGAAACTGGTCAGCGCGAGCAACGCGCTCGCTGGTCCCAATGCCCGTCTGACGGCTGCCGAAACCAGGCGATCGCCCGAACGTGCTGCGCTTCGATCATTCATCGACATATTCCCCCTTTAGGAAAATTCTTCTTCCGCAAGCCCGCGCCGGGCAATCCGTCGCGCGCTCGCAGCTGATGAGTCACCAGGATGAGGCAAAGGGCTTACGCTTTGCGCCGATGCTTCATTTCGCGGCACATCCTACGCGCGTCGCTTCGCAGGAATTTACTGATAATGTGTGCCGGGGATCCGGGTCGCAGCATGAATCGAGCGCCGAATCGCAAATTCGCGACATTAGTTTGCGTGTTTCGGCCGGTCGTCCCGCTAAAGGGTGTTTTCGCCACACCGTGGATGTACGCAACGGTTGAAGTCGAATACGACGACGCGCTACTTTGAAGAAGAGCGCGCGAGCGTTGTCCGCGCGTCGGTTTGCACACCAATGTCATCACGAACGTGCACGTTCGTTCGGGGGATTCCACATCATGCCTTCCATGCCGATGGCTCACGCCATTTCCAATTGCCTGCGCGTCGCCTCTGTCATTGGCCTCGCGTTCGCGGCCCACACCGCGCTCGCTGATGCGCCAGCGCAACGACTCAATCCGATGATCGGATTGATGGAGCAAGGCAAGCCCGTGATGGGGTTGTACGCGCCGAGCAATCGCAAGCCGTATGGCGCGCCCGCCGATGCACCGGCCCCGAACAAGACGCAGGCGGAGCTGGCGAAGGAAACCGTCGCTTACAAGCTGTCCGACTTCGTGTTCGACGGCAGCATGGAGTACAAATTCGAGGAGACCCTGCCCGTCTTCGCCGAGTTTGCCAAGGCGCTGTCGGCTGAAAATCATTTGAGCAAAAAGCCTCATCCGCACATCGCGTATCCGATGGTGGTGAAGATCCACGAGATCGCGCCCGATCCGGAGCTCGCCGCCAAACACATCGGTCAACAGCTCGACCTGGGCGTGAGCGGCATCATGTTCGTCGGCGTGGAGAGCCCCGATGAAGTCAAGCGCGGTATCGCAGCCATGCGCTATCCGGCTCAAGGCGGCACGCGTGCCAACTCCGTCGGCTCGGCGCCGAAGTACTGGGGCCTGAGCGAGAAGGAGTATCGCGCCAAGGCCGATCTGTGGCCGCTGAATCCCAAGGGCGAGCTGATCAACTGGGTCGTGATCGAGAGCAAGGAAGGCCTGAAGAACGTCCGCGAGATCGCCGCCGTCGAAGGCATCGGCGTGCTCTGGCCGGGCGCCGGCACCCTGCGCCAGGTGTTCTCGACCACGGGCGCGGATGGCAAGCGCGTGGTTGACGAACAGGCCTGGGAAGGCGCGATCCAGTCGGTGCTGTCGGCCTGCAAGGAGTTCAAGATCGCCTGCGGCATCCCGACCACGCCCGACCAGATCGAAATGCGCATGAAGCAGGGCTTCAGCGTGTTCGTGATGAACTGGGGCGAGGCCGGCTTCAAGACCATCGAAGTGGGTCGCAAGGCCGCCAACCGGAGCTGATCGCTCCGGTTCCCGCTCGTCGTTCGTAGCACGCCGCCGGCAAATCGACTATGGACTTGCTGCCAAGGGTCAAACGCACTTGAAGTAACTAGCATCTGGCCAAGCTGCAGATCAGGGCCGATACTCAGCATGAGCCAGAACGACCACCCGACCACTCAGCCAGTCACCCAGCTGCTGGTGCAATGGCATCAGGGCGATGAACAGGCGCTAGCCCGGCTCACCGCCCTGCTCTACGACGACCTGCGCCGGCTCGCTCAAGGCTATCTACGCCGCGAGCGAGCCGATCACACCATCCAGAAAACCGCCCTCGTCCACGAAGCGTTCGCGCGCCTGGTCGATCAACGTGCGATCGATTGGCGCGATCGCTCGCATTTCTTCGCGCTCGCCTCCAGGTTGATGCGGGGCATTCTCGTCGACCACGCACGGGCACGGCTTGCGGAGAAGCGCGGTGGCGGCGCGCGCGCAGTGAGCTTGGATCAGCTGGCGTCGCGCTCCTTCGGGGACGACGGTCTGCCTGCGGATCACACGACACCGACGGCGCTTCAGCATCTGGATGGCCACACGCGAGAAGACGTGTCGGCCATCGACGAAGCCCTGCAACGTCTCGAGCAGATCGACGCGCGGCAGGCGCAGATCGTCGAAATGCGTTACTTCGGCGGCCTCACGATCGAACAAACCGCGGACGCCATGGGCATCTCCGATGCCACCGTCAAACGCGAATGGATGCACGCCCGCGCCTGGCTGCGCTGTGAGCTCGGAAAAAACCACTGATGCGTGCCGAGCGTTGGCGCCGGGCAAAAGACGTCTTCAACTCGGCCGTGGAACTGCCCGCTCGCGAGCGCGAGCTGTTCATCCGTCGCGCATGCGCAGACGACGACAGCCTGCGGCACGATGTCGAAGCGCTGCTCAGGGCGCACGAGAGCACCGATAGCTTCATCGAACGCCCCGCCGCGCAACGCGCCGGGCTCGCGTCCCCTCCGATCAATTGGATCGGTCGACGCTTTGGGCCGTATCGCATCGTCGGTGAGGTCGAGCGCGGCGGCATGAGCGAGGTGTATCGCGCCGTTCGCGACGACAACCAGTACCAGAAAGACGTCGCGATCAAGTTCCTGCGGCACGGGTTCGATTCGGAGTCGCTGTTACGACGCTTTCGGGCCGAGCGACAGATCCTCGCGCAATTGAATCATCCGCACATCGCGCACTTGCTGGATGGCGGTACGACCGAGAACGGGATGCCTTATCTCGTGATGGAGCTCATTCAGGGGCAACCGATCGATGTCTACTGTGAGCAGAAGAAGCTCGGCGTTCGCGAGCGCGTCGATCTCGTCCGCACGCTGTGCGGCGCCGTGCACTACGTCCATCAGCACTTGATGGTGCACGGCGACCTGAAATGCAACAACGTGCTCGTGACCGAGCGCGGCGTGCTGAAGCTGCTGGATTTTGGGATCGCGAAGCTGCTGAATCCAACACCGGCGCTGGTGGGCACGGCAGGGATCGCGGGTGATCGATTCAGCGGTGGCTACATCGCGCTCCCCCCGGATTACGCGAGCCCCGAGCAGTTGCTCGGCGAACCGGTCACCACGGCAAGCGATGTATATTCGTTGGGCGTGTTGTTGTATCGCCTGCTCGCGGGCCGCCTCCCCTTTCATATGCGTAGCGCGCTGTTGCCTGAAGAGGTGAAGCAGCTGTGCGAGGTGCCCCCGACCCTGCCGAGCGTCACCGCGCGTCGAGGTGGCGAAGGTTATCGTTCGTTCGCGCGGCACTTGGAGGGGGATCTCGATCGCATCATCCTCAAAGCGTTGAGCAAGGCCCCGGAGGATCGATACGGATCGGTCGAGCAGCTCTCGGAAGATTTGTTGAACTACCTGCGCGGATTCCCAGTGCGCGCGCACAGCGATGGGGCCGCGTATCGCGCGAAGAAGTTCGTGTTACGCAATCGCTTGGCGACGGCCGCGATGGCCTTGTTCGCACTCGCGATGACGGGCGGCATCGCCACCACGCTCTGGCTCGCTCACCTCGCGGATGTCGAGCGCGAGCGCGCCGCGCGCCATTTCGAGATCGTGCGCAAGTTCTCGAACAGCTACATGACCGAGGTGCATGGGGCCATCGAGAACCTGCCGGGGTCGATCGGGGCGAGGAAGCTGTTGATCGACACGTCGCTGAAACATCTGTCGGAGCTGGCCAAGGAGGAAACCAGTGACAACCCGATCGTTCGGCGGGATCTGGCGAATGCGTACGAGAAGAT
>NZ_CALFXI010000054.1 GCF_937958065.1 uncultured Steroidobacter sp.
GCCGTAACAAGAGCCGATTCCCGGCGGATTTCATCTTCGAACTGACCGGGGAGGAGTTCACCCACTTGAAGTCGCAATTTGCGACATCAAGTTGGGGCGGCCGCCGCAAGCGACCATTCGCGTTCACCGAACACGGAGCCATCATGGCCGCAACGGTGCTCAACAGCCCTCGGGCTGTCGCAATGACCATTCACATCGTTCGAGCCTTTCTGCAGCTGCGTCACCTCCTCGCATCCAATCGACAGCTCGCGGAGAAATTCACGCAGCTGGAACGGAAGGTTTCGTCCCATGATCAGGCGATAGTGGGCATCCTCAAAGCCATTCGTGGGCTGATGCGCCTGCCCGAGCCCAAGAAGCGGCCCATCGGATTCACCGCAAATCTCGACGAGTAGACGGCGACACTGGCGAGATATGTCATTGACGCAGCACGACACGTCATAACTCAAAAATATTTCAAATAAACTCCCTGCTGTGCGAGGGAAAAGTGTGACCGTTGTCGCTTTATCAAGCAGGAACGGCAGTTCTACAGCAGGAGGTCGACTGTCGTTCCAAGGAAGCGCGAGTCGTGCAGGGACGCACGCGGGGGTCATGAGCCGACATGGACTTGGCAACGGCCCTCGCCGCTCGGGGCGAGCGGGCTCGCGAACCTTCCTGAAGTCGATCACGCATCACTCCCCGGATGCGTGACGGCTTCCCACACAGGGAAGTGACTCAACGAGAACAGGAAGAACACCGGATGCGCACGTCACGCACGAGCCAGGAAGGCGAAGGCGGTATGCAACCGCACTACTCACACTTGAGTCGCGCCGCGGGTCGCAAGGAGCAAGCCCGCGGCGATTCCATCTCTGAACCGGCCTATTCCTCGACCGTCACATCCGGTCGCGGCGGCGGCTGGAATCCGGAACGCGTGGCCACGCGCAGCTGGAACACGTACGTCAGAACCTGGGCGACGGCCTGATACACGGCCGACGGAATCTCGCCGCCGATATCGACGTTTCGATACAGCACACGCGCCAGTGGCGGCGCTTCGAAGATCGGCACATTGTGCTCCGTCGCGATCTCGCGGATGCGAGCGGCGACGAGATCGACGCCCTTGGCGACGACGATCGGTGCGCGCATGCGCTTCTCGTCATAGCGCAAGGCGACGGCGAAGTGCGTCGGGTTGGTGACGACCACGTCGGCCTTCGGCACGTCCTGCATCATGCGCTGACGCGCGAGCTGTTGTTGCAACTGACGAATGCGCCCCTTCACTTCCGGCGAGCCCTCCGCTTCCTTGTGCTCTTCGCGGATTTCCTGGCGACTCATCTTCAATTGCTTGGCGTGCGTGTACAGCTGATAAGGCACGTCGATGCCGGCGATGATCAGCAGACCCGCGGTGATGGCGATCAACGCTTTGCCGCTCAGGCTGATGGTGTGAGCGATCGCTTGACTGAGCGGCTCCTGCCCGAGATTCAGCAGCGTGGTCACGTCGTTCCAGAGCACGAGCACGGCAACCAGGGCGACGACGCCGAACTTCGCCAGCGCCTTGACCAACTCGATGACCGCACGGCTGGAAAAGATGCGCTTCACGCCTGACAACGGATTCAAGCGGTTGAACTGCGGCATCAGCGCTTCGGTACTGAAGGCCCAGCCGCCGAGCGCGAGCGGCGCAAGAATTGCGGCGAGGCAGATGATGCCGAGCACGGGCGCGCACATCTTCAAGCCATCGAGGGCTGCGCTGGTCAGCATCGGAATCATCTGCGAGGAATCCAACGACTGCTCGCGACTCAGCGTCAGACTGCGCTCCATGAATCCGTACATCTTGCCGGCGATCTGGCCGCCCATCATGTACAGCGCCGCCGCGGCCGACATGGTCACTGCCGCCGCACTCAATTCCCTGGATCTCGGGATCTGACCTTTGCGCCTCGCTTCCTCGAGGCGCTTGGGAGTGGCACGTTCGGTTTTTTCCTGTGCGTCATCACCCTCTGCCATGAGTCGCTCCCCTGGCTAGATACGCAGCAGCGTACGGATGAGACCGAATGCCGCTTCGAGGGATTGATTGAAAGCGGCCAGCACCGAAGGCAGGCCGATGTACATGATCACCAGACCCGCGATCAGCGAGATCGGAAAACCGACCGCGAACAGATTGAGAGTCGGCGCCGCACGGCTCATGACGCCGAACGCGAGGTTCACGACCAGCAGCGCGGCCATGCCGGGCAGCGCCACGATCAATGCGCCCGCGAACAGCTGAGTGCCCCACTGGGCCACGCGCCAGATCATTTCGCTGTCCAGACCCGTCATGCCCACCGGCAGTGTGGTGAAGCCCTGCACCAGGATCTCGAGGAGCACCAGATGGCCGTTGATCGCGAGAAACAGCAGTGTCACCAGGATCATGTACATCTGGCCGAGCACCGGGGTGCTCACGCCGCGCAATGGATCGACGTTGAAGGCGAAGCCCAGGCCCATGGTGTTCGCCAGCAACTGGCCGCCCATGGCGAGCGCATCGAAGATCAGCTGCAGTACGAACGCACTGGCGAAGCCGATCAGCAATTGATGAATGGTCACGATGACCGCGGCGAACGAAAACACTTCCACGTTCGGCGGCGGAATCAGCGGCGCGATGATGAACGTGATCGCGCCGGCGAGAAACAAGCGCACGCGCGGCGGCACGAAACCGGCACCGAAGATGGGCGCCATCATGAAACAGGCGCCGATGCGCAGGAATGGCCACAGGTACTGCGCCAGCCAGGCTTCGAGCTGTCCCGTGGTCAGATGTATCATCGCCCGGTATCAGCCGATCAGTCCCGGAATGCTTTCGAACAGCTCGCGCGTGTAGCCGACGATCAGCTTCAGCATCCAGGGCCCCGCGATCACCAGCGTCGCCGCCATGCCGATCAGCTTCGGAATGAACGACAGCGTCATTTCGTTGATCTGGGTCGCCGCCTGGAACACGCCGACCAGCAAGCCGATCGCCAGCGCGGCGAGCAGCAGCGGCGCCGCCAGCAGCATCGTGATCTCCAGCGCGTGGCGGCCGAGGGTCATGATGGTCTCGGGCGTCATGTATAGAAGCTCGCTGCGAGCGTGCCCATGATCAGGCTCCAGCCATCGACCAGCACGAACAGCATCAGTTTGAAGGGCAGGGAAATCAGCACCGGCGAGAGCATCATCATGCCCATCGACATCAGCACGCTGGCGACCACCAG
>NZ_CALFXI010000055.1 GCF_937958065.1 uncultured Steroidobacter sp.
GCGCGGCAGATCATGAAACTGCGCGACGGTTCGGTCGTCACGTTGACCGAGGGCGCGCAGATCGATTTCGCGTTATCGGACCGCGATCGCAAGATCACCCTGCTCAGCGGCGCGGCGACCTTCAAAGTGGCCAAGGATCCGCGCCGACCGTTCGTCGTGCGCTCCGGCGACGTCTACGCTCAGGCCACCGGCACCGAATATTCCGTCCGCCGACTCGGCGACACGGGCGGTGCGGTTCATGTCGACGAGGGCAGTGTGCTGGTGTGGGCGCGTGACGATCGCGAGCAGGCGGTGCTGTTGCATGCGGGCGGCGAGCTGACGCTGGATCCTGGGCCCGGCAATGTGGCTCCGCCCCTGCCTGCGCCAGCAATCGCACAGATCTCGCTCGACAATGTCACGATCGCGTCGGCGGTCGCACGTTTCAACAAGGTCAATCGCACCAGGATCGTCATCGAGGATGCCGGGATTGGAGCCATCAGGATCGTCGGTCTGTTCAGCGCGCACGATCCGGACCAGTTCGCGCAGGCGGCGGCCATCGTCGCCGGCGCGCGCGTGATCCATCGCCAGGACGAAATCGTCCTGACGAAATAGCGAGCATCGTTTATTGCTGTGCCGGCGGTTGCGGTTGAGGTGCCGCCGGCTCCGCGGGTTGCGCGGCCGGGACTTCGGACGGCCCGCTGCCGCTCTTGCGTTTGTCCCGCTCCGGATCGGGCATGGGCAGCAGCTTGCCGGTGGGCAGCAGCGCCTCGACCGTCATCTGCGGCGGAATTCGTGAAGCGTCACGCGGGCCGCAGCTGGCGGTCCGGTGCGTCACTTTTACATTGAGCTTGCGGAACACCTGGGTGCCCAGCTGCTCCAGCAGCTCGCAATCTTCGGGCTGCAGCCGCACGGTACGCGAGGATAACGTCACTTGCTGGCGTTGCGCCTCGAACACGATCGGATCGTTCATCGCCGCCGCCGGATTGCGGGTCACGCGCGACACCAGCTCCCGGCGCGATTTGTCCTTTTCGATCTCCTTCATCACCGCCGGCGTCAGCTCGACCGGCATCTGCACTTGAATGCGGATGCTGGCCGAAGGGCGGCGCTCGCTGGCGGGCGTGCGGAAGGTGGAGGAGGAGCGGTTGAACGGATCGCCTCGATCGAACGGGTCGCCGCGACCGAAGGGATCGGAGCCGGCGCGGCCGGGCAGCGGATCCATCATGTCGTCGTTGCCGATCATGTACGAGTCGCAGTTGCGCACGTCCACTTTGATGTCGTCTCTGGCTCCGATCGCGAGCAGGATGTTGGCGACGCGCTGCTGCAGCTCGTGGCAGGCCTGGAAGTGTCTCGGCAGCCGGTATTGAAACGACAGCTCCTGGACCTTGTAGACCGCCGTGATCGGTCCGTCCGCGAGCGCCGTGCCGGCCAGCATCAAGGAGGCCGCTGACAGCACATTCAAGACAGCCGACACGCCACGATGGGTTGCGAGGTGCAGGGTCGTCATGGGGCAATCTCCGCTGCGGACCGCATGCGATTTTCTCCGAGTCTAGGCGCGCGGCAAGGCCACGTCGAGCGTCCGACAGACGACTCGCATGGTTGGACCTAGGGCTAATTGCTGCGTGTTCAGTCTGGGCCGACGCTGCTCGCCCGAGAAACAATCAGAGCTGGAACATGGCCCGAGCGAGCGCGAGTGACGTGGGCAGGATGTTGGAGCGTGCGTGCTGGGCGCTCGCCTGCTTGTCGATCGCGCTGTACCTCGCGGCGAGAACGGATGCGGCCATCAATGGCGACGCCGATCTGGCCGAGGCGACCGCGGCGCCCGCGACTACCACATCGGATGTCGCGCCTGCCGCGCCTGTCCACGCCGATGCGCCAATCCAATCGAGCTCGGGCCTGCTCGGTCTGCTGGAAATTCCTTCGCTGGGACTGCGTACCGCGCTCTATGCCGATAGCAGCGAGGTCAATCTCAATCGGGGCGCCGGATTGATCGCCGGCATGGCCAGGCCGGGCGAGGGCGGCAACCTGGGCGTGGCGGCGCATCGCGACGGCACGTTTCGACCGCTGGAGAACATTCGGGTCGGCGACTCGATCGAGCTCAGGACCGCGAATTTTCACTACGTCTATCGCGTCACTTCGATCACGGTCGTGGATCGCACCGATGCCGCGCTCCTGCGACGTACCGACCAGCCCGTCATCACGTTGGTGACCTGTTATCCATTTCGATTCGTAGGACCTGCGCCCCGAAGATTCGTGGTGCGCGGCCTGCTCGATGCCACTCGCGAAGCCACCGCGTCCACGACGGCGCCGCTGCGCGAGAAGCCTGCCGCCATCTGAAACTTTCCGACCGTGTAGGAGATGACCATGGGTATCCGTTTTCGCGTGATTTCTGGCGCGATGCTGGCGCTTGCCGCCGGTGCGGTCCTGGCGCAGAACCCGACGGACTGCGCCGCCGTGGAATTCAGCGACGAGGTCCTGGAGCGCTTCCCACGGGCACCGGAAGCCTGTCTGGATGTGATATCGCGTGACGGTCAGGACTACGCGGTGTTCAACGCCCAACTCGTGCAGGTGCGCGGAAACACCATGCAGGTGCGCTTCCACCTGCCGGACGGCTCGCTCGGGCCGACGCAGTCCATCACGCCGCCGAAAGATTTCCGGGTACTCGTCGATGGCGAGCCCAGGCGCATCTCGGAGCTGGCGCCGAATCAGGATTTGAAAGCGTACGTCGAGGTCAGTCGCCCGGTGATGGCACTGGAGCCAGCCGATACCGCCCAAAGCCTGGTGATCGTCCCCCTGCTGGCGGAAGAAGAGGTCGCGGAAGAGGTCGATACGGAACGCGTGGCCGAAGCCGATCCGCAAATGCCGGCTACTGCCGGACCCGCGCCTCTGTTTGCTGTTCTCGGCGTGCTGTTCGCGTGCGGCGCACTGTGCGTGCGAGCGATGCGTGGCATGCGCGAGCCCATGAAGAATTTCCAATCGAGGAGCGAATCATGATCCGGACTACTGTGGTTGTTTGTCTGGCCTGCCTGCCGCTGCTCGGGCTGGCGGGGGAGCGGAAAAAGATGTCGTCGGAGAATGTCACCAAGGCGACGGCGACGGTGCAGTCAGTCGATCACGACAGCAGGTCGCTCGTGCTGCGCACCCCCGATGGCGTGGACACGCTGGTGGTGGTCGGGCCCGAGGTGCGCAACTTCGACCAGATCGAAGCTGGCGATACCGTGACGGCCACCTACAAGGAAGCATTGGCCGCGGAGGTCGTGCCCAAAGGCTCGGCGGCGTCCGAGCAGCCGCGAACCACGATTTCCGAGAGTCGGGCTAATCCCGGCGAGCCACCCGCCGCTTCGGTCACCGCTTCGGTTTCGACCGATGTCGTCATCCAGTCGGTGGATCAGTCGTTCGATACCGTGACCTTCAAACGACCGGACGGCATCGTGCGCACGGTGGCGATCAACGACCCCGAGGCCACCAAGTTCGTACACAGGCTGAAGCCGGGCGACGAGGTGCGGATCACGTACACGGAAGCTACAGCGATTGCTCTGAACAAGTCGGAGTGAGGTGGCACGGCGGGCGCGCGTGTCGGGTGACTTTGCCGATATATACAAAGGGACACAGCGAAATGAGTTTCGATTCGGCAAATCCCGATCTACTCGCGTAAGCCGCTGCCGCATGATCAGCGCGGAAGTCCTTGACTGCACTGGTTCACCGCGGGATCGTGGTATCGGGCTGCATACAAGGCCGCGCTTCCCAGAATGTGGCCACGTCGCGGAGCGCGCGAAATACATCGAAATGTATCGTCGGGTGCATAGCGGGAGTTTTCGTGAGCAGGACACCATCTACCGTGTTCATCGTCGATGACGATGCCGATGTGCGACGGGCGCTGACCCGTCTGTTATGCGCGTCTCGCTATGTCACGCGCTCCTTCGGATCCGCTGCCGAGTTTCTCGCGCATCACGATCCCACCGTGCCCGGCTGCCTGCTGCTGGATCTGGCCATGCCCGATCAGAGCGGCCTGGACGTGCAGTCGGCGCTGGTCGAAGCAGGATGTCAGCGGCCCATCATCTTCCTGAGCGGTCATGGCAGCATCGCCGAGAGTGTGATCGCCATGCGCGCCGGCGCGGTCAACTTTCTCACCAAGCCGGTCGAGAACGAAGAACTGCTCGGCGCCGTCGAAGAGGGTTTGCGCATGGATGAAGAGCAGCGCCGCGCGACCGGCCTGCGCCAGATCGTGCAGGAGCGGATCGCAACGCTTACGCCGCGCGAACGCGAAGTGCTCGCGCACGTCGTCGAGGGTCGCATGAACAAACAAATTGCCGGCGACCTCGGCACCGTGCTCAAGACCATCAAGGTGCATCGCGCGCGGGTGATGCACAAGATGCGCGTGCGGTCGCTGGCCCAGCTGGTGAAGCTGATCGCCGCCTCGGGCGTGGTGCTGGAACGGCCGGCGCGCACCAGCGAGCTGCCCACCGATGTGAAATACAGCGCACCGATGGGCTCGAACGGCGGCGGCCACTCCATGGGCGGCGTGGCGCACTGGTGAGCCGAAGCGGGCGCGATTACTAGACCCGCTCGAAATCCTGCAACTGCGCCCGGTAGCTGACCTTGCTCAGCTCGGCGCCGAAGAACAGCATCTTGCTCATGACGTGCATCCATAACATCACGATGAGAATGCCGCCGATCGCACCATAAGCGCTCCATTTTTGAGCCGCGCGCGCCGCATAGATCGACAGCAGTTCCGCACCGAAGATCCAGGTGAGTCCGGCCAGCACGGCGGCGAGCCGCACGTCGCTCCAGCGAACCTGCACTGGAGGCAGAGTTCGCAGCAGCAATGCGAACGTGAGCGGTGCCATGATCAGCGAACCGAGCAGCGGCAGCAGCCAGCCGAGCGTGTCGCTCAAGAATGTCGGCTCGCCTGGCAGCGCCACGAGCCACTGCAATGCGCCGATGATGGCGAACAACGTCAACAGCACGGCACCGGCGCCCAGCATGATGCCGAAGGCGATGACGCGCTCGGTGAGTTTCATGCGCAGCGCGAGCGGTATAGAACCGGCGGCCAGCGGCGGAGGTTGTTTCCAGATTGCGCGGAACGTCATGCGCAAATGAGCGAACAGGGCCGACGAAGTCATCAACAGTCCGACGATGCCGATGAGCGTCGCGACGGGCGAGCCGCGTTGCAGGTATTCGGAGACCTGTTCGACCGCGCCGCGCACATCCGTGCCGAACGTGATTTCGACCGTGTTCAAGACGCGCTGCTCCACGTTCACCGCCAGCGGCGACAGACGTAGCAGCCATCCCACCGCCGCCATGAGCAGCACCAGCAGTGGCACCAGCGAAAGCAGCGCGTAATAGACCATCGCGCCGGCAAAGTAGTGCGCGTAGTCGCTGACGTACTCGCTGGCGGCGGCGCGAATCAACTTGGAGTGCGCTGAGATCGAGAAGCTCACCGTCATCGACTCTCGGCGTCATCCCCATCAGTCACAGTTGGACCTAAGTCCTACGCGTATCCATTGCCGAGTGAGCTAGGTTCCTCGCGACAGTGCGGACCACCCGAGGGCGAACCATGAGCGATCCTCAAGCGGACGAGGCGTTTCGCAGGAGCATTTGTACGCAGCCGCAGGGCAATGGCCGCGTACGCGCGGAAACGGACGGCCTCGGCGAGCGTGAGGTGCCGGTGGACGTCTACTGGGGCGTCAATGTGTCGCGCGCGCTCGAGAATTTCGCGATCAGCGGCCGGCCGATCTCGGTGTATTCCGATCTCATCTATGGTTACGCGTGCGTCAAGCAGGCTGCCGCACACGCGAACGCGGATCTGGGCCTCCTGCCGCGCTGGAAGGCGGATCTGATCGAGCGGGCCTGCGTCGAAATTCGCGCGGGCGCGCTGCGCGACCAGTTCGTCGTGGACATCATGCAGGGCGGCGCCGGTACCTCGACCAACATGAACTTCAACGAGGTGATCGCGAATCGCGCGTTGGAGTTGGGCGGCTACCCGAAAGGCGACTATGCACGCATCGATCCCAACGACGATGTGAACTGCTCCCAGAACACCAACGACACCTACCCGACGGCGCTGAAGATCGGTCTGCACCTGGCGCTGGAGCGCCTGCAGGTGGAGCTGGTTTCGCTGGCGACCGCGTTTCATGCCAAAGGTGGCGAGTTCGCCGGCATGGTCAAAGTCGGGCGCACGCAGCTGCAGGACGCCGCGCCCATGACCCTGGGGCAGGAATTTCAAGCGTTCGCGATCACGCTCGCCGAAGAATGTCTCGGCTTCGAACACGTGCTGGGTCAATTGTGCGAGATCAGCCTGGGCGCGACCGCGATAGGCACCGGCGTCACGGCGCATGCGCGCTACGCCGAGGCGGCGCGGCAGCACCTGGCGGATATCACCGGTTATGCGCTGCGAACCTCACCGGACCTGGTCGAGGCCACCACCGACGTGGGTTGTCTGATGGAGCTGTCCGGCACGTTGAAGAAATGTGCCATGAAGCTGTCGAAAATCTGTAACGACCTGCGACTGCTCAGCTCCGGACCGCAGGCCGGGCTCGGCGAAATCAGTCTGCCGCCGCGGCAGGCGGGCGCGAGCATCATGCCGGGCAACGTGAATCCGGTGATTCCCGAAGCGGTCAATCAAGTCGCGTTCGTGGTCGCCGGCGGCGACGTGACGCTGACCATGGCGGCCGAAGCCGGCCAGCTGCAGCTCAACGCGTTCGTGCCGGTGATGGCCCAGGTGCTGTTCGAGAATCTCAAGGTCATGACGGCCGCGGTGATCACGTTGCGCGAGCATTGCATCATCGGCGTGAAGGCCAACATGAACCGGCTCGAACAGCACTCGCGTTCGTTCGTCGGCGTGATCACCGCGCTCATTCCTCATATCGGCTACGAGCCCGCGGCGCGCCTGGCGAGGCAGGCACTGACCGACGGTGGCGACATCGTCGATGTGGTCGTTGCCTCGGGCTTGATGTCCCGCGAGGAAGTGGCCTCGCTGCTCAGCGCCGCGCGTCTGAACGGCGAGCAGATCAGACATTGAGGCGCGTTTTGCGACAGGGGGCGTCATGCGTCAATTCTCGACCGATCAATTGCTGTCGTTGCTGGACAAACATGGGCCACCCTGCATCTCGCTCTATCAGTACACGCACCGGCATCATCCGGACAGCCTGCAAGACCCGATCCGCTACCGCAATCTGCTGCGCCAGATGGAAGGCTCGCTGCTGCAGAAGTACGACCGCAGGGAAGTGCGCCCGCTCCTGGAAAAATTTCAACCGCTGAGCCACGACGAAGCGTTCTGGAATCATCGGACCGATGGCCTGGCGATGCTCGCGGCACCGGACCTGTTCGAGGTGTTCGAGCTGCAACGGCCGGTGCAGGAGAACCTGATCGTCGCCGACACGTTCTATCTCAAGCCGCTGCTGCGCATCTCGCAATCGGCGGACCGCTTCCAGATTCTGTGCCTGAGTCGCGATCGCGCGCAGCTGTTCGAAGGCAATCGCGATGCGCTCGATCCAGTCGAGCTGATCGACACCCCGGCGACCCTCACCGAGGCGCTCGGCACCGAGCTGACTCCGCAACATCAGTCGGTGCGCTCGGCCTCCGGGCAGACGCCCATCTACCATGGCGTCGGGCAGAAGAAGGAGGAAGTGGACCTGGATCGCGACCGGTTCTTCCGTGCGGTGGACCGCGGCGTGTTGGAGAATCATTCCAAGCCGACCGGGCTGCCGTTGCTGCTGGCGGCCTTGAAGGAATATCACACGCCGTTCCGCAACCTGAGCCGCAATCCCTACTTGTCGACCATGGGCGTGGACGTGGATCCCGGCGCCATCGGTCTGGATGAGCTGCGGGCACTCGCGTGGGAACAGATGGAGCCGTTGTATCTGGAGCGCCTGGCGCTGCTGGTGCGCGAATATGAAGCGGCCCGCACGCGTCAGCTTGGTTTCGATGACGTATCCGAGGTGGCCGCGGCAACGGTCGCGGGACGCGTGCAGAACCTGCTGGTCGAAGCCGATCGCCAGATTCCGGGCCGGGTCGATCCGCAGACCGGCAAGATCGAGCCGGGCGTGCTCGGGGATCCGGAGATCGGCGACGTGTTGAGCGATCTGGCGGCCACGGTGCTGCGCATGAAAGGGCAGGTGGTCATCGTGCCCAAGGATCGCATGCCTTCGACCACCGGCGTCGCGGCAACCTGTCGTTTCTGATCTACCGCCACCGGGCCACGGGCAGGAAGCCGACGAACGTCAGGCCGGCAAGCGCGAAGAACGACAGCTTGAGTGCCAACAGGCGCGCATGCGTGTTGATCTGCACTGCATTCTCGATGTGCTCGGGCGTGAGCGGCGACTGCTCCAGCGCCTGCTGCAATCGATCGTTGCTGATGAAGGCGACCCGACTCAGATCCAGATGCGCGCGCAGCTCGCTGCCGATCGCCGGGTCGCGCGCCAGGTGCTGATCCACATTGATGCTGAGAACGCCGATGACCAGCGCGCCGGCGATTGCGGCTCCGACCGCAGCGGCGAAATGACTGGTCGCGAAACACAGCGGCTCGACATCCTCGGAAATGTCCGTGGGCGCGGCGGAAGCCAGCGATTTGAACAGCAATGTCGCAAGCGCGCCTTCACCCAGACCGATCGCCGCCAGGCTGAGCACCACTGATGCATCGCTCCAGTCGTTGCGCACCACGCCTCCCAGCGACACCAGCCCCGCACCGACGATCAGAAACGCATACCGGGTGACGTTGCGCATGGCGGGACCGCTGAATCGGCTCACCGAGAGTGCGCCGATGAAACTTGCCAGCGTGAACGGAACGAGCGCGTAAGCGGTCATCAGGCTGCTGCGTCCCTGCACGATCTCTATATATAAAGGAATCAGGAAGGTGACGCCGGAGCTGACCGCCGCGATGGTGAATATGGACAGCAGCATGGAACGTTGCACCGGCGTCTCCAGCAGCCGCATCACGTTCAGACAGCCGCCGACCCGTCGTTTGGCCCTCCATACCAGCACCAGCTTGATCAGCACCACGCCGAACAGCATGCCCAGCAGCGCCGGCGAAAGATTGAGCGGACTGAAAGGAGCCTCGGGCCGCGCCGTCAACACGCCCCAGTTGATCAGGTTGTCGCTGCCCAGGCCGATCAGGATCATGGCCACGCCGACTGCCGCGAGTCCGGCCATCTCCGCCGCAGTCAGGCGCACCCCGGGCAGCACGTCGGGATCGGGATGCAAATACGAGCTGCAGAAGTAGACGGCGGTGGCCAGCAGCAACAGCAACATGAACGTGATGCGCCAGTCGGTCCAGGTGGCGAGGGCGCCGGCAATCAGAAACGCCGGCGCCAGGCTCAGGCTTCGCGTTGCACTCAGACGTCCGAGCGCGACCGCTTTCCGTTCGCCCGCATAGTGAGTTGCAATCAACTGCACGGAGGCTGGCGTCAACACCGCCGCCGCGGCGCCAGCCATCATCTGGGCCAGGAGCAGCACGGCCGCGCTCGGGCTCCACGCCATTGCGGCCATTGCGGTGGCGAACAGCGCGATCGAGACACGAAAGATGCGGCGCGCGCCGAACATGAGGGCAAGGCGTGTGCTCGCGAGCACGCTGGCGGCGACCATCAGCGAGTACATGACGATCGCCGTCTTCACCATCGCCGAGCCCGCATCGAAGGCGGTAATGATGCCGTCGATGGAGATCTTGAGCGTCGCGATATTGAAGACCAGCAACACCTGCGCGCTCGCCAGGATCGCCAGCGGCAGCCAGTGGAACATGCGATCGCTTGATACGCCAGGCAGCCATGCGCTGCGTTGGGCCTTGGCCCAATAGACGTTGCCGGGCTGGGCTTCGATCCTCGTCAGCTCCCGGACAGGAGACGGCACGATGAGCACGCTCGTAGCAATTGTGTTCGACGATCCCACTACTGCGTTCGAGATGCGCACCTCGCTGCTGAAAATGCAGAAGCAGCATCTGATCGACCTGGAGGATTCCGTGGTCGTCACCAAGACCGACGCGGGCAAGACCAAGCTCGATCAGGCCACCAGCCTGACCGCGGCCGGCGCCATCGGCGGCGGTTTCTGGGGCATGCTCATCGGCTTGATCTTCCTGAATCCACTGCTGGGCGCGGCGGTCGGTGCCACCGCCGGCGCGGTGACCGGCAAGCTCACCGACATCGGGCTCAGCGATCAGATGATCAAAGAGCTCGCGGCGTCCTTCAAACCGGGCTCGTCGGCGCTGTTCGTGCTGGTGCGCCGTGCGACCGTCGACAAGGTGCTGGAGGGTCTGAAGGAGTTCGCAGGTAAAGGCAAGGTCTATCAGACCTCGCTCGACAAGGACACCGAGCAGACCCTGCGCGACGCGCTCGAAGCGGCTTGATCGCCTCGCGATACGGGCCGATCCCAATGGCGGCGGCGGCGTTCCTTAGTCTCGGCAGGCATCCCCTCGCTGGCCTTGCCGCACTCTTCGCGGGCGCCGTCGCCGTTCTCACCCCCGATCGGAGCGCATTGACCTTGCAGCCCGGCAAACGCAGCTGAGTTGTTGGACCAAAGGTAAATTGCCGACGCGCGCACATCGCAGCCACAGTCTTTGTCAAAGCTGCCAGTCCACGGGGGAGAGCACCAATGACCGCAGAGCATGGCCGTCTGCGCGAGGCCAACGAACGTGGCGTGCCATGGCGCAAGTGGGGACCGTATCTGCGCGATAACGGTCGTCCGCGTGCTCGTGCGCGTTCCGACAGCGAAGCTCCGCCGGCCGCACCGGGCGAATCGCGCTCCTGGGCTTATGAATCCAGCGACGATGGTCCCGTAGGGATCTGCGACGAGCAGATGCGGTTGTGTTTCGGCGTGGCGATCCGAAGGGGCGGCGATCGTACGTTGCAGGAACGGCTCCTGGCGGTGCCGGTCACGTACTCGAGGCGTTATACCCAGGCCGACAATCTGCCGACGCATTCCTATCTGCGTGCGCATTACAGATATCGCGAGCCGCAGACCGGAACGACACAGCGCGAAGCGGCCTGCTTCGATCTGGTGGTCGAGTACGCCAAGTCCGGGCCCGAGGAAATCCTGATCCAGCTCGAAATAAAGAACACGAGCTGCGAGACCGCGACGCTGCAGGTGTTGCCGCAATTGTGGTTCCGGCAGGACCCGGACGCCCTGGCGGATCCGCGCGTCATCATCGAGCGGGCCGCGGGCCGTGCGGATGTGCCTTGCCTGATCGCACGTCATCCAGAGCTGGGCGCCTACTATCTGCATTGTGAGCTGGCCGGCGCGTTCCTGTTCGCCGGGTGTGCTCAGCCGCTCGAGGTCAATCGCGGCGGCACTCGGGCGGCGGCTCACTATCTGCTGATCCTGGCGCCGCGTGCCGTGCAGCGGATTCGGATGTTGCTGACTACGACGGCGCCGGCGGTCGGCAATCCCTCGTTGGAGAAGCTGTTCGCCAGCCTCAAGCAGCTCCGGCATGACGCCAACGAATTCTTCTCGGTGATCACCTACGCCTGTGACAGCACCGCGGGCGCCTTCGACGTGCGACGAGCTTTCTGCAACATGCTTTGGAACAAAGCGGTCTGGGTGTCGGCCGTCACCGGCTGGCTGTACGACCGCCGCGCGAAATCCGTTGCAGGCAGTGAGACTCACGAGCCGGCGGCGTTTCGCTTGAAAGTCGCTCAAGTGGTGGCGCCGCCCCACAAGCGCGAGTGTCCTCATCTCGAATCGCCCGCATGGTTGTTGCACACGCTGGCGCTGGCCTGCGTGGACGCCGATCTGGCCGCTCACCAGCTGCGCTTGCTGTTGAAGGGCGAGCTGAAGAATCGCAGCAGCAAGCTCAGCCCCGTGCATCATGAATGGCAGGCGCTCAAACCGTGGGCCGCGCTGTTGATGTACCGATTGCAGCGGCCGCGTCGGCCTAAGGATGCACGCAGTGATCTGATCGAGAACTTCGAAGCGTTGTCCTCGCAGACCGCGGGCGGCGGGTGGGCTGCGATACGCGCACAAAGCATGCTCGAGATGGCGTTGGAGCTGGCGATTCGCGATGCGCGTTACGAGCAGCGCGCCATCGAAAGTTACGTGGCGTTCGTCAGTGCGATTGCCGCCTTGGACTGCGAAGCGACGTTGTTGGATACACCCGCCGGGCCAGCCGATGAGGAGGCCGGCTTTCGCCTGGTCATCAACGATCGTATGCAGTTCCAGGTGCTGTCATCGTTCGGTCTGGTCGCACTGAGTGGCGCGGTGGCGTTTCGCGCCGGAGCCATTGTCGGCCTGCCGCGGTTCTGCGAGCGCGTGCGCTCCATCCACGCAGAGCATGCGGAGCGCATTTGCCAACCCGACCATCTGCGCGGGGTGCTGGATCGGGTGTTTGGCGCACCGGTGAACAATGCCTGGGCAACCTTGCCCGCGGGAATGCTGTTGATTCGAGCGTTGTCACAAATCGAAGCAATGTATGGAACGGCGCTGCGGGTCCGTTGCGCGGCCGCCGGCGGCGCAATGATGAGCCCGGGCGAGTTGAGTCAGTGGCTGGTCCATCAGCACGTGGCCGCGCGCGTGTCCGCGCTTCATCGATCCAAGCTGCTGGAATTTTGCGAGTACGTGTACATGCGAGGCGCGGCAACTGCTGGACAACAGACCGGCTGGGCCGGACGAGTCGCGGCGATGATCTGTGCTTCGTGGAGTTACTCGCCCTTCGAGGATGGCATCGAGCCGCCGTCGGCGCTGGAGCAGGCGCGCTCCCGCGAATCCAAGGCCCAGGTCGTCAGTCTCAGGACGACGCGGCGTTAGCCCTTGGTCCATCTGTCGTCCGCAAGTCAGCCGAGTAGCATCGAGTGAGCCCCTGGCGTCCGACGGCGCCGCCTCATCGACAGCTCGAAGGAGACTTGCATGAACTCTCTGGCACGATCGATCGTCGGCGCCGCGGTCACCGCCGCCGCCGTGTATCTCCTGGATCCGGTCAGCGGATATCAGCGCCGGGTGATGTTGCAGGATCGCGCCAGACGCGCCGCTCGACGCCTCGATGTGGGAACGCGCAGTGCGCGGCGTAACGCGACCGGGCGCTACTTCGCTTCGCGGGCGCAATCCAAATCGGAATCGCAGTCGCCCAACCGTCATCGGCCGAACAGACAGGTGCGCAGGATGGTCTTCGGCGCGATCCGGCAGACGGCATCGCATCCGGAATCCATTCAGGTGGCGGTGGATCACGGACATGTGATTCTCCGTGGCCACCTGCGTGCTCACGAGCACCAACGCCTGCTCGACGAAGTGCGCCGCCAGCCAGGCGTGTTCGTCGTGACCGATCACCTGCACGAGCACATGGCGAACGGCGAGTCCGGTGAAGGTGAATTCGCCATCGATCGCGGACACGCATTCCGATCTGCCGGCGGACGCAGTGGATGGGGCATCGCGGGTCGTGTACTCGCAGGTTGCGCCGGCGGCGCGCTGCTCTTTTGGGGCATCCGCGAGCGCAAGGCGTTGGGCGAGTTTGGTGCCGCGATCCTGGATGAATTTCAGCGTGCGATGGACGGGAACCTGCGGCACGGTTTCGACGAGGTCCGGCAGAGTGCCGAGGACGCCGGCGAAGGCATGTCGGAGATGGCGCAACGGGGCGGCAGGAAAATGGAGGAGGGCATGGACTGGGCCGAGTCCGCCAGCTCGGACGTCATCGAGGAGTATGCGCAACAGCGCCGTGCGGACGCGACTCACTAGCCGCTCTCGCCAAACTGGTGGGCTGTTGAAACACTCGCAGGCCGAACTCCGGAAGGATCGACAGCAAATGCTCGAAGATTTCGGCCTGCACGGTTTCGTAGCGCTGCCACTCCGTCGCGGTGTAACAGTAGACCTCGATCGGCAGGCCGGTGGAGGTCGGCGCCAGCAGGCGCACCTGGATCGGCAGGTCATGTCGAACCAGCGGATGCGCTCGTAGATAAGCTCGGACATAGGCTCGAAACATTCCCACGTTGGTCGAGCGACGCACGTTGACCGGATCCAGGTCGGCGGCCGTCACGAACTCGGCACGCTTGCTCGCCAGATGCTCGTCGATGAGCGCGAAGCGCTGCAGTCCCTCCCATTCTTCGGCGCCCAGGAAATGAATCGAGGTCTGATCCAGCAGCAGCGCGCGCTGGATCAAGCGGGCGCCGGCATCGAACATGCCGCGCCAGTTGCGAAAGCTTTCGCTGAACAGGCGCCAGGTGGGAATGGAGGTGATGGAGTTGTCCATGTTCTGCACCTTCACCGTGTGCAGCGACAGATCGATGGCGTGGCCGTTGGCCTTGACCTGCGGCATCTCGATCCAGTCGCCGACGCGCAGCATGTCGTTGGCGGAGATCTGCAAGCCGGCGACGAACGACTGGATGGTGTCCTTGAAAATCAGCATCAGCACCGCGGTCAGCGCGCCGAGGCCGGACAGAATCAACAGCGGATCGCGATCGAACAGCGCCGCGGCCACGAAAATCGCGGCCACCATGCCGACGACGATCTTGCCGAGCTGCAGATAACTCTTGATCGGATACTGGCGGGCGCGCCTCGGATCGTAGCGCTCGTAGGCGGCGCCAATGGCGGTGAGCAGGCTCATGATCGCGGTCATGACCGCGAGCACGAGATAAACGCTCACGAACCGTCGCAGCGCCGGCAGGGCGGCGTTCGGAATCACGGGCAGCACTGTCGAGCCGTAATAGACGACCAGGGCGGGAACGACATGCGCCAGCCTGGAGATGACGCCGGGGCCGAGGATTGCATCGTCGAAGTGCGGCCCGGTCAGTCGCGCCGCGCGTCCCAGGATGCGAACCAGCAGCGCGCGTGTGGCTGCATACGAGATCAGGACGGCGAGTGCCAACAGCAGAATCTGCAACAACAGCCACGCAATGGGATGTTCCCGCAGGCTGGCTAACACGGCTTCCATCATCGCGCTTTAGTTCGTGACCGCGCGCTGTCGATGAGCTGCGGCTTCGGCCTTCTGCGACACCGGGACGGTGAAGATGAAAGCGGCGCCGCCGGACGGACGATTCTCGCCCCAGATCTCTCCACCATGCATCTGCACGATGGCGCGCGCCATCGACAGCCCGAGGCCGAGATGATCGCTCTTGGTGGTGAAGAAAGAATCGAACAGCCGTGCCGAGTGCTGCGGATCGATGCCCTCGCCATTGTCGAGCACGGCGATTCTCACAGTGTCGTCGTCCTGCGCTTCGGTGCACACCATCAGGCGTCGCGAGCGCACCGGCATGTCCTCCATCGCATCAAGCGCATTGTCGATCAGATTCAACAGCACCTGCTGCAAATGCAGCCGGTCCGCCGCGATGCGCGGCAGGCCGGGTTCGAGGGTGCTTTGAATCGCGACTTTACGGCGCAGGGCGTCGGGCAGCACGAGCGACAGCACTTCGGCCGTGAGCTCGTTGAGATCGACGCGCTCGAAGCGCAGCTCATGCTTGCGCAGCGGCAGCCGCATGCTCTCGACGAAGCCATTGGCGCGCAGATCTTCCTTGCGAACGTCCGCGAGCAGATCGCGCACCGCTGCGAGATCCGGCTCCTTGCGATTCAACAGCAGCTGCGCGGTCTCGATGTCGGCCAGGATGGAGCTGAGCGGCTGAGTCACCTTGTGCGCCACCGACGCGGTGATTTCGGACGCGAGTGCCAGACGCGCGACGTGCGTCATGTCGGTATAGTTCCGTCGAGCCTTGGCGCGCGCGCGATGCCGGATGAAACTCTGGATGCCGAGCACGAGCAGGATGACGATCTGTACCGCCAGCAGAATCGCGAAGTACGTGTCCGCCTCGGAAAACATTGGCAAGCAGCTCCACGATGCGGAGGGTCTGGGCCGTATCAACACTCATTGGATGGGCTGCGACGAGCTGTTCTAGGTAACAGGAACGCCGCCGCTGCGCATTGGCCCTAATCCTCATGGCGAGCTGCGCGCGCGCGGGCTTAGATTCCAGAGGCAACTCGCGCAATGACGGAACGTGCAGTGAATGCGGACTTGCCAACCCTCGAAGACTTGCGCGGTGCCATGGAGCGGGGCGAGCTGTTCGTCGAGTATCAACCCATCGTTTCGCTGGTGACGCAGCGGTTCGTCGGTGCCGAGGCACTGGTGCGCTGGCGTCGCGAGAACACGGTGTGGCCGGCGACCCGGTTCGTCGAGCTGCTCGAGAACACCCCGATGTCGGGACAGATCACTTACTGGGTGATCGATACCGTCGCACGCGAGCTCGGTGCGTGGCTCAGCGACCACGCCGATGTCTATATCAGTATCAATGTGCCGCCGGAGATCCTGGGCCGTGGTGGCTTGGAGTACGCGGCTGTGCGTTCCGGCCTACGCGCACGCGCCGGCCAGATTCTGCTGGAGATCACCGAGCGCGGCGTGCCCGATCAACTCGGTCTGACCGCGCTCAATACGATGGCCGAACATGGCGTGCATCTGGCGCTCGACGATGTATTTCTCACGGGCGCCAATCTCGCCGTGCTGTCACGCGGCCGGTTCGAAATCATCAAGGTCGACCGCAAGCTGATCGCACAACTGCGCGAGCATGCCCCCGAGCCCGCGTGGCTGCCGGGACTGCGCTCGGTGCTGCTTCATTCCCGGCTGCAAGTGATTGCCGAAGGAGTGGAGTCGCGCTATCAAGCCGATCTGCTGGCGCGCGCGGGTGTGCAAATGGCGCAGGGATTTTTGTTCTCGGCGTCGCTCCCGGCGCGCGCGCTGATGGAATTCAGAGATCGAACAAATGCGCCGTAGCCCCGCGGTGTCAGTGTTTGCGAACTTGCAGCGCGTCGGTGAGCGCGCGCTTCAGATCTTCCGCCGCGCACGGTTTTTCCAGCACGGCGTGGAACAACGAAATGGTCTCGTCGTCGCGCGGCGGGGTGGCGGTCAACGCAATGATGGGGATGCCGCCGAGCTCGGGATGGCTGCGCAGCCGGCGTGCAATATCGACGCCGCTATGCTCCGGCATGTGCAGATCGGTGACCACCACGTCGGGCCGCTGGGCCGCGGCGAGCACGAGCGCCGCGTCCCAATCGGCGGCCTCCACGACTTGATACGACAACACCCGAAGCAGCCGGCCCAGGCTATTGCGAATCCTTCGATCATCATCGATCAGCAGCACGACCGCGCTCATCTGCAGTTCCGTGAATTGCCACGCTTGTGCAGGGGCCAACGCATCTTAGATACACCCTTTCAGGCGGTAGTTCTATTCATCGAGCCAACGCCGGAGTCAGTCCGGGGGTAGATCTGATTCATCGAGCCAATGCCGGCGCCAGAGCGGCCGACGCGGTCGCGGGACAACGTCTGGTGTGCGGCAGTGTTCCAGAGCCGGTGTACGCGTTATCGCGAATTGCCGCAATAACCCGCGCGCCGGGGGCTGGAAAAAATTGGCAGGAGGGCGTGATTATGTGAGATCAGTTGAGGCGGGCGCCGTACCGATCCGTGCTGTCGGCCGGCAATATGACTTTGGAGTCCAGACTGTCTATTTCGAACGACAGTGTGGCACCCACGCCGTCGATGTTGTTCTTCGCCCAGATGCGTCCGCCGTGCGCTTCGACGATCGAGCGCGCGATCGCCAGGCCCAGGCCCATGCCGTGCTCCTTGCTGGTGAAAAAGGAATCGAAGATTCGCGGCAGGGTGGCCGGATCGATGCCGCTGCCGCGATCGACGACTTCCACCTGGATGCGCGTGGCGCCGGTGCGAGCGGTGCGGATCGCGATGCGCCGGTGTGTCTCGGGCAGGCCGGCCATGGCATCCATGCCGTTCAGGATCAGATTCAACAGCACCTGTTGCATGCGTGCGTAGTCGCCGAGCACGGTCGGCAGTTCGGTGCATTCGGTTTCCAGCTGCACATGCCGCTGCCGCGATTCGACACGCAGCAGCTTCACGACGTCGGTGATGACGTCATTGATATCGATTGGATCGAGCCGCAGCTCACGATCGTGCAGCAGCTCGCGCAGCCTGCCGACCAGCTCGCTGGCACGACGGTTGTCGCGGCGAATGTCATCCAGGATGTCGTGCAGCTCGGCTTTCTCGCAGCTCTCGCGGCCAAGAAACAGTAAGCCCGCTTCGGCGTTGTAGCGGATTGCTACCAGCGGCTGATTCATCTCGTGCGCAATCGAAGCCGTGATCTGGCCTATCATGGCGAGTCGGCCGACGCGCTCCAGAGTGCGATTGGCTTCTTCGAGTTTCTTGTGGTCGCTGCGATCGGTGATTGCGCCGATGATCCGCGTCGGCGTGCCGTTCGCGTCGCGCACGATGCAGGCACGATCACGTACCCAGTGCGGCGACCCGCCGGATCCGATGTAGAGATAGTCGGCCTGCCAGGTGTCTGCCGTGCCTTGCAGAGTCTGCCGAAGATCGTGCATGACACGTTCGCGATCGCTCGGATGAATGCTGCAGCCCCATGACTCCATCGTCATCTGCCGGACGCTGGGCGCGCGATCGTTGCTGGCATCACCGCAGCTCGACCACAGTTCGCCGCGCGCGATGTCCCAATCGTAGATCTCATCGCAGGCGACCCGCGCGATGCATGCAAGCCGTTCGTCATTCCGTTGCAGTTCCAGCTCCGCCCGCCGGAGGGTGCCGATGTCAGGGCCGCTGGCTTGGGGTTCGATCAAGCGCTGCTCGGCATCGACCAGTGCGGCACGCGCTGCCCGTCGGCGCTCGTCGACGAGGATGGCAATCGTCATGGCGCCGAGCGCCATGACGATCAGAAATATTTGCAAATCGAGCGCGGCCGCCTCCGGAGCTTCACGCAGGCGCACGCTCTGCGGGATGTGCTCCAGGGCCGTCGCCGCGCTCGCAACGAGCGTTACTGCCATCGCGGCGGCGGCAACCCCAAAGCGCACCGACAGCCAGAGCAAAGGAATGAGCAGCAGGTAGAGCGCTGTGTGGTATTCGGCAGCGCGCCCGAACGTCAGATGGAAACAACCATACAGAGCCACGGCGATCAGCAGCACCTCGACATACTGCGCTGGCGTGCGCTGTTGCAGCCAGCCAGGCCGCGGCAGCAGCTCCAGATAGACCCATGAGCCCCAGGTCAGAATGGCGAGCGAGCTGGCGAGGGTCTCGGCCTGCCAATCGGCAACGGCCAGATCCATGGTACCGGTCAGCAGAGACAGGAGGACATTCGGCGCAAGCATCGTCAACAGGGCCGGCCCGGCGACCACGGCGGTAAGCACGTACAGCGAGTAGTCCCGCAGGTCATCGAAAGGGCTGCGCTCTCCGAGCAGGACGCGCAGCGCCGTGGTGATACCGGTGGCAAGAATGAAGCTGAAACCGCCTTGCCAGGCCAGCTGCCACAGGGGCAGGCCGGTGCTCCAGCAGGCCGCCAGGTGTGCGGGCACGACGGCAGCGGCGATCAGCCACCAACGTTCCGGGCGAGTCAGCATCAACAGCGCGAGCAACACGCCGTGTTGTGGCGACAACACGACGATGGCGTCGGCGCCACGCAGGCCGAGCTCCAGGCTCGCGGCAAGAAAGTACAACGCGCCGCTCAGCGGCAGCAGCAGTGCCGCCGAGTCGACAGGCAACGCAGCCGGGCCGGCCTCGCTCGCGGTCCATGTCCCCCTGGTCAACGTTCGTCTCCCCTCGGACTACAGTCGACAAAACGCTCAGATCATTCGCGTCACATGGCTCGATAAAGTCCTGGGCCGATCCCTCGACGCAGCGTGCGGCGCCTCGCTGGGCACGCGCACCCGGAAGTGCGCACCCGGCGTGCGGGCCTCGATCTGCAGCTCGCCGCCCAGCTGCGCGACCAGGCCCTGAACGATCCTCATGCCCAGGCCTTTGCTGCTGTGAGGATCGAAGTCGCGGGGCAAGCCCCGGCCATCGTCATCGACTTGCAACAGCAGATGGCGCTGCGCGCCGCTGAGAGTTATACGCACTGAGCCTTTGTTTCGGTCCGGATACGCATGCTTCAACGAATTGGTGACCAGCTCGGTCGTCATGAGCAGCAGGGGCACGGCGCGATCCGTCATCATGCTCAACCCCTGCGGGCACGAGATCGTTACGGCAATATGATCTTCCACGCCGAGCGCCGCAATGGTTTCGCGCGCAATTTCCGCCAACCCGGCGCTCAGCTCGAGTCGTTCGTTGTCCCGGCCCTCCTGCAAGCGCCGATGTATGCACGCGACGGCTTGGATCCGGGACTGTGCTTGTTGCAGCGAGGCGCGCACTGTCTCATCGCCGCTGTAGCGAGCCTGCAGCGCCAGTGCTCCGGCAATGCCCGCCAGGTGGTTCTTGACGCGATGGCTGGCCTCGACCAGCAGCAGGTCCTTGCAGGCGATTTCCTGCTGCAGCGAGCGCTCGGCCTGTTTCAGCTCGGTCACGTCGCGGCACACACAGAACATTTGTGAGGGCACGCCGTGCGCATCGAAGATGGGATTGGCGGCGATGTCCCACCAGCGCGGCAGTCCGCTGGCGGTCGGCCGGTACGCCATGAAACGGCATTGATGTCCCGAACGGGCCTCATCGATGCTGTATTCGGCCAGGTCATGATTGTCCGGCGACCACAGCTCCGACCATGACACCCGCTGCTGCGGCGGCCGGCCTTCCAGGCCCATCAGATAGGAGCCGGGCAGATTCATATAAACAACCATGCCCTGCATGTCGACGACCGCGATGCAGTCGTGACTGTTCTCGAAAGCGTGTTCGATCACGCTGGCGTCGGGAGACAAAGGTATGTCGGCCATGAGGTGACCCGCCTGTTCATCGGCATGAGAGCCGCGGTGGGCTTCGCGGGGAATCAGGGACAGGGGCGCCCGGGCCAGTGGCGATTGCATGATCATCAGCACCTCAGCGACGAAAAGGGGCTTGGCCCAGGTTGCTTCACGTGGGAGGGCTCGATTAAATCGTGTCCGACTCGTGATGCATCTTGGCCCTAGGGCTAATTGTGCCGACACTGTGCGCATTCGCTTGCAGCGCTGTAATCGACCTGCGGTCAGCGAATCAGATATCTTCGCTGCCCAGCGCGGCGCGCTATGTTTCCAATTCATCGGGTCCACGCATTCTGCTGAAATATCGCAGCGAGGACGGTGATCGTGCATGACCGTGCGGATCATGGCGCGCGGCGTTATGCGCCGATGATCAGTCAAAGCGCATGGTGCCGGTTCGCCGGGCCGGCTGCTACTGCGCTCGCATATCTTTTGTCGGCGGTGCTGGGCGAGTCGCTCGCGTTTCCGTCGGCGCCCGTCTCGGCGCTGTGGGCACCGAATGCCATTCTGTTTGCTGCGTTGCTGCTGGCGCCGGTGAGCCGATGGTGGATGTATCTCGCAGCGATCCTGCCGGGTCACGTCGTCGCGCAGCTCGCGGACGCTTCGCTCGCGCAGATCGGCATTCAATACATCGCCAACAGCGCCGAGGCCATGCTCGGCGCCGCGGCCCTGTTGGTTTTCGAACGGGAGCCGCGCCGGCTGGGCCAATTGAGCGCAATGACCAATCTGGTGCTGATCGGCGGCGTCGCGGCGCCTCTGCTCACCAGCATCGCCCTGGCAGCGGCTTTCGTTCCGCTTGGACTGGCCGACGACCCCTGGTTGACCGTGGCCGCCCGCACCGGCACCAATTCGTTTGCTGCGATCACCCTGGTGCCGCTGATTCTTCAGTTCGCCCCGCGCAGCCCGGGCGGATGGCAGGTGCCGGAGCGGCGGATCGTGCTCGAAGCTGCCCTCATCGGCGTATGTCTCGCGGTCGTGTGCGTGTATGTATTCGTTTGGCCCGGGGTCCATGACGAGCGGGCCCCGGCCTCGTTGTATGTACTGTTGCCGGTACTGATCTGGGCGACGGTACGTTACGAAATCACCGGCGTGTGCTTGTCGGTGCTGCTGGTCGGTGCGTTTGCAACTTGGGGAGGGGTCCACGAGGTGGGGCCGTTCGCCGTACAGTCGCCGGTGCGCAATGCGCTCACGACGGTGCTGTTTCTGAATGTGATCTGTATTCCTTTGTTGCTGCTGGCGGCGGTTCTGCAGGAGCGTAGAGCTGCCGCTGCGGAGGCGGCGCGACGAGATCAACAGCTCGCGCACCTGTCACGGGTGGCCACGGTCGGCGAGATCTCCGGGGCGGTTGCGCACGAGATCAGACAGCCCCTGGCTTCGATGCTCGCCAATGCGGAAGCCGCGGCGACTTTGCTATCGAGCGGCGAGGTGGGTGGCGAGGTCGGCGTGGAGGCGGTCAAGCCCATCGTCGCCGACATCATCGCGGACAACCGGCGGGCTGCGCGGGTGATCAAACGCATGCAGGCCATGCTTCGTCACAGCCAGACCGAGCGCCGCCCCGAGCAATTGAACGAACTGGTGACGGAAACGCTGGCGTTGTCGCGTGCCGACCTGCATCGACGCCAGGTCACCGTCGTCCAAAGCCTCGGCGATGAGCTGCCCCGCATCTGCGTCGACCGGGTGCAGATTCAACAGGTGATCCTCAACCTGATCGTCAACGCATGCGATGCCATGGAGAGCGTCGCGCCGGGCCAGCGCCGGCTGTGGATCAGCACCTCGGTCCATCCGCAGCTGGGCGTTCAGCTGACGGTGCGCGATTCCGGGCCGGGCATCGAGGAAACGATGCTGGAGCGCGTGTTCGATTCGTTCGTCAGCACCAAGGCCAGCGGCCTCGGGCTGGGCCTGTCCATATCGCAAAAGATCACGGTCGCGCATGGCGGCCGGCTGTGGGCGGAACGCAGTGCGAGGGGTGGCGCGATCTTCCACCTGACCTTGCCACCAGCGCCACGGCGGTGATCCGTAGGGGAGGGCCTGAATCGGACCCGGCGCGCTCAAGTACGGGGCGGCGCGGACGATCTAGAGGTCGACAGGCCAGGGAACGTCGACAGGAGGTTCAACCATGAGCTCGGCAGTCAGCGCCGCGCCGGCCCAGATTCTCACATTCCAGCTCGACCAGCAGCTGTTCGGCGTGGATATCCTGCGCGTTCGCGAAATCCGGGGCTGGACGCCGGTCACGGCCGTGCCTGAAACGCCGCCCCATGTGCTGGGCGTTTTGAACCTGCGGGGCGTGATCGTGCCTGTGATCGATCTGCGCACGCGCCTTGGATTGCATGCCGCCGCCGGCACGGCAACCACTGTCATCGTCGTGGTCACAGTCGTCGGAACGCAGGGCCGCCGCGATTTCGGTCTGGTCGTGGACGCGGTGTCCGATGTGAGTCATCTGAGCCAGAGCGACGTACAGCCGACGCCATCGGGCATCACGATCAGCGATCGAAACTGCGTGCCCGCGCTCGCCACCCGCGGCGAATGCATGATCCTATTGCTCGACATCGACGGCATGCTGGCCGCCGATGAAGGCGTGGCGCTCGCCGCGTGAGCTGATCCGAATCATTCGGCGGCGATCTTGCGCAGTGCCTGTTCGAACACCGCGACGGGCTGCCCGCCCTGGATCAGATATTTGTCATTGATGATCACGGACGGCACCGCACGGATGCCGAGCTGAGCGAACAGGTGTTCGCGCTGGCGGACCTCGGCGGCATACCGATCCGACGCCAGGATCTCTCGAGCCTGCTGTGCATCCAGCCCGGCGCGGGAGGCGACGTCGACGAGCACGTCGTGGTCGCTCGGATTGCGGCCGTCGGTGAAATACGCCTCGAACAGGCCGCGCTTCAGCTCGAGCTGCCGACCTTGGAGCTCCGCCCAATGCAGCAGTCGGTGCGCATCGAAGGTGTTGTAGATGCGCCCCCGCTTTTCCATGTTGAAGGTGAAGCCAAGCTCGGCGCCGCGTGCGCGGATGCCTTCGCGACTGGCCTCCATCTGCTCCGGCGTGGAGCCGTATTTCTGCGCGATGTGCTCGGTGATGTCCTGGCCTTCGGGCGCCATCTGCGGATTCAGCTCGAAGGGTTGCAGGTGGATGTCGGCGCGCGCTTCGGGGCCGAGGCGTTCGAGCGCCTGTTCGAGCGACTTCAGCCCGATCACGCACCAGGGGCAGGAGACGTCCGAGACGAAATCGATCTTGAATTGGGCGGTCATGAGAGGGTCCGAAGCAGGCTGGGGATGCTCAGATGGGGGCGGAATTCTACAGGACAAGCGCGGGCGCTCCGGGGCGCCGGTCTCAACCTCGCCGCGCCCGCTTGCGCGCGGTCTTGCGCTTGGCCCTGGCGGGAGCGGATTTCTTTTTCGCCGGGGCCGAGCGCGCCGCGCGCTGTGCTCGTCGTTCCGCCAGGTCGATCGGCTGGCTGGTCTCGGCGGTACGCGCCACCGCGCTCTTGGACAGGCTCTTACGTAACACTTCCATCAGATCGATGATCTTGGCGCCTTCGCCGCCTTCGGTGTCCTCGGCGGCTTCGGCACCCTTGGGATGAATCACGGCATCGCGCTCCCGCTGCTTGGCTTCGACCAGTGATTGCAGCTTGCGAGCGTCCTGGTCCTCCAGCTCGGAGATCTTCAGCTCCTTGTGAGTGAGTGCCTCGATCTGCTTGGAGAACAGCGTCACCTTGTTCGCCGCGACTTTCGAGCGCTGCGGCAGGCCGATGCTCTCGGGCGTGCGGATCTCGTCGGCATAACGCAGCGTGTCCAGGCGCAGCACGCCGTTGTCCGCAACGATCGCGACCAGATATTCATGGCCGCGCATGACGAAGCTGCCGATCGCGACCCGGCCGGTGCGAGCCATGGTTTCCGTGAGCAGCACGTACGCCTTGGCCGATTTGCCGGCGGGCGCGAGAAAGTAGGGCTTCTGGAAATACAGCGCGGGGATCTGCTCCATGGGTACGAAGCTGCGCAGCTCGATGTCGGCCGACATCTCCGGCGCGACGGACTCGAATTCCTGGTCCGTGATCACGACCATTTTGCCGTCGTCCGTTTCGTAGCCGCGCACCAGATCGTCGTAGTCGAGTCGCTTGCCTTCCTTGGAACAATGATATTGCCGGCCCAGCGCGTGGCCCTCGCTGTCGACCAGTTTCATCGCGGTCTGGCGCGGGCGCACGGCGGTCAGCAGATCCACCGGAATGCTGACCAGGCCGAAGGTGATCGTGCCGGACCACAGCGAGCGCACGCGTGGGGAGCTGTCCTGCTCGGGTTCCGGTTCGGGTGCGCGTTGGCGTTTGCGGCTAGGCAACTTTCTTCTCCCTGGCGGCGGCGAGACTGGCCTTCAGGGTGTCGGCGAGGCTGCCTTCGGCGCGCTTCTTCGGCGCGCGCACCGGCTTGATCTTCTCACCGCGGGCTTTGGCCTCGATGAGCTTGCAGAGCCGCTCCCGATACTCGTTCTGCCATTGCTGTGGATCGAAATCCGCTTCGATGGATTTCACCAGTTGTTCGGCGAGCTTCAGCTCGTTGGCCTGCGGCGTGGCCGATTTCGCCGGCTCGATGCCGGAGAAGCTCACCACCTGTTCCGCCCGGCGCAGCGTGGTCATCACCAGATAACCCTCCACGGCACTGATCGCGCCCAGATAACGTTTCTTGCGCATGACCCAGCGCGAGATGCCGATGACTTGCTTGCGCGCCAGCGCTTCAGCGAATGCGAAATAGTCGTCGGCCTGACCGTCGTCCGGGCCGAGATAGTAGGGCCGCTCGTACCACTGGTCGCCCACCGCGCCGGCGGGCACGAAGCGCAGCAGCTCGATGTCACGCGACTCCGGCGGCACCAGTTCCTGAAGCTCCTCGGGCTGCAGGATCACGGCAGTATTCGGACCGACCGAAAAGGCCTTGCGCATCTGTTCCTTGGGCACATCCTCGCCGGTGTCCTTGCGCACGATGTGCTGTTCGACCGGGGCCCGGTCCCGGTCGTGAAGCAGATGGAAATGGACGCTGCGATCTTCGATCGCCGAGTAGAACTTGACCCCGACGTTGTGCTTGCCGAGCTGCAGCTCGCCTTTCCAGATCGCCCTAGCCGGCATGGGCTTCTCCTCGGGCAGTCGCCTCGGCGCAGGACACGCACACCAGGCGACCGTCGGCCCGGCGACGTCGGCAATGGATGCAGGTCGTCGTTTCACACTCGGGACAACGGAATTCCAGCTCATATATATAGAGCTGGCCGCAGCTGGCACATTCCTCGTCTCCCTCCAGCAGCCACCAGGGCACGGACGGGGCAGCGCTGGGCGCCTTGGCGCGGGCTTTGGGCATGGAGTTTCCTCATCCGGTCGGGCATTCGCTGTAGGGAAACGAAGCAGCGCCGTGCCTGTTCCCGAACAGGACGCGATCGCGGGCCTCGGCCAATTGCGGACAAGGCGCGTTGGGTTCTATAGATAAAAGCACAATCATATGTGAGAATGCGCCCAGCTCGGCCCATGCCAGGTGGCTCTTATCTCGATGAGCGCGCATCACGCTTTGCTTCAGAGTTGCTTGCCGCAGCGTGCGCTCGGGCGCACCGGGCTCAAGGTGTCCGAGTTGGGGCTGGGCGCGGCGGCCCTCGGCAACCTGTACCGCCCGATTTCCGACGCGGATGCGCGTGAGACCCTGGCTGCGGCCTTCGATGAAGGCATGAGCTATGTCGATTGTGCGCCGTACTACGGCTTCGGGTTGTGCGAGCAGCGCGTCGGCGATGGCCTGAAAGGCCGCGAGGGCATCGTGCTGTCGACCAAAGTCGGTCGGCTGCTGGAGCCTGCGCCGGAGGTCACCGACGACTCGGAGCGCTACGGCTTCCGTTCCGCCATGCCGTTCACGCCCGTGTTCGATTATTCCCACGACGGAGTGATGAAGTCGTGGGAGGCGAGCCTGCAACGACTGGGCGTGGCTCGCATCGACATGCTCTACGTGCACGACATCGGGCGAGCGACGCATGGCTACCGGCATCCAGAACGCTTGCATCAACTGATTCATGGCGGCGGGCTGCGAGCGCTCGCCAACCTGCGCGCCCAAGGACAGATCGATGCAGTGGGCATCGGCGTCAACGAAATCCAGGTCTGTCTCGAACTGCTGGAGGAAACGGACCTCGACGTGATTCTGCTCGCGGGTCGTTACACATTGCTGGAACAGGAAGCGCTCGATGCTTTGTTTCCGGAATGTCAGCGCCGCGGCACTGCCATCGTCATCGGCGGGCCGTACAACTCGGGCATTCTGGCGACGGGCACACGCAGCGATGTCGTGCCGCGCTTCAACTATGAGGTCGCCGCGACGGACATCGTATTCCGCGTACGGCGCCTCGAACGCGTTTGTCGCGAGTTCAACGTGCCGCTTCCGGCGGCGGCGCTGCAGTTTCCCCTGGCGCATCCACAGGTCGCATCGGTCATCCCCGGGCTCGGCGGCCGCGAGCAGGTCGAGCAGACCATGGCGTTCTACCGCACGCGTATTCCAGCGGAGTTCTGGCAAGAGCTGCGCGCGCAAAATCTCATTCATGAGGCGGCGCCGCTGCCCATCGCGAACCCATGAGTCCAATCATCGACGCCCACGTGCATTTGTGGGATCCCGCCAGAGGCGATTACGGCTGGCTGACGCCGGCGCTTCCAGGGCTGTACCGTCGGATCGATGAGCAGGAACTGCATGCAGAACTGACGCGCGCGGGCGTGGACGGAGCGGTGCTCGTGCAGGCCGCGCCCACCGAAGCCGAATCGGATTATTTGCTGTCGATCGCGGCGCGCACACCCTGGGTGCGAGGTGTCGTCGGCTGGGTGGACTTCGATGCCTCCGACGTTGAGCACCGAATCGCGCAGCGGGCCGGGCAAGCGAAATTCGTCGGTGTGCGACCCATGCTTCAGGATCTCGACGATGCCGACTGGATTCTCGATCCAGGCCGGGGGCGTGCGCTGGGTGCGCTGGCGTCGCATGGGCTCGTGTTCGATGCGCTGATCAAACCGGTACACATGACGCGCATCGAGCAGATCGCGCGCCGTCATCCGGACCTTGCCATCGTGATCGATCACGCCGCGAAGCCCGCCATCGGCAACGAGGTGAGCCGGCCATGGCGCGAATCGATGCGCGCGCTGGCGTCGTATCCGAACGTCGCTTGCAAACTGTCTGGCTTGTTGACCGAGCTGTCGCCGGGAGCGGATCCGACCAGGGTGCTCGATTGCATCGACGTGATCCTGCAATCGTTCGGCGCGTCTCGGGCGATCTGGGGCAGCGACTGGCCGGTGCTCACGTTGGCCTCGACCTATGAGCGGTGGTATGCGCTGACACAACGGGCGTTGAGCTCACTGTCCGAGCGGGATCGCAGTGCTGTCATGGGTGCAAATGCAGCGCGCATCTATCGCCTGAAGAGCAATGTGGCCGCTCCCGCCATCCTCCTGCATCCGGATGACAACGTGCTCGTGTGTAGCCGCGCGGTGCGTGCCGGAGAGCGATTCAACATCAGCGAGAACGAAACGGTTCACGTGCTCCAGGACACGGAGCTGGGGCACAAGCTGGCCAGGCGCGCGCTGTCGGTGGGCGAGAAGGTCATCAAGTATGGGGCGTCGATCGGCTCGATGACGGCTGCGGTGGCGGCGGGAGGCTGGATTCATTTGCACAACATGAAGAGCGACTACATCAGCGCGCACACCCGCGCTGCGCGGGTGGATGCCACATGAGCTTTCAAGGTTATTTGCGCAAGGACGGGCGCAAGGGCATTCGCAACGTGGTCGCGGTTGCGTATCTGGTCGAGTGTGCGCATCACGTCGCCCGGCGCATCGTGGAGCGTTGCGACGATGCCGATGTGCACCTGATCGGATTCCCCGGCTGTTATCCGAACGAATATGCGTTGCGCATGATGAAGGCGCTCGCGACGCATCCCAACGTGGGCGCGGTGTTGCTGGTGTCACTGGGCTGCGAGTCGTTCAATCGCGAGGCCCTGGCCGCTCATGTCGCCGCAAGCGATCGGCCGGTGGAAACAATCGTGATCCAGAAGGCCGGCGGCACGCGCAGTGCCATCGAGCGAGGGGTGGCGGCTGTCAAGGCGATGAAACAAAAAGCCTCGGACGCGGCGGTTCGAGTGCCGATGCAGCTGAGCGAGCTCGTCGTCGGGACGATCTGCGGCGGCTCCGATGGCACCAGCGGAATCACCGCGAATCCCGCGGTGGGGCGCGCATTCGATCGCCTGGTCGAGGCGGGTGCGACCTGCATCTTCGAGGAAACCGGCGAGATGATCGGCTGCGAAGGGCCGATGGCGGTGCGTGCCAGCACGCCTGCCGTGGCCGCGGCCATCGTTGCCTCGATCGCCAAGGCTGAAACGTATTATCGAGCCATGGGCTTCGGCAGCTTCGCTCCGGGCAACGCCGAGGGGGGCTTGAGCTCGCAGGAAGAGAAATCGGCCGGCGCGTATGTGAAATCGGGCTCATCGCCCATCGTGGGCGTGATCAAGCCGGCGGAGGTGCCCGAGGCACCCGGGTTGTATCTGCTCGATGTCGTGCCGGACGGGCCGCCCAAGTTCGGATTCCCGAACATCTCCGACAACGCCGAGATCGTCGAGCTGATGGCGTGTGGCGCGCACCTCACGTTGTTCACGACGGGACGCGGCTCGGTGGTGGGTTCGGCGATTGCGCCCGTGATCAAGGTTACCGGCAATCCGGACACGTATCGGCGCATGACCGAAGACATGGATGTGAATGCGGGCCGCATTCTGGAAGGCAAGGGTGACCTGGACGAAGTGGCGGAGGAGATCGTGTCGCTGGTCGCGGCGGTCGCCGGCGGGCAGCTCACCAAGTCCGAGGACATGGGGCATCGCGAGTTCATTCTCACGTACAAATCGTTCGAGCCGAGCGGACCGGGCTGCTTGCCACGCAGCGCCTGATCGTGGAGGGTTCATGGCAGGACAGCGACTGGCGGGCAAGACCGCGCTCGTTACGGCAGCCGGCCAGGGGATCGGACGCGCCATCGCGGAGACGTTTGCAAAGCAAGGCGCTGCAGTGGTCGCGACCGACATCAACGAGGCCGCGCTGGCGGAGTTGAGCGGCTGCCAGACGCGACGCCTGGATGTACGCAGCATCGATGAGATCGCAGCCGTGAGCAAGGCGGTCGGCGCCATCGATGTGCTGGTCAATTGTGCCGGCATCGTGGCGCACGGCACCATTCTCGACGGCACCGAAGAGGACTGGAGAACGTCGTTCGATATCAACGTCGCCTCGATGTACCGCATGATTCGCGCCACCTTGCCGGGCATGCTCGAACGCGGCGGCGGCAGCATCATCAACATCTCTTCGGTGGCCGGTTCCATCAAGGGCGTGCCGAACCGCTGCATTTATGGCACGACCAAGGGGGCCATCGTCGGGTTGACCAAGTCGGTCGCGGCTGATTTCATCTCGCGGGGGATTCGCTGTAACGCCATTTGTCCAGGCACCGTCGCCACTCCCTCGCTGGAGGCGCGGTTGCGGGCGACGGGCGACTATGCGGCCGCCCGGGCAGCGTTCATTCAGCGGCAACCGATGGGCAGATTGGGGGAGGCCGGCGAGATCGCCTGGCTGGCCGTCTACCTGGCCTCGGACGAGTCCGCATTCACCACCGGCCAATGTCACATCATCGACGGCGGCTGGACCAACTGAGTACCGACTATGAAACTGGTTCGATATGGTCAGGCCGGCGCCGAGCGTCCCGGCATCCTGGATCGAGACGGCGCGATTCGAGATCTCGGTGGAGTGATTCGAGACATCGATGGCGCGGCCCTGGCGCCGCAGCGCTTGCGCGAGCTGAAAGAGTTGCAGGTCGAGACATTGCCGCTGGTGCAAGGCGCGCCCCGACTCGGGCCGTGCGTGGCGCGGCCCGGCAAATTTCTCTGCATCGGCCTGAACTACGCCGATCATGCCGCCGAGACCGGCGCCGCCATTCCGACCGAGCCCATCATTTTCATGAAGGCGACCAGTGCGCTGTCGGGACCGAACGATGCAGTGATCCAGCCGCGCGGCTCCACCAAGCTGGATTGGGAAGTCGAGCTGGCGTTCGTGATCGGCACCGAGTGCCGCTATGTGGACGAGGCGGCGGGCGCGGCCGCGATCGCGGGGTACTTCGTTTGCAACGACGTGTCCGAGCGCAACTTCCAGCTGGAGCGCGGCGGCCAATGGGACAAGGGGAAGGGCTGCGACAGCTTCGGGCCGATCGGTCCCTGGCTGGTCACCGCGGATGAAGTGGGCGACGTGAGCGATCTGTCGATGTGGCTGGAGGTCAACGGCCGCCGTTATCAGGACGGCTCGACGCGCACCATGATCTTCAAGCCGGCGTTCCTGGTGTCGTATCTGAGCCAGTTCATGAGCCTGCAGCCGGGCGACATCGTCACGACCGGCACGCCGCCGGGCGTGGGCCTCGGGCAGAAGCCGCCGGTGTATCTCAAGGTCGGCGACGAGATGCGCCTGGGCATCCAGGGCCTCGGCGAACAGCGCCAGAAGGTGATCGCCTGCGGCTGATATAACGTCCGGGCACAGCGTCACTTTCGGGGGGAAGTTGATGAAGAAAGAATCCGGTACCGCGCTCGCGCCGCTGGTCCTGATCGTGACGCTGTTCTTTCTGTGGGGCGTGGCGAACAATCTGAACGACGTGCTGATGCCGCATCTGCGCAAGGCGTTCTTCCTGAGCGACCTGCAGTCGAGCCTGGTGCAGTCGGCGTTCTATCTGGGCTATTTCTTTCTGGCGCTGCCGGCGGGCTGGGTGATTCAGCGCTACGGCTACAAGGTCACGGTGCTGGTGGGGCTGATGACCTTCGGCAGCGGTGCGTTGCTGTTCTATCCGGCCGCGCAGTTGCTGCAGTATGGCTGGTTTCTTGCCGCGCTGTTCGTGATCGCGGCGGGGCTGGCCTTCCTGGAAACGTCGGCGAATCCGCTCATTACCGTGCTGGGCGATCCGTCGCGCGCCGAGCAGCGATTGAATCTGGCGCAGGCCTTCAATCCACTTGGTGCGATCACCGGCGTGGTGGTCGGACGCGAGTTCATTCTGTCCGGCGTGGAGCCCAGCCAGGCCGAGCTGGCGGCGATGAGTCAGGCGCAGCTGGCGGCATTCCAGAGCGCTGAAGCGCAGTCGGTGCAGACGCCTTATCTGATCGTCGCCGCCGTCGTGCTGTCGTGGGCGGCGCTGGTCGCCATCACGAAGTTTCCGCCCCAGGCACAGGCGCCCGCGCCCGGGGATCCCAATCGACTCTCGATGCGCCAGTCGATCGCTGCGCTCGCCAGCCGGCGGCATTTCATGTTCGGTGTCGTCGCGCAGTTCTTTTACGTCGGTGCCCAGGTCGGCGTGTGGAGTTTCATGATCCGCTATGCGCAGGCCGAGGTGCCCGGCATGGGCGAGAAGACCGCGGCCAGTTATCTCACGGCATCACTGGTGTGTTTCATGATCGGTCGCTTCGTCGGCACCGCGTTGATGAGTCGGTTCAGTCCGACGGGCCTGATGGCGACGTTCGCGGCCAGCAATATTTGCCTGACGTTGATCGCCGTGTTCGTCGGCGGTCAGCTCGGACTGTACGCCCTGGCGGCCACCAGCCTGTTCATGTCCATCATGTTTCCAACCATTTTTGCGAATTCGTTGCGCGAGCTCGGGCCGCTCACCAAGACGGCCGCGTCGTTCCTGGTCATGGCCATCATCGGTGGGGCGGTGCTCACCGCCGTCATGGGCGCGGTCTCGGATGCGAGTGCCATCAATTACGCGATGCTGGTGCCCACGGTGTCTTTCATGGTCATCGGCTGGTTCGCGTGGTCGGCAGCTCGCTCGCCTGTCCTGAGCGTGCAGCCGATTGCCGCGGGCTCGCTGGTCACCCACTGACGTGTCGGGCGGCGGCTGTTTATAATCCCCGCCCATGGCTGTCCGCGACGACGAAGAACGCAAGTACAGCGCGCCCGCCCTGGAAAAGGGCCTGGACGTGCTGGAGCTGCTGGCTGCCCGCGGCACGCCGCTCACCATGTCACAGATTGCCGCCGAGCTGGGTCGCTCGGTGAGCGAGCTGTTCCGGATGGTCGATGCGCTGGTCCATCGCGGCTATGTGGCCCAGGCCGAGTCCGGCGACGGCTTCGAGCTGACCAACAAGCTGTTCGCGCTCGGCGTGGCGCGTGCGCCCACCAAGAGCCTGCTCGAAGATGCGTTGCCCGAGATGAGGAAGCTCAGCCACGTGATCGGGCAGTCCTGCCACCTGGCGGTCCCGAGCGAGGAGCAGATGGTCGTGGTGGCCCGCATCGAAGCGCCGGGCAATCAAGGCTTCTCGGTGCGCGTCGGCTATCGCAGACCGCTGGTCGATTCCACCTCCGGCCTGGTGCTGTATGCGTTTCAGCCCGAAGCGGTGCGAGAGGAGTGGCGCAAGCGTCTCGCGCCGACCGTGTCCGCGAAGGCTTGGAAGAGTTTCGAGGAGCGGGCCGCGCTGGCTCGCACGCAAAAGTACGTCAAGGCCGATAGCGACGTGACCCGGCACATCGTCGACCTTTCGGCGCCGGTGATCGCGGCCGACGGCGGCGCCGCTGCCGCGCTGACCTGTCCATACATCGAAACGCCGATGGCGATTTCCGTGAAGGATACGATCGCGGCCATTCGTCACGCCGCGGGCGAGATCACCAAAAAAGTCAGCGCCGGCGTGGGCGCCGCTACGTTGGGCTGAGCGTTCCTTCGCGCAACTTCAGGGTCTGGCTGCGTCCCGCCTTCATCGATACCGGCAAGGACGAGCTGCCGCTGCGAAGCACCCACTTGCCATCGCGCGTCGCGCTCAAGCGGCATTCCTGCAGCGATCCGTTGCGCCAGATCAAATCGACTCGCAATCCGCCACGCGCCCGCAAGCCGGTGACGGAACCTCGCGCCCACGCTTTAGGCAGGGCGGGCAGCAGCCACACTTCATCATCGCCCGCGGGTGACTTCAGACTTTGCAGCAGCATCTCGGTCATGCCGCTGGTGCCGCCGAAGTTGCCGTCGATCTGAAAGGGTGGGTGCGCGTCGAACAGGTTCGGATAGGTGCGCTCCGGTCCGAGCAATAACTCGAGAACCCCATGGGCGTGTTCGGCATCGCGCAGTCGTGCCCACAGATTCAAGCGCCAGCCGATGCCCCAGCCGGTAGCGTTGTCGCCGCGAATCTGCAGTGTCTTGCGGGCGGCTTGCGCCAGCTTCGGCGTGTAGTCGACGCTGATCTGGCCGGACGGATGCAGTCCGTACAGATGCGAAACGTGGCGATGATGAATGTCCGGCACGCGGGCATCCCAATCTTCGAGCCACTCCTGCAGCTGGCCTTGCGAGCCGATCTGATCGGGCGGCAGGCGCTTGCGGGTGGCTTCCAGCGCTGCGACGAAATCCTCGTCGCGGTCCAGAATGGTTGCTGCCCTGGCGGTGTTTGCAAACAGGTCGCGCAGGATCTGATTGTCCATGGCGGGGCCGGCGGCAATCGAGACATCGGGCAGATGATTGTTCTCCGGCGACATGGACGGATTGGTCACCAGCCACTTGCCGTTGGGGTGCTCGACCAGCGTGTCCAGAAAGAACTCGCAGGCGCCTTTCAGAATCGGATACACCGATTCGAGATAGCGCACGTCGCGGCTGTAGTCGTAGCGATCCCACAGATGCAGGCACAGCCATGCGCCGCCCATGGGCCACATGCCGTACACGGCGCCGTCGATCGGCCCCGTCGCCCGCCACAGATCGGTATTGTGATGAGTCACCCAGCCACGCGCGCCATACATCGCCCTGGCCATTTTCGCGCCGGTGACGGACAGGTCCCGGACCATCGCGATCAGTGGCTCGACGCACTCGCCGAGATCGGTGGGCTCGGCGGGCCAGTAGTTCATCTCGGTGTTGATGTTGATGGTGTACTTGCTGCCCCAGGGCGGGTCCGACATGTCGTTCCAGATGCCCTGCAGGTTGGCGGGTTGCGAGCCCGGCCGCGAGCTGGCGATCAGCAGATATCGACCGTACTGAAAATAGAGCGCGGCCAGCGCCGGATCGTCGCTCGTCATCGACGTGCGCACGCGCTCGTCGGTGGGGCGATCGGCGGCAGGCGTTTGGCCGAGGTCGAGCTGCACGCGGCGGAACAGGCGACGATGATCGGCTTGATGCCGGCTGAGCAGCTCGTCGAAGCTTCGAGCGGCGGCGCGCGCGAGCGTCGCCTGGTTGAGCGCGGCTGGATCGCCATCGACATGCTCATAGTCTCGATAGCTCGTCGCCATCGCGATCAGCACGATGACGCTGTCGGCGCCGCGAATGCTGATGCTCGATTCGTTGGATTGTCGGCTGCCGCCGGCCACGATCAGTCGCGCCCGCGCTTCATACGTCAGTGCGCCGGGGATGCCCTGCTGAGCGGTATTGCGTCCATGCATGATCAGGTCGCCATCGGGCAGCGCGCGCAATACGAGATTGGCAGGGGCGGGCACGCTGTCGTCGAAGTCTACCGAGCCGGGCCCTTCGCTTTGTGAGTTGGGTGCTTTCAACTTGTCGCCGGGCGGATCGGCCGGGCGCGATGGCCGGGGCCAACGAAAAGTCACGTCCACATCGACGCTGCGTGGCTT
>NZ_CALFXI010000056.1 GCF_937958065.1 uncultured Steroidobacter sp.
CTCGCGGTCTCGCCGCTCGATGAAGATCGCGAGGCCATCGAGTTCGACATGGAGCGGGCCGGCTTCGGTCCGCAGATCAAGGCCAAGGCCATGGAGGTCGCGGATGCCACGGCCAGAATCGTCGAGAGCAATTTCACGGAAGGCTATGAACAGCTCGCCGCGGTGAAGCGCAAGTACGGCGAGGAGCCGTGGTTCGAGTCGGTCCGGGGCAACTTCACCTGGTATCTGCTCGCGGGCTCGGAGGAGTCGATACGCAAGGAGGGGCCGCCGCTGCTCGAAGGTGTGCCGGCGCGCTACGACCCGATGCCGGTGCTGTCGAATCTCGACGTGCCGCAGCTGTGGATCCTCGGAGGTCAGGATCGCGATGCGCCGCCGATGGAGACGCTGCGTCGCCTCACCGCGTTGAGCAATTCAGGTCGGCCGATCACGGCCGCGGTTTTTCCCGGCGCGGATCACGGGATGTATGAGTTCGAGACGCGGGCGGATGGCGAACGCGTGTCGACGCGCCAGCCCGAAGGTTATTTCCAGATGATGCGGGATTTCATCGAAGGGAGGCCGCGGGCACCAAGCTATGGAAGCGCGCAGCTGCGAGTCGGCGGCCCGTGGCTTACAGCGCGCCAAAACCCCGCATCGCCAGCCACGAGGCACCTACCCACACGGCGCCCTTGATGAACAGGGCCAGGAAGGTGACTCGCGCGGCGTTTTTCACCCAGGCAGGCGAGTTCTCGACAGTGGCGGCGACGGAAGCGGCGATTGGCGTGTGCATGCTCGTGAGTTCCTCGGCAGGTGCAGCGATCGGAAACTTCAGAACGAGCATATGAGCGCGCTCGCTGGCAAACATCGGCCGCATGGCCCAAAGGCCCCTGCGGCCGGGTCTCGATTTGCCCTACGGCATCGCCTTAGCAGGATCGACCACACGTATCGACCGGAAGCGGAGCTAATTGCGCCAGTCGCTCAGGCCTTCCCGATCGTTGACCTCGATGTATGCAGGGCGGGAGCGCATGCGGTGGATGTAGGGCGCGAGGTGTTTCCAAGTGGTCGCGGGGCGCGGCATGTTGCGCGACCAGCGCATGGTCATGGTGGCCAGGAGGTCGGCCGTGCTCAGCTCGCTGCCCAGCAGATAGGGACGGCCATCGGCGAGATGCGCATCGAGCCGCTGCCACGCGTTTTCGATGCGCTGCCGGGCGAGCGCCCGGACGGCCTCGGCGCCGGCCGGGTCACCATCGCTGTCCGCATAGAACCAATCGCGCTTGGCGGGCAGGATCGTGTTCGCGAGGAAGATCATCATTTCGAGCCAGTCGGCACGCGCGGCCGATCCGGGCGCCGGTGCGAACTGCTTTTCCGGATGACGCTCGGCCAGCAGCATCAGCTGCGCCGCCGACTCTCCGTGCGGCTTGCCGTCGATCACCAGGGTGGGAATGCGGCCGGCGGGATTCAGGCGCAGGTACTCGGGCGATTTCTGCGCGCCCGCATCGATGCTGACCAGCTTCGCTTCGAACGGCACGCCCAGCTCGATCAGCATCCAATGCACCGCCAGGCTGGCGGCTCCGGGCGAGTAGTAGAGCGTGTAAGTCATGGCGGCTTCCACAGGCGGCGATGTCGATGCGAAAGTGTAGCGCAACGAAGTCCCCGAACTACGGACAGGAAACGCCGTTGTTGCGCCCGGGACGGACATCGGCGTGCAGCGAGGAACCGTTGTGCGAATGGGGTGTTTCGAACTCGAACCGACCACGGAGGTATGAACAATGGCGCAAGCGCGCGACAGCTCCATCCTGGCGAGCTCGCTGTGGATGATCGTGATCAGCCTGGTCTTGTTCTTCCTGCCCGCCATCAACGGGCTGGTGGGCGGCTGGGTCGGGGGCTACAAGGCCGGATCGGCGAGTCGCGGCTTGGGGGCCGCGGTCCTGCCGGCGATCGTGGTGGGTTTGTGCCTGTGGGGGCTGCTGGCATCGTTCGGCCGTCCCGTGCTGGGCTTTTTCGGCGGCCTCGCGGTCGGCTTGTGGGCGCTGATTTCGAGCGTGAGCCTGCTCATCGGCGCCGCCATCGGCGGAGTGATGGCGCCGGATCGCTCGGGGCTGCGCTAGAGATTGTTCCGCGACACCTGCGGTAATCTTTCCGCATGACTCGACACTGGTGGGTGTATCTGCTCGTCTGCCGCGATGGCCGTACCTATACGGGCATCGCGCTCGACGTTGCCGCACGCTTCGCAGCTCACAGCCAGGGCAAGGGCGCGAAGTTCACGCGTTCCAATCCGCCGGTTCGCGTGCTGGGCACGCAGGCTTTTGCCACCAAGTCCGAGGCACTCAAAGCCGAAGCCGCGTTGAAGAAGCTGGACCGGCCGGCGAAGCTGGCCTGGGCTAGGCTGCAGGCCGCTCAAACAGTTTCATGAGGGATCGAGCATGCCGCAACTCGAATGTACCGCGACGGCTGCGTACAGCGGCGGTGCTCTTTGGCATCGCTCTGCTCGCCAGTTGCACGAGTCCGCCGGTGCGCGAGCCGCCCATTGATCCGGATGAAGCGCGGGCGGAGATTGCCAGGCGCATCGCTCCCACCGTGAAAAATCGCGAAGGCTGGGCGATCGATATCTTCGCTGCGTTCGAGTCGCTGTCCATCCGGCCGACCTCGGAGAACATCTGCGCGGTGATCGCGGTGACCGAACAGGAGTCGACGTTCCAGGCCAGTCCGCCCGTGGCAGGCTTGCCTGCCATTGCCCGCCGCGAAATCGATGCGAGGGCCGCCCGCTACAAGATTCCGAAGTTCCTGGTGGATGCGGCGTTGAGCGTGCAGTCGCCGAACGGCAAGAGCTATCGCGAGCGTCTGGAGCAGGTCAGCACCGAACAGCAGTTGAGCGAGCTGTTCGCCGACTTCATCGGCATGGTGCCGCTCGGCGAACGTTTGTTCGGCAGTTTCAATCCAGTTCGCACCGGTGGACCGATGCAAGTGAGCATCGCGTACGCCGAACAGCACGCCCGGCAGAAGCGCTATCCGTACCCGATGTCGGGCAGCGTGCGCGACGAGGTGTTCACCCGGCGCGGCGGCATGTACTTCGGCATCGCGCATCTGCTCGATTATCCGGTCGACTATCCGGGCATGGTGTACCGCTTCGCCGACTTCAACGCGGGTCATTACGCGAGCCGGAACGCGGCGTTTCAGGATGCCGTGAGCAAGTTGTCCAGGAAGAAACTGGCGCTGGATGGCGATCTGCTGATCGGCGGATCGAGCGAGCCGAGCAGGACCGAGCTGGCCGTGCGCAGTCTGGCTCGCGAGCTCGATCTGGACGAGCGAGCGATCCGTCGCGACCTGGAGCTCGGCCGCGAGCAAGCGTTCGAAGACAGCAAGCTTTTCAAGCGCGTGTTCGCGCTGGCGGAGCAGCGCTCGAAGGCGGCGGTGCCCCGCGCGCTGGTGCCGAACATCCGCTTGGAGAGTCCCAAGATCACACGCAAGCTCACCACCGAATGGTTCGCCAGGCGCGTCGACGACCGCTACCGGAAGTGCCTGGCGCGCGGTCGCGCCAGCTGAGTGTGCTATCGTCGCGCATGCCTTTCGATCCCTCGACCCTGTACCCGGACGATGAAGAGCTGACGCCCGTGGCGGTGCCGCACACCGAGTTGTCGGCCGAAGCGCTTCGCGGCGTCATCGAATCGTTCGTGCTGCGCGAGGGGACGGAATACGGCGAGCGCGATTTCACGCTCGAGGAAAAGCTGGCGCAGGTCATGCGGCAGCTGGAGCGTGGCGAGGCGCAGATCATGTTCGATCCGCAATCGAACTCCGTCGACATCGTGGTGACACGACAGCTCAGATAGATTCCATGGCCAGCCAACGTGATTTCAACCTTTTCGTCATTGGTGCCGGTTCCGGCGGCGTGCGCGCGGCGCGAGTGGCGGCCGCTCACGGCGCCAGAGTCGCAATCGCCGAGGAATATCGGATCGGCGGCACTTGTGTAATTCGCGGCTGCGTGCCGAAGAAGCTGCTGGTGTACGGCGCGCATTTCGCCGAAGACCTGGAAGACGCGCGGCGCTTCGGCTGGCATGTGAAAGATGCGAAGTTCGACTGGCCCACGCTGCGCGACAACGTGTTGGCCGAAGTCACGCGCCTCAGCGGCCTGTACACACAGACGCTGAACAATCACAAAGTGGAGATCCTGCCGGAGCGCGCCGTCGTCACAGGGCCGAACAGCGTGCGCGTCGGCGAGCGCGAATACACCGCCGACGTGATTCTGATCGCGACCGGTGCTCGACCGCACGTGCCGACGTCGCCCGGCTGCGAGCACGGCATCACTTCCAATGAAGCGTTCCATCTGGAACAGCTGCCCAAGCGCATGCTGATCGCGGGCGGCGGCTACATAGCAAACGAGTTCGCCGGGGTGTTCAACGAGCTCGGCGTGAAGGTCACGCTGGTCAATCGATCGGATGTGATCCTGCGAGGCTATGACGCGCAGATCCGCGACCGGCTGCTGCAGATCTCGATGATCAAGGGCATCCAGTTCCTGTTCAATTCGCCCATCGAGAGGATCGTCAAGGAGGCCAGCGGCGCGCTCACGGTTCATATGCCGGGTGGCCCGGTCGAATGCGATGCAGTGATGTTTGCTACCGGCCGCGTGCCGAACACGCGTGGGCTGGGGCTGGAGAGTGCGGGCGTCGAGATCGACGAGGCGGGCGCGGTCCGGGTGGACGACGAAAGTCGCTCGACCTGCCCATCCATCTACGCGGTCGGCGATGTGACCAACCGGGTGCAGCTCACGCCCGTGGCAATCCGCGAGGGGCAGGCGTTCGCGGATACTGTGTTCGGTAAGAAGCCCACGAAGGTGGATTACAACTGCATTCCCTCGGCCGTGTTCAGTCATCCGCCGCTGGCGGGTGTCGGGCTGACGGAAGGCGACGCGCGCAACCAGCTCGGTGCGGTCAAGGTCTACACCGCGGACTTCCGACCGATGAAGAACGTGCTCGCCGGGCGCACCGAGCGAGCGCTCTACAAAATCATCGTCGACGCGGCCACCGAGAAAATCGTCGGCGCTCACCTGATCGGCCCGGATGCGCCGGAGATTCTTCAGGTACTGGCGATCGCCGTGAAAGCGGGGCTTCGCAAGTCGCAGCTCGACGAAGTGGTCGCGGTGCATCCGACGATGGCGGAGGAGCTGGTCCTGCTGAAGTAGCCCCAAGAGACCCAAAAGGGACAGATTCCATTTCCACAGGGCGGGAAAATGAATCTGTCCCCTCGTGGGTTCGATTTATCCCCGCTGTCTGGAAAAAAGGATCTGTCCTTTTCAGGACTCGGGCGTCGGTTCGGGAGTGGGCGGGCTGGGGCGTTTCTTCAGCGCATATTCGCGCCACAGGATGATCAGCCCGCCGGCGACCACCAGCGGGGCGCCGATCCACACCGACGCCGAAGGAATTTCCTCGAAGAACAGGTAGCCCAGCAGCACCGACATGATCATGTTGCTGTAATCGAGCGGGGCAATGGTGGAGGCCGGCGCGTATCGATAGGAATACGTCATCACCAGCTGGCCGGTGACGCCGAACAATCCAGCCAGGATGATCTGCAGCCATTGCATCCCCGTCGGCACCACCCAGCCGCCGAGGGCGGTCAGGGCGGCGCAGGTCATGAAGGTCAGGGAAAAATAAAACGTGATGGTGAGCGCGTGCTCGCCGCCGCTCATCATGCGCAGGAAGATCATCGCAACGGCAGAGAACATCGCCGCGCCGAGCGCCACCAGGACGCCGAGCGAGGCGCCGTCCGCGAACGTGAGATGCGGGCCGAGCATGATCAACACGCCGATGAAGCCGAGCGCCAGCGCCGTCCAGCGGAAGCGATGAATCTGTTCGCCGAGGAACACCATCGCGAGCAAGGTGATGAACATGGGCGAGGTGAACGAGATCGCGGTCACGTCGGCCAGCGGGATCATCGTGACGGCGGTGAACAGACAGAACATGCTCACCGTGCCCGACAGGGAGCGCAGCGCATGCGAGCGCACGTTGTTGGTCTTGAGCAGATGCAGCTGGTTGGTATGCCAGGCCAGCAGCGCCAGCAGCAGGACCGAAACCAGGCCGCGCACGAAAATCGTCTGGCCGACCGGCACGTCCTGCCCGAGCAGCTTGACGCACAAGGTCATCCCGGCGAACAGGACGACGGAACCGAGTTTCAGCGCGATGCCCAGAATGGGGCGGTGTAGAGCAGCTGCGGCGTGCAAGGAAGCTTGATTGGTGGCTCGACCGAGGGGTGCGGCCGAAGCCGCGAGCTTACCTCATGCCTCGTCGATCTTCAGCTCGCCGCGTTCGTAAGCATCGATGATGCGCCGGGCGGCGCTCGCGTCGGCGTCGTCGACCAGGATGGCAAGGTGGCCCATGGCGGGCAGCTCGCCCAGGCCACCTTGCAGCAGCGCGCCCTGCAGGAAGGTCTCGATGCCTCGCTCTCGCAATAATCCCTCGACGAGATGCGCCTCGATGTAATCGCTGCAGCGGAACACTCGAATCACATCAACTCACTTGGGCGATCTGATGGAACATGTCGACGTACCCCATGACCGCGTCGACGATGCCGGCGACTTTGGGATTGGTCGACTCCACCACGTAATATTCATCCGGAGCATGCGCGCCGGAGCCGTGACCGAGGCCGAAGTGACCTGCCGGCAGCGACACGGGCGGAGCGGTGAACACTGCTCCCGGCCACGAACCCGCCAGTCGCGGATTGAGCGTGGCCTTCACGCCCGCGCGTTTGTAAGTCGCCAGCTGGGCGCGAATGATGCGGCTGTCCTCGGCGGTTTCGGTCGGATCGTAGCCGCCGGTGACGTTCAACTCGACATCGCTGAAGCCTTTCTTATCCAGATACGCGCGCAGCTTCTCGACGGCTTCCTTGCGCGTTTGATCGGGCACGAGGCGCAGATCGAGCTTGGCGACCGCGCGCCCCGGCAGAATGGTCTTGCCGCCCGGGCCGGTGTATCCGGACACCAGGCCTTCGATATTGACGGTCGGTTGCGAGGCGAGCCGCTCCAGCGCCTGGGCGTAGGGAAGATCGTCGATCCAGCGGCTCACGCCCAGCAGCTTCTTCTGGGTCGCCTCATCGCCGTTGCGGGCGATTTCCGCGATCAGTTCTTTCTCGCGCGGCGTGAGCGGGCGGACGTTTTCGAACCAGCCGTCGATCGCCGCGGTATTGCCATCGGGAGTCACCAGCGTGTTCAAGGCCTGCACCAGGCGCCAGGCCGGCGAGTCGACCATGGCTTTCATGCTGGAATGGATGTCGCCCTTCGGCCCGCGGCCCCACCGCTCGCCGCTGGCGATCAATTCCAGCTCGACCACGCCTTTGGAGCCCAGATTCACCGCGACGTTGCCATTCATGTCCTGCCAGCTGGCCGGAATGAAAATGCCTTCGGCTTTCTTGAGCGCCGCGAGCACCTTGGGACTCTGCACCACCTGATGGAAATGCGGCGAACCGATCTCTTCCTCGCCTTCGGCCACCAGCACCAGATTGACCGGCAGCTTCACCTTGGCGGCACGGAAGGCATGCAGCGCGGCCAGTACGGTCGCTTCGGGGCCTTTCTGATTCACGGCGCCGCGCCCGACGATCGCTCGGCCGAAGCCGGGCTTGTCGACGATACGGCCCTCCAGCGGCGGCGAGGACCATTCGGCGGGATCGAACTGCTTCACGTCGTACATGAAATACAGCGCGAGCGTTCGTTTCGCGCCATTGTCCATGGTCGCGAACACTCCCGGATGTCCGTCCGTGGGTACGATGGCGGCCGAATCGAAACCCGCTTCGCGGGCCAGGGTCGCCATGTACTCGGCGCCTTCCCGCATGTTGAGGTTTTCGGCGGCGATGGACGGATGCGCGATCCAGTCCTGGATGCGCTTGATGGCAGCCTCGCGTCCTGCTTCGGCAGCCTTGCGGATGGCCGGGTAGCGCGGGGCGGAGGAAGCCCACGCGGGCGTACCCAGCGCCAGCGCACCGGCACCCGCCAGCGCGGCAGCCAGAAAATCGCGACGATCGAAGCCCGCGGGCATCCGGGTGAGCTCGGCCATTGATCCTTACCTCCGACTGGACGTGTCGGAGATTCTGCCCTGATTACGGATAAGGGCCAATGCTCACGTCAGCGGTGCCTGTCGCTCCACGCCGGTGATGCTGGCGCCTGCAAGCGCTATTGGCTGACAGCTTGCGTGTCGCGCGTGCCGCTCAGTACGTCCAGCAGCTTCGCGGTCTTGACCAGGCCGGCCACCGACGACACCCGCATCTTGCGCATGACGTTCGAGCGATGCGACTTGATCGAGCGCTCGCAGATGCCGAGCTTCAATGCCATTTGTTTGTTCAACTTGCCGTGCACGACACCTATATATATGTCTCGCTCGCACGGCGTGAGCTCGGAGTACCTGGACTGCACCTGTTCGAGCTCGCGGCGCGCGGCGCGATTCCTGGCGTCGCGGGCGATGGCGTCCTGCAAAGATTGCAACAGTCGCTCCATGTCGAGCGGCTTGGTCAACGAATCCATGGCGCCGGCCTTCATCGCCTGCACCGTCGCGGGAATGTCGTTGAACGCGGTGACGAAGATCACCGGCGGGGCATCCCTTTGATGAGCCAGCGAGGCAAGCAGCTCCAGTCCGCTCGGCCCCGGCATCAGCATGTCGAGCACGATGCAGCTCGGACAATCCGGATGCTCGACCAGCAGATAGTCGCCGACGCTGCGACACGGGATGGGACTCATGCCCGCGGTGCTCAGCAGCCGGGTCAGGCTGGCGCGGAAACTGTCGTCGTCGTCGACGATGTAGACACGGTGCTCGCCGATGAGTGGCTCGTAGCGCTCCATATCAGCCTCCAGAACTGGTCAATTCGGGGATGCCAACTCGCGCGGCGCGTTGGCGTTTGGGTAGGGGCAGACGAAACGTAAAGGCCGAGCCGCCGCCGCGCGCGCGCTCGGCCCAGATCGTGCCGCCATGGGCCTGCACGATGGAACGAGCGATGGACAAGCCCAGGCCCATGCCACCTTCCTTGGTGGTGAAGAAGGAATCGAACAGTTTGCTTGCCACTGCCGGGTCGATGCCGTGGCCGTTGTCGCGCACCGTGATCTCCACGGAGGAGCCGGCGCGCAGTCGGGTTTTCAGTAACAGCCAGCGCACCGGCGGCGGCGTCTTGCTCATCGCATCCATGGCGTTGACCAACAGATTCAACACCACTTGTTGCAAATGCACCGGATCGGCCGAGACCGGCGGCAGGTCGGGTTCCAGCTCGGTGCGCAGCTGGATCTGCCGATGCCGCGCATCGGCGCGCACCAGGGCCACCGCACTGCTCGCCAGAGCGTTGATGTCGATGGGCTCGACTTTGAGCTCGCGCTTGCGCAGCAGGGCACGCAATCGGACGACCACCTCGTTGGCTCGCAGATCGTCGCGCTTGATGTCGGCGAGAATCGGGCCGAGTGCCTCCGGGTCCGCGGCCCGCGGCGAACGCTTGAGTATCAGCTCGGCGGTTTCCACGTTGTTGAGAATGGCGCTGAGCGGCTGCGCGATCTCGTGCGCAATGGACGCGGTGAGCTCGCCGGCCAGCGCCAGACGCGCGGTATGCGTCTCCTCCGCGCTGTGGTGCGGATGACTGCGCCGATCATAAGCGAGGATGATCACGACCAGCGCCAGCTGCACGAGGAGGACGATTCCGATCAGGGAGGCATAATTTAGGAAGTCACCCGTCATGTGCGGCGTGTTGTTCCGAAAGACCGTGCTGGGTCGGATTAAAATTGCATGCTCCCGGCCGCTCGGAACAGTTGGACCTAGGTCCAACCGGGCCGGGCCTCCCCGTTGGGCCGGAGCGAGCGAATGCTCAGGCGGTCGTCGCTGCCGGGACAGGAGCCAGCTTGACTTGCGCCATGACGCTCGACGGCGCGTTCGCGCACCTGCCCCATGCACCGATTTTCGCCGGCTCGCCACCTCTCTAGCCTGTGACGAGCAACATCACAGAGCTGGCCATGCGACATCAGAAACTCATGACAGTTGTCGCGATGACGGCGGCACTCGGACTGATATCCCTGGTGCGCGCGCCGTCAGCGGAGGCCGCTGAGGGCACCATCCCGGAGCATCCCATCATGAAGGATGGGTGGTACGCCAGCGCCGGTGCGATGTGGGCCCGATCGAACGTCACGGCCAGTTTGGACAGAGGCGTGCTCGGATCGCTGATCGATTTCGAGGACGACCTGGGACTGGACGAGGAGGATGTGATCGGGCTGTACACCTTGCGCTGGCACTTCGCCAGACGCTGGCAGGTGGAAGTCGAATATTTCAATCTGGACCGCAGCAAAGAGAAGCAGACGCAGCGCAACCTCACCTGGGGCAACCTGAACATTCCGATCAATGCGGTCGCCACCAGCACCTTCGATGTCGAAGACTTGAGGGTCGGTCTGGGCTACTCGTTCTTCCGCACCCAGGACAAGGAAGTCGGGATCGGGCTCGGCGCGCACGTCGCCCGGCTGCGGGCGGGTCTGAGCACCCAGAACTTCGGCTCCGATCGGACCAGCGAAACGGCGCCGCTGCCGTTCGCCACCTTGTACGCGCGCATGGCGTTGACCGATCGATGGCTGCTGAACGTGCGGGTCGATCGGCTCTCGATCGATACCGGCGACATCGACGGCAGCGTGTTCAGCAGCGGCCTGGATCTGATCTACCAGCCCTGGCGTCACTTCAGTTTCGGGCTCGGCTACCGCGACATCAATTGGCAGATATCGTCGAGCAGCGAGCGCTGGACCGGTAAAGCACAGGTGCAGGAGAACGGCCCGATGCTGTTCATCGCGACTTCGTTCTAGCGCTGCATGAACGACGATCGAGAGTCCCAACGATTGCTGGCCGCCCGAGCGGGCACCGCGCCGTGGCGTCGTTGGGGGCCGTACTTGAGCGAGCGCCAATGGGGCACGGTGCGAGAGGACTATAGCGATAGCGGCGATGCGTGGAATCATCTGACGCACGATCAAGCCCGCTCCTATGCATATCAGTGGGGCGAGGACGGCCTGGCCGGCCTGTGCGACGAGCGGCAACAGCTGTGCGTGGCGCTGGCGTTGTGGAATGGCGCCGATCCCATTCTCAAGGAACGACTGTTCGGCCTGACCAACAACGAGGGCAATCATGGCGAGGACGTGAAGGAATACTACTTCTACCTGGACTCGACGCCGACCCACTCTTATTTGAAGTATCTGTACAAGTATCCGCAGCGTGCCTATCCCTATGACGATCTGGTGCACACCAATCGCCAGCGGCGCCGCGACGAGCTCGAATACGAATTGCTGGACACGGGAGTGTTCGCCGAGGACCGGTATTTCGATGTATTCGTCGAATACGCCAAGGCAGCGCCCGAAGACATCCTGATGCAGATAACCGTGTGCAATCGCGGCCCCGATCCCGCGACCCTGCACCTGCTGCCGACGTTCTGGTTTCGCAATACCTGGGCGCTGGACAGCTCGGCTGGCGCGGACGGCCGGCCGATGCTGCGGCAGATCGCGACCTGTTCCGCCGTGATCCGCGCATCGCACCCGGACCTGGGCGAGCGCTTCATCTATAGCGAACAGCCGGCCGAGCTGCTGTTCACCGAGAACGAAACCAACACGCAGCGCCTTGTGGGCAAGACGAATCGCACGCCGTACGTGAAGGACGGCATCGGCGAGTACATCGTGCACGGGCGCGGCGAAGCGGTGAATCCCGAACATTGGGGCACCAAGTCGGCGGCGCACTACACGATCGAAGTACCCGCGGGCCAGTCGCACGTCGTGCGGCTTCGGCTGTGCGAGCGAGCGCCGGCGCAACTGGTTTCGGCGCGCGACAAATCGGGTGAGATGTTCGGCGACGGCTTCGACGCCACGCTGGCCGACCGCAAGAGCGAGGCGGACGAGTTCTATGCGAACGTCATCCCCGCGTCGCTCGATGGCGATGCGGCCAGCATCATGCGCCAGGCGCTGGCGGGAATGCTGTGGTCGAAGCAATTCTATTATTACGACATCCCCGCGTGGTTGAACAAACATCGTCGCGACGGCCGGCAGGCGCCGCGCAACGTGCACTGGCGACACATGCACAACGCCGACATCATTTCGATGCCGGACAAATGGGAATATCCCTGGTACGCGGCCTGGGACCTGGCGTTTCATATCCTCGCGCTGACCATGGTGGATGAAGACTTCGGCAAGCAGCAGCTGGACCTGATGCTGCAAGCCACGTATCTGCATCCGAACGGGCAGCTGCCCGCCTACGAGTGGAATTTCGGCGATGTGAATCCGCCCGTGCATGCGTGGTCGACCGTTTTCACGTATCGGCTCGACCAGGCGTTGCGCGGCAGCGGCGACATCGACTGGCTGGAGCGTTCCTTTCATGCATTGCTGCTCAACTTCACCTGGTGGGTCAACCGCAAGGACCGCGAGGGCAAGAACGTGTTCGAGGGCGGCTTTCTCGGGCTCGACAACATCGGCGTGTTCGACCGCAGCGCGCCGTTGCCCACCGGCGGCTACCTGGAACAGGCCGACGGCACGGCGTGGATGGCGTTGTTCTGCCAGAACATGCTCGAGATGGCGATCGAGTTGACGCTGGCACGGCCGACCTACCTGCGGATGTGCACCAAGTTCATCGAGCACTTCCTGTGGATCTCCTCCGCGATGGTGGTGGAGGGCGGCGGCGTCGGCATGTGGGATGAGGAGGACGGTTTTTTCTACGACGTATTGCAACTGCCCGGCGGCTCGGCGCAGCGCATGAAAGCGCGCTCGATGGTGGGGCTGCTGCCGTTCTGCGCGGTCACGGTGTTCGATGGCCGGCTGGTGGAGAAATATCCCGATGTCGTCCTGTCGCTGCGCGACTTCATGCAGTCGCATCCCGAGTTGACGCGCACCATCCACGATCCGACCCGGCGGGGTCATCAGGGCCGGTTGATGGCTTCGATTCTGGATGAGTCTCGGCTGCGGCGCGTGCTGGCACGCATGCTCGATGAGAACGAGTTCTTGAGTCCCTACGGCATCCGCTCACTGTCGCGATATCACCGGGAGCATCCGTTCGTGTTCCGCGTCGGCGACCAGGAGTATCGCGTCGGGTATCTGCCCGCGGAATCGGATAGCGGCATGTTCGGCGGCAATTCCAACTGGCGCGGTCCGATCTGGATGCCGGTCAATGGCTTGATCATTCGCGCGCTGCTGCAGTACTACACCTATTACGGCGATGACTTCACCATCGAGTGTCCAACGGGATCCGGACAGCAGATGACGCTGTACGAAGTGGCAGCGGAGTTGTCACGCCGGCTCGGTGCGATATTTCTACGCGACGCCGAGGGCAGGCGCCCGGTGTATGGCGGCACCGAGAAGTTTCAAAGCGATCCGCACTGGCGCGACTACATCCTGTTCTACGAATATTTCCACGGCGACATCGGGGCGGGGCTGGGTGCGAGTCATCAAACCGGATGGACTGGCATCATCGCGCGCATCATGCAGCTCTTTGCCACCATCCCCGCCGATCAGTTGCTCGCAAGCGGCGCGCGCGCCGTGGTGAAAGACACGCAGGATCGCAAGCGCAAGGCAACTCCGCCAGCAAAGCGCGCGTCGCGCTCGTGAGCCGTCCCTGATTCGAGATCTTCCTGCAACGAGCGTTGGTCGAACATCGCTCGAGCGCGCGCGATGCTGAATAAAAACTCGCCGCCGTGGCGCCTCGGGCGAAGCGTCTATCGGCGGCGTCGAGGCCAACGTTGCGCCATCAGCACGGGGAGTCAGCGCCACGGCCTCCAGGGGGACGAGACCTTGTTATGGGAGCGCGTTTCGCTGCGCGCCAGCAATAGGTGCGAAGGGCGCATGGCCAGCCCGATACGCGCACTGACGAAGATATCGGGATATCACAGAGTCCGCCGCTATGAGAATTCAGCCGCGTGTCGCTCTCGTCATCGGCTTTGCGATCGCACTGCCCGGTGTGGCCACGGCGTTGCCCACTGACATTGTCGGGAACAGTCCTTTGCTGAGGATGAGCGACGCCGACAAGAAGCTGCTCCGCGACGCCGTGCTGAAGGTGCTCGAGAGCAGCGACGTTCGCGCCGTGCGTGAGTGGAAGAATGACGCGACCGGATTCAGCGGCCGTGTCGAAGGACGGGGAGCCATGCAGTCGGCCGAGGGCTTGAGTTGTCGCAGGTTGCAGCTGCGCGCGCAGGGCCAGGGAATGCAAAGTCAGTTCACCTTCCCGTTCTGCAAGGACGAGGCAGGCGAATGGTTCATCGCTTCGGGCAAGACGTTCACCGATGAGGCGCCCCAGCCTTGATCAGGCGATCGCGCCGGTGCTCGGCTCGATACCGGACTGCGTGGCGTTGAGCGCCAGCTTTCGCACCACACAGCGAAAGCCGATGTGACAGGTGGACGAATCGATGGGCTGCGCGTGACGCGCGGCCGGGCGATAACGTCGGCAGTAATTCGGCGCGCACAGGAACGAGCCGCCCTTGAGTACTTTGCGGGGAATCAAGATGTGCGGCTCGCACGGATCGTAACTGCCGCCCTCGACGCCGCCGCGCGGATTCTGAGGGATGCAGCAGGGCTTCGCGGCATCCGGGGGATGGTTCGCGGCAAACCAGTCATCGGTCCATTCCCAGACATTGCCGATCATGTCGTAGATGCCATAAGGATTGGGAGGAAAGGCCTTTACTGGAGAAGTGCGTGGATAGCCGTCGGTGGCGAGATTCTGATGCGGAAATTCGCCTTGCCAGGTGTTGGCGAGATGCCGGTTGCGCGGTGTGAATTCATCGCCCCACGCAAACTCCGCGCCCGCCAGGCCGCCGCGAGCGGCGAACTCCCATTCGGCTTCGGTCGGCAGCTCCTTGCCGCGCCAGCGCGCGTAGGCGAGCGCATCCTGATGAGTGACATGCACCACGGGATGATCGCCCAGGTGACGATTGGAGGCGGCGCGGCCGTAAGGTTGACGCCAGTTCGCCCCGAACTTGAAGCGCCACCACGATTGCCAGTTGCGCAGATCCACCCGATGTTTGGGCGGCGTGAACACCAGCGAACCGGGTTTCAACATGTGCGGTAGCGCGCCAGGGTAGAGCTTGGGATCGGGCGGCAGCTCTGCCTGAGTGACATAGCCGGTGGCCTCGACGAACTCACGAAACTGCCGATTGGTCACCGGGGTGACGTCGATCCAGAAGCCATCGACCCTGACATGGTGCGCGGGCGCTTCCTCCGGATAGTGATGGTCCGATCCCATGAGATACGTGCCGCCTCGAACGAACACCATGCCTCTCAATGCAGTGACTGCGCCCATGCTGTTACTCCGCGGCGCTAACGCGCATTCTCGTATTCGGCAAAGATGCGCTGCCAGTCGCGCTTCATGTCGATGACGAGCCATCGCTGGCGTTGCGCCTCGTCGAGCGCTTTGTCGAGTTTGCCGACCTTCGAGTTCCGGTCGTAGGCGAACTCGCGCTCGGCGTCGGTGTGATGGATCAATGCGACCAGGCTCGGCCCCGCGCCGCCGGCAGTCCACTGCAGCATCTGCAGATCGCCGTCGGAGTTGCCGAACGCGAGCACCGGGCGCCGACCGATGAAGCGGTTGATGCCCGACGGCTTGCCGGGCCCGTCGTTGACGAACTCGACCTGCGGCTCCTTGAGCAGCGCCGGCTTGCCATTGGTGCCCACGGCGACGAATTTGGTGGCCGCCGAAGAGCCGACGACCTGTTCGGGCGGAATGCCATAAACCTGTTCCGCGAACACTCGCATGAACTCCACGCCGCCGCCGGAGACGATGAACGTCTTGAAGCCCTGGCCGCGCAGATAATCGAGCAGCTCGAGCATCGGCTGATAGGCCAACGCGGTGTACGGGCGTTGGAAGCGCGGATGTTTCGCTGTCGCGAGCCAGGAGCCCACGATGGTATTGAAGTCCTCGGTCGTGATACCTGTGTGAGAGGCCGCCACGACTTGCAGGAGCGCTTGCGGTCCCGAGGCGAGCAACGCTGTGCTGTCGCCCGCGAGGATGTCCTTGAATGGCGCGGTGGTGCGCCATTCGGGATGCAGCGGCGCCAGCGTCTTGATCCGATCGAGTGCGAACGCGAATTGAAAATACATCGGCTGCTCGGCCCACAAGGTGCCGTCGTTGTCGAACACGGCGATGCGCTCCCGGGGCGCGAGATAGTCGGCGCTGCCTTCGCGTGTGACCCGTCCGACGAATTCAACGATCGCGTTCTTGCCGGCTCCCTCCGTCCACGATGCCAACGGATCGGCGAATGCGGCCGCGGCCGCGGCGATCAGTGACGCGGCAACCAGTACTGCACGGGCAGGGTGTTGGCGCGGGCGCACGAGCCTACCTCACGGTCGAATCGACGCCGCTTCGGCGCGAGCCGCATCGCGTTCGCGAACTTCGGCCAGATCGCGCTCCAGGAAGTAATTCAGAAACGTTCGGACGGCGGCGATCGCGGCCAGCCGGCCGACCGCGTCCCAACTCTCCACGACCGTCGATTCGATGATGTCGGCGGCGAGCTGGAACGTCAGTCCAGCCACCAGCCAGCGTGCATACGCGATCCATACCAGCCGGCGCTCGTGGCCGGCGGGCTCGGTACGCATGACACGCAGCATGCCGACCAGTGCGCCGACGGTGCCGATCAGGATCATCAGCACCGCGATCGCATCGATGACACCCACCACGACGTGCGTCGCCTCGATCATCCACTTGGTATTCACGTTGGCGCACGCTCGACCCCGGCTAATCTCCGCTCGGTACTTCCCTCATCTTTGCCAGCGCCTGGTCGACGGTGAAACTCCCGGGTCGCTGCGCCGGCGGAAAGTCCTTGAAGGTTTCGGCGAACCTGGCCGCCGCCGCCTGCGCGGCGTAGAGGAAATACGCGTTGTGCAGCACCCAGTCATAGTACGAGTTGGAAGTGATATCGGCCCGCTCGAATGGGTCGATGCGCAGGTTGAAGAACTTGGGCAGCCGCAGGCGGGTGAAGGGCTCGGCCCACACCTGCAGGGTGCCGGGACAACGCTGTTCCATGAACACGATCTTCCAGTTGTCGTAACGCAGCCCGAGCACGTCGCCGTCGTCGCTGAAATAGAAAAAGAAATTGCGCGGGCTCTTCGGCGTCTCGCCGGTGAGGTACGGCAGCAGGTTCATGCCATCGATGTGATTGTGATATTCGCGGCCGGCGGCCTGGTAGCCGCCGCGCTTGAGCTTCTCTATGACGTCGGGCTCGCCCGCCATGGCGAGGAACGTGGGCAACCAGTCGTGATGCTGCACGATTTCATTCGACACGGTGCCGGCCTCGATCCTGCCGGGCCAGCGCACCAGCATGGGCACACGGAAGGCGCCTTCCCAGTTGGTGTTCTTTTCGCTGCGAAACGGCGTCATCGCGCCGTCGGGCCAGCTGTTCATATGCGGCCCGTTGTCGGTGGAATACATCACGAAGGTGTTCTCGGCGATGCCCAGCTCGTCGAGCAGATCGAGCAGCTGGCCGACGTGGCGGTCGTGATCGATCATGGTGTCGTGGTAGGGCGATTGCCAGCGGCCGGCCTGGCCCACGCTCTCCGGTTTGGTATGCGTGAACAGGTGCATGTGGGTGGTGTTCACCCAGGTGAAGAACGGCGTGCCCGCGGCATGCTGCCGCTTCATGAAATCCTTGGCGGCCGCGATGAACTCGTCATCGCAGGTCTCCATGCGTTTCCTGGTCAGCGGCCCGGTGTCCTCGATCTTCTGTTTGCCGACCCGCCCCCAGCGGGGCTCCTCGGTGGCATCGTCCTTGTCGGTGGCCCACGAGCGCAGCACGCCGCGCGGACCGAACAGCTTGCGGAAGTTGGGGAAATCCTTCTCCGAAGGATAGTTGGCCATCTCCGGCTCTTCCTCGGCATTGAGGTGATACAGATTGCCGAAGAATTCATCGAAGCCGTGCGCGGTCGGCAGGTGCCGGTTCAGGTCGCCGAGATGATTCTTGCCGAACTGGCCGGTGGCGTAGCCCTGATTCTTGAGCAGCGCAGCGATCGTGACGATGCTGTCGGGCATGCCGACAGGCGAGGCGGGAATGCCCACTTTCGACAGGCCGGTGCGATACACACTCTGGCCGGTGATGAACGAGGAGCGGCCGGCAGTGCACGACTGCTCGCCATACGAATCGGTGAACAGCATGCCTTCGCGCGCGAGGCGGTCGATGTTCGGCGTGCGATAACCCATCAAGCCGTGCGTATAGCAGCTCAGATTGGCGATGCCGATGTCGTCACCCCAGATGACCAGGATGTTCGGCTTGGCCGATTTGCGGGGCTGTTGTGCCATGGGGACTCCTAGTTGCGCTTCAATCCAACGGCGGGGTGTGGAACATCATGCTGAAGACCGCCACCAGTCCGAGTGCCAGCAGCGCGATCGCGGTGAGCAGCGTGAGCGAGACGGGAAAATGGCTTTCCGCGTGAATCAAGCCTTCCTCCTTCATCTGCCGCCGCTCGTGGCGCAGCCCGAGCATGAACTGAATGTGGAAGGCGATGCCGAACGTCAGCATGCCGATCCCGATCCACACCAGGCCCATGCCGAAGCTGCGCACGGACTGGATCGAGCTCACCACGTTGCTCTCGGCGAGCTTCTGAAAGAACTGAAAGATGGTGAAGCCGAAGCTGATCAGCGACAGCGAGGTGCGGATGATGGACATGAGCGTCCGGTCGGCGCTCATGCGCGTGCGATGAAACGACATCCCGGTCCGTCGCGATGACAGCTCGACAGAGATTTCCTCCGAAGGCGATTGCGACCTGATCATGGCCTTCATCGGTGCACGACCGGGTGATCGGCTCCGTGCCGTGACTGCCACCAGCGCGCGACTCGCGCGGCCGGGCCACGGATCAGAAAGTAGGGCACGACCGCGAGCACGACCGAGACGACTAGCGCCTCCAGCAGGTAGAACTTCCTGAGCTCGACGAACTGGTAGAGGGTGTCCATGGCCAGTCCGAGCAGAAAAATCCTCGCGGTCGCCGACAAGCCCTCATGCATGCGCGCGGCGCGTTCGCCGGGCTCGGTCCACAGTGCGAGGAAATAGGGCGAGCGGCCGGTGCGTGCGTCGACGATGCCGGCGCGTATCGCGGTGATCGCGGCCATCGTCGGTTGCAGGAGGAAACGGAATGCAAACGGGCCACTCGGCCGTGCGAGCAGGTCATGCCAGAACCGAGTGAAGGTATCCTGCAGGAGTTCGAGCATCGTGAAGCCGCGCAGGGGGAGCTGTCGGAGCAAGCATATGAATACTCGATGCTCAGGCAGACCATACGCAGATGGTGGTCAGGGGCATGCCCGCTCAGCCGCCGCTGCTCGGTTGTTCAATTCGCGTCGCCTGCAAGGAGCCATCGCGGTGCGCGGCGCTGCCGGGGTATGGCTCATGCACCGAAGTTGTACCGCAGGCCGAGCAGCGGGCCGCTGACCAGCATGTTGAACTTGAATCGATTGCTGC
>NZ_CALFXI010000057.1 GCF_937958065.1 uncultured Steroidobacter sp.
TGGCGCATCCCGACCGCACCGTCATCGCGACCGTCGGCGACGGCGCCATGCAGATGAACGGCATCAACGGTCTGATCACAATTTCGCGGCTGTGGCGCGACTGGCCGAATCCGCATCTGATCGTCATGGTGCTGAACAACGGCGACTTGAATCAGGTGACCTGGGAACAGCGCGTGATGGAGGGCGATCCGAAATACGTTGAATCGCAGGACGTCCCGCGGTTCGAGTACGCCGAGTACGCAGCCTTGCTGGGCTTGATCGGCATACGGGTCGATCGAGCCGACGCGGTGGCCGGTGCCTGGGCAGAGGCGTTCTCCGCCGATCGGCCGGTGGTGCTGGAGATGATAACCGATCCCAACGTGCCGCCGCTGCCGCCGCACGTCTCGCTCAAGAACATGCGCAATTACCTGAAGGCGCTGCTGCATCGAGATCCGGATGCGCTGGCGATCGTGAAGGCGACCATGAAAGAGAGCTGGGCGTCGCTGGTCCCGGGCAAGGGCGATTAGTCGAGACCGCGATGCGCGACGTCAATGCGGTACCGATCGAGGCAGTCATCGTATCGGCATATCGCGTGCCAACGGCAACGCCAGAATCGGACGGCACGCTCGCCTGGGACAGTACCACGCTCGTGTTGGTGCAGATCGAGGCCGGAGGTCTTTGCGGCATCGGTTATTCCTATGCCGACAAGGCGACTGCCAAGCTGGTGCATGAGCGTTTCGTGAAACTACTGGTGGGCTGCGACGCGCTCGCAATCGCCGCTCGTTGGCGCGACATGCGCTTTGACGTTAGAAATCTCGGCGCGTCCGGCGTCTCGGCAATGGCCATCTCGGCCGTCGACAATGCCCTGTGGGATTGGAAGTCGAAGTTCATGGGCGTGCCTTTGGTCACGCTACTGGGGGCGGCCCACGACTCGATCCTCATCTACGGCAGCGGAGGCTTCACCTCGTACACGGATCAGCAACTGTGCGAGCAGCTGTCCGGGTGGGCACGAGAGGGAATACGGGCCGTCAAGATGAAAGTCGGTCGCGAGCCGGAGCGTGATGTGGCTCGCGTGGCAGCTGCACGGCGTGCGATTGGCGATGACGTTGCGCTGTTCGTGGATGCGAATGGAGCGTACACACGCAAGCAGGCTTTGTTGCTTGCGCAAGGGTTTGCAGAGTCGAATGTCACCTGGTTTGAGGAGCCGGTCAGCTCGGACGATCTGGAAGGGCTGCGGCTGCTACGCGACCGCGCACCCGCTGGAATGAACATCAGCGCGGGCGAGTACGGTTATACACCCGACTACTTCCGCCGCATGCTGGAGTCGCAGGCAGTGGATGTGCTGCAGGCGGATGCGACCCGCTGTTGTGGACTGACGGGCTTTCTCGGAGCGGCAGCGTTGTGCGAAGCATTTCACGTGCCGCTATCGAGTCATTGCGCGCCGGCGCTGCACGTTGCAGCGACTTGCGCCGCGCGCCCGGCGATTCACCTGGAATATTTCTTCGATCATGTCCGCCTCGAGCAGATGTTGTTCGACGGCGTTGGCGTGCCGTCCGACGGCATGCTGGCAGCGGATTCGTCGCGCCTCGGGCTCGGCATCGAGCTGAAGAAGGAGGATGCGGAGTGCTATCGCATCTGAAAGAGCACACGCCGGCGTTCGACGTTCGCGGGCTCGACGTGAGGCTGCGCCAGGCGATCTCCGGCGAGGTGCGTTTCGACGATGGCAGCCGTGCGCTGTACGCGACCGACGCGTCGAATTATCGGCAGGTGCCGATCGGTGTCGTGATTCCGCGCTCGATCGAGGACGTCATCGCCACCGTCGAGTTGTGCCGGAAGTTCAGCGTGCCCATCCTGAGCCGGGGCGGCGGCACGAGCCTGTGCGGGCAATGTTGCAACGTGGCCGTCGTCATCGATTTTTCCAAGTATCTCAATCGCATCCTGGAGATCGACGTCGCGAGTAAGACTGCGTGGGTCGAGCCGGGCGTGGTTCTCGACGATCTGCGCGCCGCCGCCGAGCGGCACCATCTGACCTTCGCGCCCGATCCGTCGACGCACAGTCACAACACCCTCGGCGGCATGATCGGCAACAACTCATGCGGTGTGCACTCGATCATGGGAGGCGAAACCTCGGAGAACATTCTCGCGCTCGACGTGCTGACCTACGATGGCGTGCGAATGCACCTGGGGGCCGATGATGGGCAGAGTGCCAATCCGACGGCCGCGCAGCAGGCTCGATCGGCGCAGATCCGTGCCGGCCTCGAAGCGTTGGTCGACCGGTACGGCGCGGACATCCGCCGACAATTCCCTGTCATTCCCCGCCGTGTCTCCGGCTACAACTTGCCGGCGCTGCTACCCGAGAATGGCTTCAACATTGCCCGTGCGCTGGTCGGTTCCGAAGGCACTTGCGTCGTTGTATTGCGAGCGAAGGTACGTTTGCTCGACAGCCCACGGGCGCGTTCTTTGCTCGTGTTGGGCTATCCGGACGTGTACAGCGCCGCGGATCACATCGACGAGATCATGATGTTCCGGCCGATCGGGCTGGAGGGCATCGATCAGAACCTCATCGATGACATGAAGGCCGTACACCTGCATCCGCAGGAAGTGCAGCTGCTGCCCAAAGGCGGGGGTTGGTTGCTCGTCGAGTTCGGCGGCGCGACCACCGACGAGTCACAAGCCAAGGCGCGCGATGCCATGCGGGCGCTCGCGACCAAGCGCGACGCGCCTTCGATGAAACTGTTCGACGATCCCCAGCAGGAACATCTGGTGTGGCTGGTCCGCGAAGCCGGGCTCGGCGCGACCGCGCATGTACCGGACAAGCCCATTACTTGGGAAGGTTGGGAGGATGCCTCGGTTCCGCCGGCGCGACTCGGCGGTTACCTGCGGCGGTTTCGCGAGCTGCTCGGCAAGTATCAATATGTAGGCGATCTCTATGGTCATTTCGGACAAGGCTGCGTGCACACACGCATCGACTTCGATCTGACGACCGAGGCCGGCATCCGCAAGTATCGTCAGTTCGCGCACGAAGCGGCCCGGCTGGTCGCGAGCTTTGGCGGCTCGATTTCCGGCGAGCATGGGGACGGTCAGTCCAAGGCCGAGCTGCTGCCCCTCATGTTCGGCGAGAACATCATGCAGGCATTCCGGGATTTCAAGGCGCTCTGGGATCCGCAGGGCAAGATGAATCCAGGCAAGGTCATCGACGCCTTCAGCCTCACGGACAATCTGCGCCTCGGCCCGGGCTACCGGCCGATCGAGCCGGAGACCACGTTCATGTTTCCGGCCGACACCGGCAAGTTCTCGCGTGCGCTGCTTCGTTGCGTCGGGGTCGGCGACTGCCGCAAGCATGACATCGGCACCATGTGCCCGAGTTATATGGCCACTCGGGAAGAGCGCTACTCGACCCGAGGACGCGCCCGACTGCTTTTCGAAGCGTTGCAGGGCGATGTTCTGCGGGATCGGTGGCGGGACGAGAGCGTCAGGGAGGCGCTCGATCTGTGCCTGTCCTGCAAGGCCTGCAAGGGCGAATGTCCGGTACACGTGGACATGGCAACGTTGCGGGCCGAATTTCTGTCGCACTACTACAAGGGCAGGTTGCGGCCGCGTCAGGCCTACGCATTTGGTTACATCGATCGTTGGGCGAGGCTGGCGGCGGGGGCACCGCGCTTGGCGAATTTTCTGCTCACGCGGGAGCCGTTCGCCGCCGCGGCGAAGGCGATGACCGGTGTCGCATCGGAGCGCACGCTGCCGGTTTTCGCGCGCGAAAGCTTCGAGCGCGCATTCAGACGACGAGCTAGTGGAACGAACGGACGACGTGTGCTGCTGTGGGCCGACACGTTCAACAACTACTGGCATCCGGAAACGCTCGCAGCTGCTGTGTTCGTGTTGGAGCGTGCCGGCTGCGAGGTGCACGTCCCGGCGCGACATCTGTGCTGCGGGCGTCCGCTGTACGAGTTTGGCTTGCTCGATACGGCCGTCAGCTATCTGGAAAAAGTGATGCATGCTCTGCGTGAAGACATCGAAGCAGGCACACCGCTCATCGTGCTGGAGCCCGCCTGCGCCGCTGTGTTTCGCGACGAACTGTTGAACCTGATGCCGCACAACGAGCAGGCCAACCGGCTGGCGAAGCAGACCCAGCTGTTGTCCGAGTTTCTGATTCACCTTCCCGATTACTCGCCGCCGCATGTGGCGCACAAGGCGTTCCTGCACGGGCATTGCATCCACAAAGCGGTGCTGAAGATGGACTCCGAGATCGAGGTGTTGAAGCGCACCGGGCTGGACTTGAACGTGCTGGATTCGGGCTGCTGCGGCATGGCCGGCTCGTTCGGATTCGACAAGAACAAGTACGACCTCTCCCTGCGCGTGGGCGAGCGTGTTTTGTTGCCGGCAGTGCGCGAGGCCGAGGCAGACACCTTGATCGTTGCGGATGGCTACAGCTGCCGTGAGCAGATCGCACAGACGACGGGCAGGCGGGCGTTGCACCTTTCTGAAGTGATGGCGCAAGGGTTCGGCCGGCAGGCTCCCTATATATGAGTGCACTCGCCAGACGGACTCATTGATCGATGTGAAGATCGGCTCCGGCGATTGTTTCTATAGGTAGTTTCGGACCGGATCGCCGGCTCGATCCGACATGCGAGCGTTCGGGTCTGAGCTTCCGGAATACCGAGCGGCGTACCAACACGTGATGCTCAGCACCAGCATCTCACCTCCGTCTTCCAGGATGGCCGCGAACGCATCCAGTGCCGTGCCCGAGAGGAGCCGATGTATCGCGTCGCCACCGACCGCGAATAGCAGCAACGCGATCAACAGCAAAAGCAGATCGGCGGAAATGGCTCGTGCCATGGGCGAGCTGCGAACGTATCCAAGCACGAGCACCGGCGCGAGAGCCGCCGCGCCGAGCGCAGCGTAGATCAGCTCACCCAAGTCTCTCCCGCGCAGGCCGCCGAAGTCATCCAAGTGGGCCCAGGCCATCATGTGAAGTCCGAAGCGCTCGTGAATGCGCATGGAGTCGTCGAGCAACAGGAAGCCATACACACCGATCCACAGCAGCAGCATCGGCAGGCGAATGCGACCAAACAACCGGGCGAGTGCCAGCATGACGCCGAGGTACTTCAAATACTGGAACATCTCGGCATAGCCGCGATCATGGTCGATGGCCCAGAGCTCGGAGCCGAGGACGCCACTATGCAGATGCAACCAATGCAGCAGCATGAAGACCAGATCGCCACCGATCAGCGAGCCCAGCAGTTTGACGGGCGCAGGCGTCCAGGTGCCGGGTGTCACAAGCGTGGCAGAAAGGGGCCGGGACGTATCGTTCATCACCGCAAGCGGACTCCAGAATTTCGAATGCAGGCGCTCCCATTTCCGGAAGTCGTCCTGTCGCCGAAGTGCTGGAAGTCACCTTGGTGCTGACGCGAGAGGCTGATGGCTAATAATTGCCTCTGCGATTCAGCTGCGCGCCAGCGGGCACGCGTGTTGGATTCTAGGAGATCGGGCGTTGCCAGGAATCACGATTTACGTCGGTTCCTGGCGACCAAAGTGTTGTGTTCTCAACACTGTAGCTTCATGGCGACGCCGCGCTGGTGACACGCGTCGCTGCATGCGTTTCGGACTGCCGCCCGCCGTTTCGATGATGATCACGCCGCGATCGATGATGGCGTCGTCAGCGGTTGTTGAACGTTGGCGGGCGCTTTTCCCGGAACGCGCGCAGTCCTTCGGCGAAGTCTTCGCTATGCGCGAGCACCGCCTGAGTGTCGGCTTCCCAAGCGAGCGTGTTGTCGAGACTGACGGGCATGCGACTGAGCGCCGCTTTGATGGTCGCAATCGTGCCCGGTGCGGCCGATGCCAGCTGCTGTGCCATCGCCAGTGCTGTTTCCTGCACAGTGCCGATTGGGACCAGGCGATCGATGAGTTTGCAGTCGAGCGCGCGCTGACCGCGAACCACTTCGCCGAACATCATCATTTCGCGCGCTTTGGCGATCCCGACACGCTGGGGCAGGCTCCACAGCAGTCCATAGTCGGGAACCAGACCGAGCCGTGGAAAGACGGCGCAGAAGGCAGTGTTTTCATCCGCGACCACGAAGTCGCAAGCCATCGCGAGCGACAGGCCGGCGCCATAGGCATTGCCTTCCACGGCAGCGATCACGGGCAGTCGGCCGCCGATCAGCGAGCGCACCGCTTGCTGACCTTTGAGCATCTCGCGCCGGAACTCCAGGCCGCCCGGTGCCTCGAGCCCGCCGATGTCGCCGCCCGCACAGAAATGCGGACCGCCGGTCAACACCAGGGCGCGCACTTCGGGGTCTTCCTGAAGTGCCGCGACGGTCTTGGACAATCCCAAATAAAGCTCTGGACTCAACGCGTTACGCCGGTCCGGCCGATTCATGATGACGCTCGCGACGGCGCCATGACGCTGCACTAACACCGCTTCGGTCACGCAAACACTCCAGGGGTGAGGGGTTGACGACTGCGATGCTGGACTCTAAGTTGCTTGCTGCCAGCAAGTAAAGTGTCTCCGATGACAGCGACAGCAACTTCCCCCCGGCGGCGGCAAGAAGACCGCACCGCGCTTTCCGATCGCCTGCTCAAAGAAGCGGCGGTGAGTCTTCTCAATGAACGCGGGCTCGCGGGCACGACGCTCGCGGCCATTGGCCAACATTCCGGTTACTCCCGCGGCCTCGTGACCCATCGTTTCGGCACGAAGGCGGGGTTGTTTGCTTACGTGCACGACACCGTGGCGGCCGAGTGGATCGCCCGCGTGCAGAAGGCAGTGGGCGACAACATCGGCGTGGCCGCGCTTCGACAAGCGATCGAAGCGTTGCATGGATTCATTCGGGACGAACCGGATGAGATTCGCGCGATGTATCTATTGCGTTACGCGAGCATCGATCCGAGTGCCGAATATCGCGCGAACGTGGCGAAGGTTCATCGCGCTCAACATCGCGACGTGCAAGTGTGGATCGAGCGCGGCCAGGCCGACGGCGGCATCGATCCAAACATCGATGCGAATCTCGCCGCTGAGCTGTTCTGCGCGGCGCTCGACGGATTGCTGTACCGCTGGCTCGTCACACCGACCATTCCCATCGACGGCTTGCACGAACAGTTGCATGGCGTCGTCCAGCAAGCGCTCAGCGGCGCGCGACGTAACTCCTGATCTCTGTCCGGAGGCGTGATGCATAGCTACAAAGCCCCGATTCGTGACGTGCGCTTCTGCATGCAGGAAGTGCTCGGCTTCGCGGCTCACTACGCGTCGTTGCCTGCAGGCAAGGGCGTGAGCGTGGACGACGTCGATTCGATTCTGGAGGCGGTGGGGCAGTTCGCGGAAGAAGTGCTGGCACCTTTGAATCGCAGCGGCGACGAGGAGGGTGCGCATTTCGAGAATGGCAAGGTGCGCTCGCCGCGGGGTTTTGTGGAGGCCTATAAACGGTACGTCGACGGCGGCTGGCCGAGGCTTGCGAATCCCGAGGAACAAGGCGGCGAGGCCGCGCCGTACTCGCTGAAGCTCGCGATGTCGGAGTTCATGCAGGCGGCCAATCATTCGTGGTGCATGTATGCGCTGTTGAACGATGGCGCGATCAAGACGCTGGTGAGCTTCGCCGACGCGCAGTTGATCGAGCGCTTCGTACCGAAGCTGGTGAGCGGCGAATGGATGGGCACGATGTGTCTCACGGAGCCGCATTGCGGCTCGGATCTGAGCCAGGTGCGAACGCGGGCGGAGCCGCGCGGCGACGGCAGTTACAACATCACCGGCACCAAGATCTTCATCAGCTCCGGCGAGCAGGACTTCTCCGACAACATCGTGCACCTGGTGCTTGCGAGGCTGCCCGATGCCGCGCCGGGCACGCGAGGCATTTCATTGTTCGCGGTGCCGAAGATCGATGATCAGGCGGGCAGCGCCAATTCGCTGCGCTGCCTGTCGATCGAACACAAGATGGGGTTGCGGGCGAGCGCAACCTGCGTGATGGCGTTCGAAGGCGCGCGCGGCTGGCTGGTCGGCGAGCCGGAGCGCGGACTGAATGCAATGTTCGTGTTCATCAACAAGTCGCGGCTCGGCACCGCTCAGCAAGCTCAGGCGCATGCCGAAGGCGCGTTTCAATCCGCGTTCGCGTATGCGCGCGAGCGGCTGGCGGGTCGCTCGCCAGTCGCACCTTCGAGCAGCGGACCCGCGGCGTTGATCGTGCATCCGGACATCCGTCGCATGCTGCTCACCCAGAAGGCCATCGCCGAGGGGGGCCGGGCGTTGGTTTTGTATTGTGCGAAGTGGGTCGACCTGGCCGATGGCGGCAATGCCGAGCAACGCGCCAGGGCCGAGCAACGACTCGCGGTGCTCACGCCGATCGCCAAGGGCGCGCTGTCCGAGTGGGCGAGCGAAGCGGCCGATCTGGGCATCCAGATTCTCGGCGGGCACGGATATATGAAGGAGTGGGGCCTGGAACAGCGCGTCCGGGATGTGCGGATCACCCGCATCTACGAAGGCACCACGGGCATCCAGGGCATGGATCTGCTGGGACGCAAACTGCTCGGTCCGCTGCGCCCGGGGCTGACCGACTTCAGCGACGAAATCATGACGTTCTGCCGGCAGGCGAGGGCTCCGGAACTGTCCGAGATGACGGCCAGACTGTCGGCGGCGGTGAAGATGTGGCTGGAGCTGACCGACCTTGCGGCCGAGCGCAGCGCATCCGATCCGGCGTTCGTCGGCGCGGCGGCAGTTGATTATCTGCTGCTGGCTGGTTATGTGAGCGTGGGTTATATGTTTGCATTGTCGGCGCAGGCTGCATGCTCGAAGCTCGCTGCCGGCACGACCGAGCAAGCCTTCTACCGCGCAAAGATTCAGACGGCACAGTTCTATTTCGACAAGCTGCTGCCGAGGATCCATGCGCACGCGGCGAGCATCGGCAATGGCAGCGAATCGCTGACCGGCATGCCGGAGGCGAGTTTCGGGTTGGGGGTCTGAGCGCCTTCGCTAACCGGGCGGCTGCTGTTCCACCGCCTCGATGGCGATGACGATCCCTATGTCGTCGCCAACGCCGGGCAGCAGCCGCGTCATGCCGAATTGCGAGCGTCGCAACTCTGCTCTGGCATCCGCGCCGCAGGTCGGCTTGCCGCTGACCCGGTTCTTGCCGCATTGAAAGCTGTCGATCTCCAGCGTGATCGGCTGCGAGACACCCAGCAAAGTGAGGGTGCCGTGGGCGCGCACCGGTCGGCCGCTGGAAAACTCCAGTTCATTCGAGCGAAAAGAAATATCCGGATAGCGCGCCGTATCGAAGAAGCCCTCGGCCTGCATCTCCTCGTTCCATTCCGCGAAGCCCATGTCGATGGATTTTGCATCGATGGTGATGTCGATGGAGCCGCGTCGTGCCTGCGTATCCAGCGTGATCGTGCCGCGCACGGCGGTGAAGCGCCCGCGTTGTGTGGAGAAACCGTAGTGACTGACTTCGAACATCGGAAAGGTGTGCCGAGGGTCGACCGTATACGTTTTGGTCTCGGCGTGCGCGGCCGCGGACACGAAGAGCAGCGACGAAAGCAGGACATTGCGCGGCTTCATCTTACATCCTCTGATCGATTCGCCGGATTGTGCACCCTCGGTGCCATTTTCGAAAGGTGGCGGGAGGCGCAGTAAGCGCGATCTCGTATCCTGTCGGAATCACGCCGGGCGACAGATGAACATCGTGTGGCTCGCGGAGAAACGTTCCAGCTCGCGCTCGATGCGAAACCCCGCGCGCTGCACGCAGGTACGCATGTCATCCGAGAGGTACATCTTGCTGTTGCCGTTGGCGAGACAAGCGAAATACAGCGAAGTCATCGTGAGCACGAAGCGTGCGGCGGCATGCTCCTGGTTGTCCCAATACGTCTCGACGATGTAGAGCCGGCCATCGGGCGCCAGCGCGCGTCGCGCACGCTCGAGAATGGACATGATCTCGTCTTCGCCGAAACAATCCAGGAACTGGCTCATCCAGATGGCGTCCTGGTCGCCAGGGAATTCGCGGCTGGCGTCCAGGAAGTCGATGGGATGAAAGCTCGCCCGCGCGGCATGACCCTTGGCCGTGATCGATTCGCGGGCCAGTTCCAGCTGGCCCGGGTGATCCAGCAAGCTGACCGTCACCTGCGAGTCGTGCTCCAGGCAGGCGAGTGCGAACTTGCCCGTGTTGGCGCCGACGTCGAGCAGCCGCTTCGGCCGCTCCGCGAACACCAGCGGCAGCGCGTTCGGAAACATGTGATCCGAATAGTAATGATCGAATGCCAGCCAGCTTCGTTGCACTTCCGGGGGCAACTGCGTGAGCCCTTCATAGATCGTCTTCCACGGGCCGAACTCCGTCAGTCCCATCGGCTTGCCGGTGGCAACGGTCTCGCGCAGATGAGCGATACCTCGATAACAAACGTCCGCCGTGAAATCCATGTTGACCCGAGTCATGGCGTCGCGCAGGACCAGCAGCCCGAGCTGGCGCAGATAGAAACGATGGCCTTCGAGCGCGATCAGATCCGAGACCACGCCGGATTCGAGCAGCACCTTGACGCCATAGAGCGGCACGCGCGTGAGCTGCGCGATGCGCGCGGCCGTAAGGCCCTCCTGCCTGTATTCAGCGAGCACCGCCAGGATGCCGAGATCCCTCAAGGCCAGCGCGGCGTGAAAAGACAGCGGCGCGAAGGCGAGCTTCTGGGCATCGATGATGGCTTCATACAGGGGCTTTTCGTCGCGACCCGGTCGTCCGGTCATTGTGCTCACCACGCGCGTAACAGGCTGCCGGGGATTATCCACGAACGGGCCAGGATCCAGGCACCCATTTGGACGCGCTCGCATCCAGGCAGATGTGCATGAATCGCGCGATCATCGGCAACCGCGCGCGGTGGAGATCCCACCGCCTTGAGCTCCTTGCGTACCGACTTCGGGCGCTACGCTT
>NZ_CALFXI010000058.1 GCF_937958065.1 uncultured Steroidobacter sp.
TTCGTTAAGCATTTGCAATGCGATGCGATGCGGCGTGCCGCCGGAACGAAGCGCTCCAGCAAGAGTTTGGGAAGAGTCGCGCGAGCGCCTCGCATTTTCCTTACGCCATGACGAGCCGGATAGAAGACTACGCGCTGATCGGCGATCTGCAGACCGCGGCGCTGGTGGGACGCGACGGCTCCATCGATTGGCTCTGCTGGCCGCGCTTCGATTCCGATGCTTGTTTCGCGGCGCTGCTCGGCAACTCCGGACACGGCCGCTGGCTGCTGGCGCCCAAAGATGCGAGCGCGCAAGTTCGTCGTCGTTATCGGGAGGACACGCTGATTCTCGAGACGCGCTTCGAAGTGCCCTCCGGCGCGGTCGTGATCGTGGACTTCATGCCGCCGCGAGACCGGTCCTCCGACATCATTCGCGTGGTGAGCGGCGAGCGCGGTGTGGTCGAGATGTGCACAGAGCTGATCCTCCGCTTCGGCTATGGCGCCTCGATTCCCTGGGTGACGCGGCTCGAGGAAAGCGTGTGGCAAGCCGCGGCTGGGCCGGACATGGTGATCCTGCGCACGAGCGCGCCGATACGCGGCGAGAACCTGAAATCGGTCGCTGAGTTCAGCATCTGCGCCGGCGAAACAGTCGAGTTCGTCCTCACCTACACGCCATCGCATCTGCCTGTGCCGCCCGCGCCGGACGTGGCGCGGGCGCTCAGCGAAACCGAACAGTTCTGGCGCGAGTGGGTCGCGAAGGGCAAGCAAACAGCCTGTTGGCCAGAAGCCGTGACGCGATCTTTGATCACCTTGCGGGCACTGATACACAACCCGACCGGCGGCATCGTCGCGGCTCCGACGACGTCACTGCCCGAGCAGATGGGTGGAACTCGCAACTGGGACTATCGGCTCTGCTGGTTGCGGGATGCGACTCTGACGCTGCTCGCATTCATGAACGCAGGCTATTTCGAAGAGGCCGATGCCTGGCGCGCCTGGCTGTTGCGCGCCATCGCGGGCAACGCGGATCAGCTGCAAGTCATGTACGGTGTGGCTGGCGAACGAAGACTCACGGAATGGGAGGTGGGCTGGCTGCCCGGCTACGAACGATCGCGGCCAGTGCGCATCGGCAATGGTGCCCACGCGCAGATGCAACTCGATGTGTTCGGTGAAGTGATGGACGCCCTGCATCAGGCGCGGCGCGGCGGACTCGCCACGCGAGAGGCAGGTTGGGCTTTGCAGCGCGGCCTGTTGTCGCATCTTGCGTCGGTCTGGCAGGAGCCCGACAACGGCATCTGGGAGGTGCGCAGCCAGCCGCGACAGTTCACCTATTCGAAAATCATGTCCTGGGTCGCGTTCGATCGCGGCATCAAGGATGCCGAGCGCTATTCCCTGAGCGGGCCTATCGACGAATGGCGCGCACTGCGTGCACAGATTCACAAGGAAGTTTGCGAGCGCGCCTTCGACAGCACCCGAAAGACCTTCGTGCAGTCTTACGGCTCGACGCAGCTCGACGCGAGCTTGTTGCTCATTCCTCAGCTCGGGTTCCTGCCCGCGAACGATGCGCGGGTACTCGGGACTATCGCCGCGATCGAATCGTCCCTGCTGCGCGACGGCCTCGTACATCGCTACGACACCGCGGCCACCGATGACGGCCTGCCCCCGGGTGAAGGCACGTTCATCGCCTGCAGTTTCTGGCTCGCCGATGCCTATGTGATGACGGGCCGGATCGAGCAGGCCCGGGCGCTGTTCGAGCGCCTGCTCACGTTGCGAAATGACGTTGGCCTGCTTGCCGAGGAATACGACCCGGCAGCCAAACGCCTGCTCGGCAACTTCCCCCAGGGATTCTCGCACCTGGCCCTGATCGGCACGGCCCTGAACCTGGAACACGCCAGCAAGCCCGCCGAGCAGCGCTCCGGGGCCACGCTCCAAACGCCGCACTGATCCCGTCGCTCAAAGCTGACAACTCGTTCGCGGTGGCCGGCGCTCGGGGCGCGATACACTGCCGCCCTTCAGCAGGACGTCTCCAGGAACTTCAATAATGAGTCGAGTGCAATTTCTCGGGAAACCGCGCGCGTTTTTGCTGGCCAGCTTCGCTCTGGCCGCCAGCTTGTGCTTGGGCGCATGCGCGGAGATGTCACAGGTTCTGCAGGCGGGCGCGGGCACCGGCACCTCCACTCAGTCCGGGTTGTCACGCGCAATCAAGGAATCGCTGGAACTGAGCAGCACTCGCGCAGCGGATTTGCTGTCCCAGGCTGGCGGGTATCAGAACAGCTCGTTGTACCGCATCCGCCTGCCTGAGCCGGTCCAGCCGATCGCTTCGCGGCTGCGGCAGTTTGGCCTGGGCGCGCAGGTCGACCAGATCGAGAAGCTCATGAACCAGGGCGCCGAGCATGCGGCGGTCGAAGCGAAACAGGTTTTCATCGGCGCCGTGCGCAGCATGACGATTGCGGATGCCTTGGGAATCGTGCGCGGGAGCGACACCGCCGCGACCGACTATTTCCGCCAGCACACCGAAACCGAGCTGCGCCAGAAATATCTGCCCATCATCCAGAACAATCTGCGACAGATCGGCTTCTACAATCAGTACCAGCAGCTGCTCAGCGCCTACAAACAACTGCCGCTGACCAACAAGCCCGACCTGGACCTGGAGCAGCACGTGCTCACGCAGAGCCTCAACGCCCTGTTCACTCAGGTCGGCGAGGAAGAGAAGGCGATTCGCAAGGATCCGATCGGCCGCGGCAGCAGCGCGATCGCGGCCGTGTTCGGGCGCTAGCCGGCGGTTCGAGCGCGGGCCGGAATCCAATCGGCCCCGCCGCCGAATACTCCGGGATGAACGCGGAATTCAGCAAAGACTGGGCGCAATGGCAGAACCAGAGCATCGACGGCGTCTTTCCCCTGCGCCGGCTGCTCGGCTGTTCCCACCATAAGGCGGTCTTCCTCACCGAACATAAGGCAAAAAAGCTCGCCGACGCCGCGATCAAGCTGGTGCGGGCGGATGCGTTGCAGGCGAAGGCGCTGCTTGCGCAGTGGTCGGCGGCAGCCCAGCTTGCTCATCCTCATCTGGTCCGTCTGTTCGAGATGGGCCGGTTTCGAGCGGGCGAACATGAGTTCGTGTTCGTGGTGATGGAATACGCGGAACAGAGTCTCGCCCAGATTCTGCGCCGGCGAGCGTTGAGTCACGAGGAAGTGCGGGAGCTGCTGTTCCCGACCCTGGATGCGCTGACGTTCCTGCATCGGCGCCATCTGATTCACGGCGGCCTCGATCCGTCGAACCTTCTGGCCGTCGATGATCAGCTGAAACTCGCCAGCGATACGCTCCGCCCGGCCGGCAAGGATATTGGCACTGCTGATGATGTCTGGAGTCTCGGCGCCACCCTGGTCGAAGCGCTCACGCAACGCAGGCCGTCCAAGTCGGACCCGCCACTGGAGCTGAACTTGCCCAGCAATGTGCCGGCGGGACTGGCAGACACAATGCGACGCTGCTTGAGCCCCACTCCCGCCGATCGCCCCACCGTCATCGACCTCAGGAGCGAATACAAACCCGCCCCTTCCGCGGCCTCGCTCCCGAATCCCGCTCCGCCGACGCGGGTCGTGCCGCCGACTCCGACGCAGATAGCTGCCAGCTCGAAAGCTCATCCGCAGCCAGCCGCCGTTTCGAAGGGCCATCCGCAGGCGCCGGCGGCCTCGCAGCCTAAGCCACAAGCACTTGCTGCTTCACAATCTCTGTCGCAACCAACCGCCGTTTCGAATGCTGAGCCGAAGAAGCTGGCGAGTTCGCAACCTCAGCCACAAGGACTCTCTGCTCCACGATTTCAGACGCAGCAAGCTGACATTTCGAAGCCTCAGCCGCATATGCCGGCGGTCTCGCAGCCTCAGGCGGTGTCGCAGCCTCATCGCACGCAGGCGCCGGCCAGTTCGCATCCTCTGCAAGCAGCTGTTGGCACGTTTTCCCAGACGCAGCCAGCTGTCGTTACGACGTCTCAGGCGCAGCCAGCTGCCGTTACGAAGTCTCACGTGCAGCCAACTGCGGTTACGAAGTCTCAGGCGCAGCCAACTGGCGTTGCGACCTCTCAGCTGGCGCAGGCAAGGGTTGTCTCTCATCGCCAGGCGCAGGCACCTGATGTTTCGCATGAATCGACGACGCGGAACCATTCCAGGCGACGTTCGCTGTTGCTGGCCATTGCAGCCATGGCGATATTGATTGCAGCCTGGTTCGGCCTGCGATCGACGAGTGGGCCGGAAGCTGATTTGCCGGCGCCTGTCGTTTCCGTTCCGCCCACCGTCCCGGCGCCTGCTGTTCCCTCACCTGTCGCCAAGCCCCCTGCCGCAGAATCGAGCCAGACGCGCGATGTTTCTTCCGCACCAAGCCCGCCTCCGGTCCAGGCGGAGCCTGCTTCGAGCGCAGTGCTGCATGAAGTCACGCCGGAGGTCCCGGACAAAATCCGCCAAGACATCCAGGGCCGCATCTACGTCACAGTGCGCGTGCTCGTCGATCCTTCCGGGGCTGTCACCGGCGCGCTCATCGAGAACCCCGGGCCAAGCAAGTACTTCGCACGCCTCGCAGACAACGCAGCCCGAGAATGGCAGTTCGTCCCCGCGGACGACGACAGCGTCCGCGTATGGCTAGTCACCTTCCTCTTCACTCGCGACGGCGTTACCACACGCGCAACCGAGCAATAGCCATTCCGCCGGATGGCGAATGATGGCGGGCGAACAGTATGCACGGAGCCTGCTTCGTGCCACAGTTCCGCATCCACACCACCCGGAGGCAGACCATGAAGCACTTCCTGCTGTTTTACGAAGTCGGCGCGGACTATGTGGAAAGGCGCGTGCAGTTCCGAGAGGCGCATCTACGGAAAGCGTGGGAAAGCTGCGCTCGCAACGAGATGGTCCTCGGCGGTGCGCTGGCCGATCCGACGGACGGCGCAGTCATCCTGTTTCGAGCCGAGTCACGAGAGGTTCCAGAAGCGTTCGCGAAAGCGGATCCGTACGTCCAGAACGGACTGGTCACCCACTGGTATGTCCGCGAGTGGTCCACCGTGGTGGGCGGGCTGGCGATGCATCCGGTACCGCCCACCGGCTGAACCGCACCAGCTTCAGATCGGCAGCTCCCAGTTGCCAGCCTTGGTCTTTCGCCCGTGCTGTCGCAGCGATTGACCGTAGTATCTGTGGAGCGCCTCTTCTTCCGCCTGCGTGAAGGCCGCGGCATCGTACTCGGGGCTGTTACGGACCTCGTCCCGGGTCAGTACCACGTGTGCCTTGCGGTTCTCCCAGCTGACGCGCTCGATCCAATCGGTCGAGATCAACACGTGCCGACCAGGCAGCCAGTTGCGCGTATCGACCACGAAGTAACGCAGGCTCCAGCTGGTGTCGTCGAAGATGAAGCCATCGACGTGGCCGATGGCGCCGTTCACCGCCTCGACGTTATAGCCATCGACCTCGTTCGCGCTGCGCAGGTGCGGATCTCCCTGCTCCGTCTCCTGTTGCGCGTCGCGCGCCCGCTGCAGGGCAAGGTCCGCCAGGGCGGCCTCTTCCGGAACATGCAACGAGCCCCACGCCAATGGCCCGGCCCAGTAATAGGGATAGCCGTAGTAATCGGAGTACTCGGCCTCGTACTGACGAGACACCGGTTTGTCCGATTCGATCCCGGGACTGTTGCGAACCTGCTCCCGGGTCAGCGCCACGTCGACGCGTTGCGCGTTCCAGTTCACATCGCGAATCGCCCATGGCGATATCAGCACCCGGCGCGCCGTCAGCCACGAGCCCGGATTCACCACCAGGTAGCGCAGCGTCCAATGCTGATCGTCGAAGTACGCATCGCGCACGGATCCCAGCTCGCCGTCGGTGGCACCGATCGACATACGTTTCAAATCTGCAAATGTCCGCAGCATGGCCCTCGCCTCAGCGTTGATAAGTCCCGATCGTCTCGCTCGCGGCCAGGATGTGCGGCGTCACTGACTGCCATAGCTCACTCGCACTACGGCTGCGAGACACGTCGATGTTGTCGACATCCAGCGCCGCCACCTTGAAATGATAGTGATGCACACCGTGCCCGCGCGGGGGTGCGGGGCCATCGTAGGAAGCATGGCCGAAATCGTTACGACCGCAGTCGAACTGCTGGGCGCGGGCACCTTCGGAGATGCCGGTCCGATCCGCCGGAATGTTCGCAACGGCCCAATGCCTGAACGTCCCGGAAGGCGCGTCGGGGTCTTCGCAGATCAACGCAAAGCTGCGGGTGCCCTGGGGGGCTCCGGACCATTCCAAGGGCGGCGACAGATTCTCGCCATCGCCGGTGTATTTGCGAGGGATGGTGCTGCCTTCGGCGAAGGCGGGGCTTTTCACTGCGAATGCCATGCTGGCGCCCTCCAATACGTGGTCCGACGCCGAAGCAACGCGAGATGGCCGACTCGGTTCCTTCAGTTCGGGTTTCTGTCACGCTCGTCCGTCATTGGCCGACCGGCAGGAGCGCCGAAACGTCGCCGGACCAGCTCACGATAGGCACTGGCGCTCTGCGGCTTGACGAACAGCGCGACGATTTGCGGGCGCTCGGCGCGCAGCTTGCTCTCCAGGTCGTAGATCTTCTGCTCGATCTCCGGCGTGCGCAGCCGGTCGTCGAATTTCAGGCTGATGGCGACGGCGATCTGATCCGGCGCCAGTTGCATGCTCAGCACGCCGAACGCCTGCTGCACGCCCGGCTCCGCCGCGACCATGGCGAGAATCTCATCCGCGAGTCGTGGGTCGGCGCGTTCGCCGATCAGCAGGCTTTTGCTTTCGCGCGCCAGCAACACCGCGACCGCCGCCAGAACCAGGCCGATCAGAATCGACGCAATGCCATCGTAGATCGGCTCATGCAGCCGGGTGGCGGCGAAGATTCCCACCGCAGCGATCGCGATGCCGAGCAGCGCGGCGGTGTCCTCGAACAGCACGACGAAGGTCGGCGGATCCTTGCTGCGCCGGAACGCCCGGTAAAAGCTCAGCTCGCCTCGCGCCGCGTTGAACTGGCGGAACGACACCCACCACGATCCGCCTTCGAACACCCCGGCCAGCCCGAGCACGATATAGCTCACCACGGGATCCTCGATGGGCTGCGGAGCGAGCACGTGGCGGATGCCTTGAAAGATGGATACGCCGGCCCCGAGCGCGAACACCAGCAGCGCGACGATGAAGCTCCAGAAATAAAGCTCGCGTCCATAGCCGAGCGGATGCCCCACGTCCGGACGCCGCCGCGCCTGATGCATGCCGTACAGAAGCAGCACTTCGTTGCCGGTATCGACGACGGAATGCACCGCCTCGCTCAGCATCGCCGAGCTGCCGGTCCACAGCGCGGCAGCGGCCTTGGTGATGGCAACCAGGATGTTGCCGATCAACGCCGCATACACCGCAGGATTGGAGTTGCCAGTCACGACTCCTCCTGCACCGGGCGTCTGAAGCTTGCTCAGCCGCCCGTCTGATCGTGAGGACTGTCGACGGGCTTGGACTCCGGCGAGCCTCGTTGCCTCAGAAAGATGGTCAGCACCACCATGCACCAGATCGCCAGGAACTCGCTTTGCCAGTTCTGAAACGACTGGAACCAGAAGCGCGCATGCGTCAGGAACTCCCACACGGAAACTTCGGTCCCGCCGTGCAAGCGCTGCTCCTCGTTGAACGACGCTGCGCCGCTCAGCACGTGCGAGATGAAAGAGATCAGGAACAGGACCAGAAAAGCCAGACTCAGCGAGTGCTCGTACAACCGCAGGCGCCAGCCGCCGGCTCGCACCGGGCCGGGCGCCTCGGAGCTGCGGCTGAGCCGCGGATCGCGATCGACATCGTCGGGTTTATCGGGGGACTTCGATTCGGCCGAGCCGCGCTGAAACAGAAAGACTGTAAATAGTACGTAAGCGAACATCTGCAAAAATTCGCTTTCCCAGTTTTCCGTGGTCGCCTCCACGAAGCTGCCGCTGCTCAGATACTCGACCAGGGTCGGTGGCGTCGCGCCATGGTCGCGCCGGTCCTGGACTTCATCGCGCCAGCCGGTCAGCGCCTGTCCCAACCAAAAGGCGAGAAACAGCGCGAACAGCACCAGCGATAGCCCGTTATCGCGCCAGAATCGTTTCATCCGGATCCTCCATCGGCGGCCCTACCCTGTTGAATTCCCATGAGTCCGGTCAGGATCCCTGCGCGGGCAAAAAGGGCCGCCGGCGAGGGTTTGCGGCGTCCCGGCCCCCTCTATAAGATGCGCGGCCCCATGAGCCCCGTCCTCAACATCGCCGCCTACAAGTTCCTGCCGCTCGAGGGCCTGAAAGCGCGGCGCGTCCGGCTGCAGGAGCTGTGCGCAGCGGCGCAGCTCAAAGGCAGCATTCTGCTGAGCCCCGAAGGCATCAACCTGTTCGTGGCCGGCGCCGAGCCACAGATCGAGCAATTGCTGGCCGAGCTGCGCAGCTGGCCGGGGCTGGCGGATCTGCAACCGAAGGTCAGCCATACCGATCATCAGCCGTTCCGTCGCATGCTGGTGCGGATCAAGAAAGAGATCATCGCTTTCGGCGTGCCCGGCATCGACCCCGCCCGCCGCACCTCGCCGAAGCTGCCCGCCGCGCAGCTCAAACAATGGCTGGACGAGGGCCGGCCGATCACGCTGCTCGATACGCGCAACGACTACGAAGTGAAGCTGGGCACGTTCCGGAACGCGCTGCCGATCGGCATCGATCACTTTCGTGATTTCCCCGCCGCCGTGGCCCGGCTGCCCGAGCAGCTCAAGGAGCAAACGGTCGTGATGTTCTGCACCGGCGGCATCCGCTGCGAAAAAGCCGGTCCGTACATGGAACAGGCGGGGTTCAAGAACATCCTGCAGCTCGACGGCGGCATCCTGAAATATTTCGAGGACGTGGGCGGCGAGCACTACGACGGCGAATGCTTCGTGTTCGATCAGCGCGTCGGGCTCGATCCGAAACTGGGCGAGACGCATTCGACCCAATGTTTCCAATGCCAGTCGCCGCTGACGCCGGCCGAGCAGGAACATCCGCACTATGTGCCGGGCAAGTCCTGCCAGTATTGTTTCAAGACGCCGGCCGAGCAGATGGCATTGAACATCGAGCGGCGCCATGAAGCCATTCGCAAGCTGACTCATCCCCTGCCGGGCAGCCAGCCCTACGATCATTTCAAGCCGGTGAACGTGCCGGTGGACTGCGATGGCCGCACCATCGTCGAGACGCTGCATCGCGTGGTCCGGCACATTCCCGTCGAAGTGTGGCAACAGAAATGCGCCGACGGCCTGGTGCTGACCGCCGATCGCGAGCCTGTCACGGCCAGCCATCGAGTGAAGCCCGGAGAGCGTTATCTGCATCGCTTGCCCGCCGTCATCGAGCCGGACGTGAACATGGATGTGCGCATCCTCCACGAGGATGAAGCGATCGTGGTCGTGAACAAGCCGGCGCCGCTGCCGATTCATTCCGGTGGCCGCTTCTATCGCAATACGCTGCAATGGCTGCTCTATGACGTCTACGCACCGCAGAAGCTGCGGCCCGCGCATCGGCTCGATGCCAACACCACCGGTGTGCAGGTGCTGACTCGCACCCGTCATTTCGCCGGGCGCGTGCAGGATCAGTTCGCGCGGATGGAGGTCGAGAAGGTTTATCTGGTTCGCGTCAATGGCCAGCCGGCAGCCGATGAATTCTCTTGCGAGATGCCGATCAGCCGAGAACCCGGGAAGCTTGGCTCACGCAGCGTCGACCCGACTGCGGGACTGCCGGCACACACCGATTTCCGCGTGCTGCGCCGTTTCGACGACGGCACTGCCCTGCTCGAAGCGCGCCCCCGCACCGGCCGCACCAATCAGATCCGAATTCACATTGCTCATCTCGGCTGGCCGGTGTGCGGTGATCCCGCTTATCTCGTCGGCAGCGAAGTTGGCGAGACCCAGACGCTTGACGTCGATGCGCCACCGCTCTGCCTGCACGCCTTCGAACTCACCTTCAAGCACCCGGTGAGCCGTCAACCTGTGACGTTCCGGGCACCGCCGCCTGCTTGGGCGGAAGGATAAAAGCTCGATTCATCGTACGACTCGGGTCAATCCTCGGGCCGTGCGACTCACCGCTTTGTCACCTTCCGCGGTCAGCTGCCCGAGCTGGTCATCCCACTTCAATCGGGTCGTGCGTCCGATGCCTTTCTCATAATCGTATGAAACGCCGTCATCGTCGTAGAGCGTGAACCCGACACTCCTGCCGGGATACACACGAATCTCTTTAAGCGCCTGAGCGGTTGCCGTACTCGGAATATCGACGCCCATCGGCACGATGGAGCCGGCCCGAACGAACAGCGGAATGATGTCGATCGGCGCCGCCACCGTGACTGTCTGGCCACCGGCCAGTCTCTCGTTGGTCCAGTAGTTGTACCAGTCGCTGCCCGCCGGCAAGTAGACCTCGCGGCTTTCCTGGCCTTGCTCGGTGACGGGCGCAACCAGGAACGCAGGCCCGAACATATATTGGTCGCCGATGTTGAAGACCTTCGGATCGTTCGGAAAATCCATGAACAGCGCGCGCATGAAGGGCGCGCCCGTGTCATAGGTGTGTTTGCCCAGTGAATACAGATACGGCATCAAGGTGTAACGCAGCTTCAGATAGCGACTGATGATCGCCTCCGCCTCCTTGCCGTAGGACCAGACTTCCGCCTCCTTTCTCAAGCCATGCGCGCGCATGGTGGGCAGGAACGTTCCGTACTGATACCAGCGAACGGCCAGCTCCGGGTAATCGTCGTAGTCGCCGATCACATTGCGTGCATCGGAGGGATCGACGAGCGGCTTGCGCTGCGATCGATAACGTGGCGTGTACCACTGCCAACCGCCGATGTCATTGCCCCAATAAGCGAGCCCCGAGGCCGTGAAATTCAAGCCCGTCGGCACCTGCTGTTTCAGGGCTTCCCAGGTCGGGTGGATATCGGAGGACCAGAACAGATTGCCGTAGCGCTGCGCGCCGATGTACGCAGCACGCGCCAGAATCAAGTTGCGCTTGCCCGGCCGATCGCGCCTCGAGCCTTCGGCCACTCCCTGCGTGTGCACCAGCGGATACAGATTGTGATAACGATCGCCCGAACCGATGCTGTAGAAATAGCCGTCGGGCACCAGATCGGGCTCGGTTTCATCCAGCCAGAACCAGTCGAAGCCGTGCGCGGCGATGTTGTCGCGGATCTTGCCCCAGAACCATTCGCGCGCCTCGGGATTGGTGCTGTCGAGCAGAGCGCCGGCGCGATCGTTGCGCACCGGCAAGCCATCTACCGGGCGACCATCCGCGTGTTTCAGGAACCAGCCTTTCGATGCGAGTAAATCGAAGTAGCGCGACTCGAGCTCGAAGCGCGGCCAGACACTGATCATGGAGCGCACGCCCTGCTCGTTGAGTGCCCGGTTCATCGCCGCCGGCGCCGGAAAATCGCTGGGATTGATGTCGAGCTGGCCCATGCGAGTCCAGTAGAACCAGTCGACGACCATGATGTCGAGCGGATACCCCCGCCGCCGATAGCCAGCCGCGACATCGAGCACTTGCTGCTGATTCTCGTAACGCGCCTTGCTTTGGATGTAGCCGAACGCGGCTTTCGGCGGCAACGGCGTAATGCCCGTGAGCTTGCGATAACCCGCATACACCTCATCGATCGTGGTCCCGGCGATCACGAAGTAGGAGACGCGCTCGCCCACTTTCGAGTGCCACGTGGTACGCCCTTGCAGGCCGGCGGAGATCACGGTGCTGGACGGATTGTCCCAGAGAATGCCGTAGCCTTTGTTGGTCACCAGGAACGGCACGCATACCGTTTCGCCGGCCGGCGCATCGTAGTTGTGCCTGCAATCGATGGTGCGCCCGCGGTGATCGAGAATACCTTCCTGATTCTGGCCCAGGCCGTAGTAGTGCTCATCGGGCGGCGCGGGAAAGGTCGCACCGATCCGGAACGTTTTCTCGCCGTTGACCGTGTGCGGCGCCAGCTCCCAGCCACTCATCTCGACGATGGTCTCGCCGCTGGGCTTGCGCACGGTGAGTGATACGGGTGGCAACGATGGAGCGAAGTAACGTTGCATCTGATTGGGCGGACCGGGATGCGGCTGAGCTTTGACTTCGATCGACAGCGTCGGTGACGAATAAACGTCGCCCGAGGCAACGACATCGTGCTTCCATCCCTTCGCATCGGGGCTGGCGATGAAACCGTAACCGGGCGGCGCGACCACCCGCTCCTTCTCCAGACTCAGCGTGACGCGCACGATGTTGGGTGCATAGGGTTCGATCGCGACATAGCTGCCGTTGCGATCGAGCAGCCCGAACGGCTCGGCCGCGACGATGCCGCTCAGGCACATCGACGCCAACGCAATCACTGCCGTGCGACACATTGGAATCATGCGATTGTTCTCTCTGACGGACATGGAGATCATCGGTTGCATTCGGATCAGGCGGCTTTGCAGTTGTTGTCGATGAACTGTCGATGACTGGGCATCCTTGCCACGGCCGCGTGCCGCCCTGCCCCGAATTGCATGTCAGAAGCTGGCTCTGACGAACACGTTGTAACGCCGGTCCGCGCTCACCCAGTTGTGATAGGTGAGACCGGTGTCATCCACGAAGTTGTCGACCAGGATGCGGTACGGCGCATCCGTCAGGTTGACCGCCTGCAAGCCCACTTTGATCTTCTGGGTCGCATTCCAGGTCACCGAGCCGTCGAGCTGACCGTAGTCGTCGGCCCAGGCGGGAATGTCCAGATTGGCGGCCGCCATCGTCAGCACGTAGCGCTCGCGCCAGTTGTAGGCCAGCCGCGCCTCGAAGCGTTGCGTGCTGTAGTACAGCTCGGCGTTGTAACTGGTCTTGCTCAACCCTTCCAGCGGATAGCCGTCCAGCGCCGAGTTGTCGCGCTGGTTCTCGTCGTACGGATTCGCCGCCACGTTGCGCGTGCCGCCGCTCTCTACATAGGTGAACGCCGCTCGCGCTCCGAAGTTCTTCCAGAATCCGGGCAGGAAATCGAAGAAGCTGTTGTAAGCGAGCTCGAAGCCCTGCACGTAACCACTGCCTTGGTTCTCGGGCCGCAGCACGCGCACCGTGCGCGTCTGACCGTTGTTGGTGTAGTCCACCGTAGCGTTCAAGGCAGTTTCCATGAACCCTTCGAGTCGTTTGTAGAAGATGGCGCCGGTCAGCGAGTTGGTGGGATTGATGTACCACTCCGCGGTCAGGTCGTACTGCCAGGAGCGCATCGGCTCCAGATCGGGATTGCCCGCGTAGCCCGTGTACTGGAACACGCAGTTGCCGACCTCGACGCCTTCCGGCAGCTCCGTGCAAGCGCCATTGGCAGCCAGCATGCCGACCTGCGCTTCGATGTTGATCGCTGGCAACAACAACGGGAAATCCGGCCGCGCCAGCGACCTTGCCACGGCCAGCCGCAGGAACAGGTCGTCGCGCACTTTGTATCTCAGGTTCAAGCTCGGCAGCACGTCGGTGTAGCTGTTCTTGTCGGTCGTCTCGTACGAAGCGCCGTTGGCGAACGCCTGCTCGTCGAACGCGCCAATCAGATTGGCACTGCTGAATGTGAGCAATCCGGTGCCGAGATTCTCGGAGCGCACCACGCGCACCCCGACATTGCCGTCGAGCTTGCTCTTCTCGAAATGCGCGACCGCGTAGCCGGCCCAGGTCCTTTGGTTCTGGGTGTTGATGCCCAGGCCGTCGTTGCCGGGCGTGGAATCGGCATAGTCGCCATTCCAGGGCGTCCAGTCGCAGCAATTGGTGCCGAAGGTTTCGACGCTGTGGATGGTGTTTTCAAACGCCGCCCGGCTGTTGAACGCCGAAGCGTGCGGAAACAGATAAGCACTGGGCGCGCGCTGACCATGGAACCAGTCCGAGAATCCCTGTTGAATGTACGGCACGCTGGCGCTGGCATCGGCAAACGTCGTCGCACCGCCGCCCCAGGTCTGAGCGACCGTGCCCCAGCGATAGCCGGTCTCGCGCGTGGTCGAGCTGTAGTCCTCGTGACGAATGCCGAAGCGGATGCGATCCAGCCAGTCGCTGTTGTCGAACGTGTACTCGCCGTCGGCCCGGTACGCCCAGGCGTCGGCATCGTTCTTTTCGTAATGATCCATGGCCCAGCCGTAATAGTGCTGGGCGGGATCGGTCATCACGCTGTTCGGTCTGAGCCGGATGCTGGGCTCGTTGCTGCCATTCAGGCGCAGATCGACGCCCAAGCTCGTCGCATCGCTCTGCTCCAGCGTGGGCGATCCCAACGTGAGATCCATCGCGTCCGTGTCCGCGAGCGCGCGTTGCACGTCTACGTCGAAACGCCATCGCTCGCCCGGACGCCAGGTCAGATGCAAGGCCGTATCATGATTCGTGCTTTCGCGTTCGTTGTATCGCGCCGAGCCCGCGAAGTATCGATTGTCGATCTGGCCGCCGACCAGATAGCCATTCGAGACCTGCAGATTGCTGCCCGTCAGGGAGTTGCCCTGCTCCGTCCACAACGCGTTCTCGTTCTGTTCGAAAGTGGCATCCGCAACGAAATATTGCAGCGACACGTCCACCGTATCGCTCGGCCGCCATTGCAACGCCAGCGAGCCGCCGAGGCGCTCGCGGTCCACGGTCAGCTCACGCCAGCCGACACCGCCGGGTGCGTACACGGTCTGACCTTCATAGCCGGGCAAGTTATCGCGCGCATAGTACTTGTCGATGTGCAGGGTATGGGTCTGGGTCGTGAGCTGCGAGGCACTCGTGGACACGAGAAAGCCAAGCTCGCCGATGCCGGTGTTCCAGCGATCGCTGAACAGGAACGAGCCCGAAGGACGTTCCTTGTTGGCAAGGTCGCCGACGGCGTATTCCGCCGACGCCGCCAGGACCCGATCCGGGCTGTCGAACGGCAGGCGCGTCCGCAGATCGACGTTGCCAGACAGCCCGCCTTCGATCATCGCCGCCGATGGATTCTTGTAGACGTCGACGGCCGCCATCAGCTCGGGCGGAATATCTTCGAAGCCCAGCGTACGGCTTTTCTTCGCGGAGAACGCCGAGCGTCCGTTCAGCTCGCTGCGCACCCACGTCAACCCACGAACCGTCACGCCCGCCCCTTCGACGGCGATGCGATCAGCATCACGCGCCTCCGGCACGCGGCCGATCGCGAGGCCTGGAATTCGCTGCAGCACCTCGGTCACGCTGCGATCGGGCAATGCGCCGATGTCGGAAGCGGTGATCGAATCGAGAATTTCTTCGGCATCGGCCTTGCGAGCCTGTGACGATTTCAATTGCTCGCGAATGCCGGTAACGACGACTTCCTCGAGCTGCGAGGACGAGCCCGCCGCATTCTGCGATTGCACCGACGTCGCCGCCAAGGTCATGAGTAGCGCGAATGCCGGTGCTGTCGCAGACGCGGGTCGAAAATGAAGCGCCTGCCGTACGACGCTGCTGACCGACGATCCGTGCTCCGTCCGATGTGAGCTCACTTCAGCCATAACAACGTATCCCCCATTGTTTGACCCGTCGTGCCGATCGCAGAGGGATGCCGTGCGCGACGCCGCGCTTGTTTCACGCAGTCGTCACCGTCCCCCACTCCTGTGGCCGACCCGCGGCTGGAGCCGCGAATCGGCAATGAAATATTGTTCACTAATGATCATACGCCTTAACTCCGACAAATGTCTATCGCTAGACAAAGAATTATCGAGCGAACGTTCCGACGCCCTGCTCAGCTAGCTCTTCGCAGGGCGGCAGCACATACAGGCGCTGTCGTTCGCTCGACATTCCTCGCTACCATGCATAGATGCTTGCCCAGGGATAGGTCCCGCCGGTGACGGAGAAGTAGTAATAACCGTCGGCCGAGCGCGTGAGCGGCAGCTGTCCGCAGGTTCTGGCCTGCCCGCCCACCGTCAAGGAGCGTCCGTCGAAATTGGAACATCCCCAGCCATTGATGGTCTGGTTGGTTCGATAACAGACCGCGCCCGTGGTATTGAAATTGCCGGTGTTGCTGGTAAATGAAATGGGATTGGCACAAGTCCCGCCGGTGCCGCTGGTGTTGAATGTCGCAGTTACATTGCGGGCAGCGGTCATCGACACCGTGCATGTACCAGTCCCCGTGCACGCCCCGCTCCACCCAGCGAATGCCGAGCCACTCGCCGCCGTGGCCGTCAACGTCACCGACGTGCCGCTCGCGTAATTCGCGGTACAGGTGCTGCCGCAGTTGATTCCTGAGGGCGATGACGTCACGGTGCCAGTGCCACTGCCCATCTTCGTCACGCCGAGTGAAAACGTGGTCGCGGTGCTGTTGAACGTCGCCGTGACTGAACGAGCCGCAGTCATCGACACCGTGCATGTTGCGGTTCCTGAACACGCACCGCTCCACCCGGCGAACGACGAGCCGCTTGCCGCCGTTGCAGTCAACGTTACAGACGTGCCGCTGGCATAGCTGGCGCTGCAAGTTCCGCCACAGTTGACGCCTGAGGGTGACGACGTCACCGTGCCGCCGCCGCCGCCTGCCTTTGTAACAGTGAGCGTGTAGTTCGTCGGCGTACCAACGCCCGCGCCGCGCTTGATGGCATCGAGCACGCCCTGATCGACGACACTGCCGCTGTTGCGATCGAAGATCGCGAAGCCATTGGTCTGACTCGGCTGCACGCCATTGTCCCAATAGAAAGTCTTGAGACCATTCGCGGCCGCTGCACGATTGACGTATTCGAGCCAGTACTGCCGCGCCGGCAGGCTGAGATTCGACCGCGTCGCCACGCCGTACTCGCCGATGATCACCGGGACGTTCTGGTTGACCCACTTGGCCCGCACCTGCGCGAACAGGTCGTCGTGATAGGACTCCTGCGCCCAGGCGCACGCGCTCTGCGAGGGATACGGCGCGCCCCAATACAAACAACTGCCGCTCGGGTTCAGGGTGAAGTCATAAGGATCGTAGTGATGGATCTCGACGATCAGCCGGTTGGCGATGGTGTCGGTGGGCATCGAGAAATAATTCAGGCCATGCCACGCGTTGGTGTTGTAGGTCTGCACGACCAGGGTGCGCGACGCATTGTTGCCACCGGTGGCACGCACGGCGTTTACAAAAGTCTGGTTATAGGACTGCTGTACGGTGATGTGCTCGGTGGTCGGCGTGCCGTAGTCGGCATGCACTTCGTTCGTTCCGGCAAACAGCAGGCGTTCGTCGTAGTTGCGGAACGTGGTCGCGATCTGGGTCCAGTACGCGTTCTGTTTCTGATTGACGGCCTGCTGATGCGAGTACAGCGGATGTTCCTCCAGCCAGCCGCCATCCCAATGAATGTTCAGGATGACGTACATGCCCTGGCCGTGCGCATAGTCGACCACTTGTTTGACGCGCGCCATCCAGGCCGCATCGATCGTCATGGTCGATTGATTCGCGTGGCAATCCCAGGCCGCGGGAATGCGTATGGAGTTGAAACCCGCGGCCTTCACTGAATTGATGAATGCCTGGGTGACGGCCGGATTGCCCCACGCCGTCTCACCGCATTGGGCTTCCAGCGTGTTGCCCAGGTTCCAGCCGAGTTGAATCTGCGCCGCGACCTGCGTTGCCGTCGGCAACGTTTGCGACCATACGGTCAACGGCGCGAGCAGCAATGCCGCCCAGAGAATCACGTTCCGTCGCAGTGACCGCCACTTGCATGAATCCATGTGTGCAACCCCCTGTGAGATCGGCGGGGCGTGCACTTTGTTGACCGCGCCACGGCCACACCGATGCTGTTCGTTCCTTCGAGCGGCGCCACCGTGAACCGCATTGGCCATCGTTGTCAACAGCGTTTTTCTCGGGCGCGCGTTGTCTCCCGGGCCATTTCGACGGCGCCGCGGGGACAGCGCCCGCCGGAATCGTTGTAGTTTTCCGGCGTTAGCGGTCGCCCCCGGGACATTTGTGATACCGCTACCAGTCCGCGCGAAATGGTGCTACCTTTCGGCGCCGAACCGCACTCGATCAGGGGGAACCGATGAATCGTCCGCAGCTGCACCTGTTTGCATGCACCGCGCTGGTCCTGCTCGCCGCATGCTCGTCCAAAGATCAGCCCGCCCCCGCTGGCGCCGATCAGCAAGCCGCGGCCAAGCAGACGCGCCGCTATCTCTCGCAACCGCTCGTCTCCGAGATCTATACGGCCGATCCTTCGGCGCACATCTGGGACGGCAAGATTTATGTCTATCCGAGTCACGACATCGACGGCACCACGCCCGAGGATGATCTGGGCGCGCACTTCGAGATGCGCGACTATCGCGTCCTGAGCATGGACAGGATCGGCGGACCGGTCACGATACATCCGGTGGCGCTCGATGTGAGTCAGGTGCCCTGGGCCGAGAAGCAGATGTGGGCGCCGGATGCCGCACGCAAGAACGACACGTATTTCCTGTACTTCCCCGCCAAGGACAAACAAGGCGCGTTCCGTATCGGCGTCGCGACGTCCAAGTCGCCGACCGGCCCGTTCGAGCCGCGACCCGAGCCGATCAAGGGCAGCTACTCGATCGATCCGGCAGTGTTCACCGATAGCGACGGCCGCACCTACATGTACTTCGGCGGCATCTGGGGCGGTCAGCTGCAACGGAACATCACCGGCACCTACGATCCGAACGGTTCCAAGACCGATCTGCAGGCGGACGACCAGCCGGCGCTGACCGCGAAGGTCGCGATGCTGACCGACGACATGCTCGAGTTCGCCGAGACGCCGCGCGACGTGGTGGTCCTGGACGAGAATGGCAAGCCGCTGCTGGGCGGCGACCACGACCGCCGCTTCTTCGAAGCGTCCTGGATGCACAAGTACAACGGCAAGTACTACTTCAGCTACTCGACCGGCGACACGCACTACATCGTCTATGCGATCGGCGACTCGCCGTACGGGCCGTTCACGTACACCGGCCGCATCCTCGAGCCGGTGGAAGGCTGGACCACGCATCACTCGATCGTCGAGTGGGACGGCCGCTGGTGGCTGTTCTACGCGGATTCGCAGCTGTCCGGGCAGACGCGCCTGCGCAACGTGAAAGTCACCGAGCTGTTCTACAACCCGGACGGCACCATCAAGACCATCGATCCACTGGTGCGCTCGTAGGGGATCTCCCCAGGCGCATCGCCTGGCACTCAGGCATCGGCTGAAATATGGCCGATGCCTATCAGGTCTGCGCAGCTGCTGCCGACAACACCGGACGTGTCTTCAGCAGCTGAACAAGAACGCCATGAGAGTGAGTGGTCCGGTGAGCGATGCGGAATACGTGCTTCCAGATGGTGAGGTCATCATCACGCACACCGACCCGTCGAGCCGGATCACCTATGCCAACCCCGCGTTCCTGACCAGCAGCGAGTACTCGATTGAGGAGTGCCTGGGTCAGCCTCAGAACATCATTCGTCACCCCGACATGCCCAAGGAAGCGTTCGCCGATCTGTGGCGCACCATCCGCGCGGGCAAGTCCTGGACCGGCCTGGTGAAGAATCGTCGCAAGCACGGCGGCTTCTACTGGGTGCGAGCGAACGTCACGCCGATGATGGATCTGCAACGCGGCGAGATCGTCGGCTACATGTCGGTTCGCGTCAAACCGACGCGCGTCGAAATCCAGCAGGCGGAACAGGCTTACAAGGCCATCCGCGAAGGTCGCGCGGGCCGCCTGTGCATCCGCGAGGGCCGCATCTTCGACACTTCCTGGCGGGGCCGATTGCAACGGGCGTTGAAGCCTTCACTGCGCGTCGGCACATGGGCAGTCGTCGGATCGCTCAGTGCATTGCTGCTCACCATGGGCGTCGTCGGCGCCGCCACTGTCGGCTTCGGATGGATGACCAATCTGAGCTTCCTCGGTGCCGCCCTCGCCCTGGCCAACTTGCTCTACGTGCAGACGAACGTGGTTCAGCCGCTGCTGAACCTGCATCGCGCGACGTTGCAATTGCTCGGCGGCAATACGCATGCACGAATTCCAGTGGCGGGCGCGTCGTGCATCGTCTCGGTCGCGGAAACGATCGAGCAGGTGCGAGTCAAGATGGATGGCGTGCTGAAAGACAACCTGGCGGCCGCGGCCAGCGTGCAATCCGGCGTGGTGGAGGTCGTGGAATCCAACACCGAGCTGTCCAATCGCACCGGCGAACATGCCGCCAACCTCGAGGAGACTGCCGCGTCGCTCGAACAGCTGACGGCGACTGTCACCCGCAATCGCGACAGCGCGCAGCAAGCCGCATCGCTGGCAACACAATCGTCCGAGGTGACAACGCGCGGTCGCGAGGTGGTGGGCCAGTTGTTCTCGACCATGAATGAAATCTCCGGCTCGTCCACCCGCATCGGAGAAATCGTCGGCATCATCGACGGCATCGCATTCCAGACCAATCTGCTGGCCCTCAACGCCGCCGTCGAAGCGGCACGCGCCGGCGATCAAGGCCGCGGCTTCGCGGTCGTCGCTCAGGAAGTGCGCAGCCTCGCGCAGCGCTCGGCCTCTGCCGCGAAGGAAGTGAAGGATCTGATCGAGGCGTCGGTACAGACGGTCCATCGCGGCACCGAGCTCGCCAATCAGGCCGAGCAAGCCATGTCCAACGTCGTCGACTCCGTGCAGCACGTCACCAGCGTGATCAGAGAGATCGAAGCGGCCACGCTGGAGCAGGCGGCGGGCATCGAGCAGATCAACAAGGCCGTCACGGAGATGGACAATATCACTCAGCAGGATGCCCACATGGCGCAGCAGCTGATCGAGACTGCGCAGACGCTGCGCGAGCAATCCACGCAGATGTTTGCTGCGATCTCTGCCTTCTCGATGCAGCAAGCTCACGCGTCCCCTGCCGCGAGAGCGGAGCCAGCACACACGCACTTCGTCGAAGAGGAAAGAGAACGACGCGTGGCGTAAATAGCTCGGCGCCGCCCTTCCCCACCCGCGGCGCATTCGATATCGTGATCACGGCTTCACTCTCTATGGATGACGTCGCCCATCCGCGACGTCCTGCCCCACGCCGCTCACGATGGAGATACAGACAACGCTTGCAGAGCCCGAGCCGACCCCGACCGAGTCGCCACAAAAACTGACTCGCCTGGCGCGCTGGCTCGATCGCATGCCCTGGCTGATTCCCACGATCAGCTTCGTTTCCGGCATGGTCGGTTTCGTGATGGTCAAGCGCGGCGCGGATCTGGCTCGCGTGATCGCCATTGCGGCCCTGGCGGGTTGGTTGTGGTTGCTGATCGAGCCGCTGGTGCGCCGTTTTCTGGAGCGGCGCCGCTCGGGCATCGGCAAGTTCGTATCGAATTTCCTGACGCAGTCCCTGCAGCAGGAAGTGCTGTTCTTCTCTCTGCCCTTTCTGTTCGGCGCGCTACAACGCGACCTCGGTCAGATCGTCTTCATCTCGATCGCAGCGGCCGCCGCTGCGCTTACGGCACTCGACCCGCTCTACGAGCGCTGGATCGCCGCACGCGCCGCGACGCGCTTGCTCTTTCATGCCTACTGCAGCTTGATCGCGGCAGTTGTGGTCGTGCCGATGGTCGTGCATCTGTCGCTCGAAGATGCATTGCCGCTGTCACTCGGTGCGGTCGGTGTATGGCTGTTGTTGACTGCACCGATGTCGCTGCGTTCGTTGCGCTCGCTGCGTCACAAGCTGATCTGGGTCGCTTGCTCCACCCTGGCACCGTTGTTGGTGTGGCAGTTGCGCGCTCACGTGCCACCCGCCGGACTTGCAGTCACTCAAGCAGTCATCACCCAATCCATCGTGGACCGCACGCCCGGACCGGCCGTACGCGCGCTGACGAGAGCCGAGCTCAGTGCGGGTGTCGTCGCTTTCGCGGCCATTCGCGCGCCGAGCGGCGTCGCTCAAAACATCATCTTCGAATGGCGTCACGCGGGCGAGACCGAACGCATCAGCTCCGAAATCCAGGGCGGCAACGACAGCGGCTGGCGCACCTACTCCCGTAAACAGCTGTTCCCGGCCAATGCGCAGGGCCGCTGGATCGTGGATGTGAAAACCCCTCAAGGCCAGCTGCTCGAGCGCATGCGCTTCGTGGTGATGGACTGACCCTGCTCCGCCTGCCGTCCGTAATTGAATGCAGCTCCCCAGCTGGAAGTCTCGGTAGCGAAGGTGCGTGTGCCGAATGTGAGATAGTCGCCGGCCGACGAGAGCGCAAGCGAGTTCGCAAACCCAGCGGCGATGGGAACAGCCGCGGGCGATTCGAACACGGCGGTTTGCTGCCATTGATTCTGGCGCTGATCGAACGCGACCACATAGGGATGGCCGTAAGCGCCATCATCACGGTCGGCGAACGCAACCAGCGATCCGCCTGCTCCACTCAGCGTCACGCGCGTTCCGAACGAGCGACGCTCCGGCAGCGCTGGCGTGAGCACGGTGCTGGTGGGCAGCCACTGGTTCGCCGATCGTCCATACATTCTGATGACACCCGTCGTCCCGTCCGCCGCGGCGGCATAGGGCGAGCCGATGGCAAGCATGCTTCCGTCCGCGCTCAAGTCGAAACCTTCGCTCTGTCCCTCGGGTTCGTACGCCGTGCCACCCAGGTGCGGCTCGCTCGCCGAACCTGCGAACTCGGCGGCAACATTCCAGCTGTCGCCCTCGTTCTGAAACACATAGAGCGTGTTGGCCCGATTCGGCCAGCCGCCCAGATCAAAATCTTCCGTATCGGGATTCTGCTCGGCCGCGAGCACCGCCAGCGCCCGCCCGTCTTCGCTCAGCCGGACACCCCAACCGAACCAATCATTGCTCTGCGGTGCCGGAGCCGTCAGCGCCTGCTGCTCGGTCCATGCACCCGCCTGCTTGGTGAATACATACACCGCACCGGCGGCTGACTGCGTCCCGCCGCCAACATCCACCGCTTCATACGGCGCACCCACCGCAACCACATCGCCAGCCGAGCTGATTTCCACTGCTCGTCCGAACGATGAGGAATCCTGCGCACGACTGGCTCGCAACATGCTCTCTTGCGTCCAGGCGCCATTGCTACGAATGTAAACGAATGCCGAGCCTGGCCCTGCATCCTGGCTTGGCGCGTCGTAACCTTCATATTGCGAGCCGACCACGAGGACGTCGCCTGCCATGTTGAGCGCCACGTCCGAACCGAACGAGTCATATCCTCGCGCCGCCGGCGGCTCGAGCTTGGCTTCCAGCTGCCAACTGCCACTGACGCGTCGATACACATACACCGCGCCCGAGCCGTACCACGGCCACTCGCTGCCGCCGAAATACCAAACATCGGCGACCGCCAGCGTCTGACCGTCGCCACTTAGCGCCACCTGGCCGCCGTATTGCTGATTCTTGGCCTGGTTCGTCGGCTCGTGATACTCGTATTCGGAAGTGATGATCTCGGGTGTGGTACTCCACGTTTGCAGAGCCGTCTTGAGGTGCGCGCCGCGATTCGCCTTCGGCACCGGCCTCGCAAGCGGGGCGGCCGATGCGGCCCCCGCGACCATTGTCAGAGCAACGAGACTCGCCAGCGCAATACCTGTGTTGGAAATGTGCACGATGATCCTCTTCCCCATGGTCGTCTAAGTATTGGCTGGCGCTCATGCCCGCAGCCTTTGTAATGTTTGACCATGGTTGCGAGTTCCTCGGCACCGCTGGCGATGGGTCAGCGTCTGGAGTCGTGCTGCGCAGACGCCTGATCGCACACGTGCGTGACGTCCGGCACCGGCCCATTGCAGGGTTCAACGTTGTGATGCCAGCCACCACGCGGCGTTTCGATCTGGGTGCGCAGGAGTGGCACCTCCTGGGTGAAGGAGCCGTTCGCCCCGCCCGGTTCGAGCCCGAGGCCGCGAAACGTCTAGACCAGATCGTCGATGGTCCCGGTCTCGCCTTCGGTTCCAGGGGCCGCCTGGCTTGCCGATGCTGCCGCCGGTTCGATTTCGGTCACCGGGGGTGACAAATCATGATGTGATGCCAAACGGGTATTTTAACTCGCGGGTATACACCGCTACCTTGGCGCCCCCAAAATTTACAGGCTCCAAGGTCCCTCCATGCGTCGATTCACTCCACTGTCCGCTGCGCTCACGGCCATTCTCGGCGGCGTGGTGAGCGGTGAAGCCGTCTCCCAAACACAAAATACCGCGAGCGACGAGACTCTGGCCACCATCGTCGTGACCGGCTCGAACATCAAGCGCGCCGCCACCGACGCGCCGAATCCGGTGCAGATCATCGGTCGCGAGGAACTGGAAACATCGGCGAAAGTGACCGTGGCGGACGTGCTTCGTTCGGTCTCCGCGAACACTGGCAACGCCACCAACGAAACCAGCAACAGCGGCTGGGCGGCGGGCGCGGCGGGTATCGGCCTGCGCGGCTTGTCGCAGAAGAACACGCTGGTGCTGCTCAATGGACGGCGGCTGGCCAATTACGGCTTTCCTTCGAATGGCCTCTCCGACACGTTCGTCAATCTCAATGCGCTGCCCATGGTGGCGGTCGAACGCATCGACGTGCTCAAGGACGGCGCTTCCGCCGTGTATGGCTCCGATGCCGTCGCGGGCGTGGTCAACATCATCACCCGGCAGAACTTCCAGGGATTCGAAGCCGGCGGCAGCTTCGGCACGACCGACGAGGGCGGCCTCGACACCAAGCGCGCCCGCTTCCTCGGCGGCATCGGCGATAAGCACAGCGACGGCTACAACGTGCTGTTCAGCTTCGAAGCCTACGATCGCGACCGCCTGGATCAGGACCAGCGCGACCTCACCCGCTCCGGCATCTACACCGATCTGCCTGGCGGCCGCTGGAATGGCTGGACCGCCAAGGGCGCCCGCTTCCTGGTGAACGGCGTTTCCGTGCCGCTGCTCGACGCGCAGGGCAACTGCCCCGAGGGCATGCAATTGACCGCGAGCGCGCCCATCGATGGCTTGCCGGGCAACACTTGCGCGATCAACCTCGCGCCCTACACCACCTTGATCCCGTCGACTGAGCGCTATCAGGGCTACATCAACGCCACGCTGCGGATCAACGACAACGTCGAGGCGTTCGGCGATGTGATCTACAGCCACATTCGCGGCGCTTCGATCTTCGGCTCGAGCCCGTACTTCACGCTGGAAGGCGGCCGGTTCGCGCTCAACGCCGAGACCGGACTCGCCGAAGCGGTGCCGGCCGTGCTGCCCGCCGGCAATCCCTACAATCCTTACGGCGTCAACACACAGATCGAATACACGTTCTTCGACCTCGGCCAGTCCGTGAAGACGAACCGCTCGGACGCGTACCGGGTGGTCGCGGGCTTGCGCGGTAGCGTCGATCGTTGGGATTGGGAAGCTTCCGCCTTCACCGCGCGCAGTAAAGAGGAAGAGACGGTTTCCGGCGGTTTCGCGAACCGTTGGGGCCTGTTCGAGGCACTCGCCAACGGCACCTACAACCTGCACGATCCCGCGAGCACGCCGCAATCCGTCATCGATTCGATCCGCTTGCGCACGCTGCGTCCGGCGGACTCGCGCTTGAACGGCGCGGATTTCAAGATCACTGGCGACCTGTTCGACTTGCCGGCGGGATCGGTTGGATTCGCGGCAGGTGTGGAGTGGCGCGAGGAAGAGATCGTTTCACGCAATCCGTGGCAGATCGATGCCGGCCTGCAAATCCGTCCTGCCATCGCAGAAGTGGATGGCAAGCGCAACGTCACCGCGGGCTACGCGGAACTGAATATTCCTGTGCTCTCGACCCTGGAGTTGCAACTGGCCGGCCGCGGCGATCATTACAGCGACTTCGGCAGCGCGTTCTCGCCGAAGGCGAGCTTGCGTTGGCAGCCTCTGGACGTGTTGGCAGTGCGTGGCGCGGCTTCGCGCGGCTTCCGGGCCCCTTCGCTGTCGGAGAACTCGGCCAGCACCAACATCTCCTATGGCTCGGTGGTCGATCCCTACGATCCGGATGTGCCCGGCTCGCGCCAGAATCCGACCAACTTCACGGTCGGCAACACCGATCTCGATCCGGAACGCACCCACAGCTACAACCTGGGCATCGTGCTGACGCCCTGGCGGGATACCAGCCTGAGCATCGACTGGTATCGCATCGAGCTGGACAACCTGATCGGCACCGACAACGTCCCGACGATCGTGCAGAACAATCGTCCCGAAGACGTGGTGCGCGACGCTCGCGGCAAGCTGCTGGCGGTTTACAACCGCTATCAGAATCTCAGCGAGCTGACCACCTCCGGCATCGACGTGGAGCTGCGCCAGCGCTGGCTGACCGACAACGTCGGCGAGTTTGGCGTCACTGCCGTCTATACCCACGTGCATGACTATCGCCGTCCGCAAACCACCGGGGGCCCGCTGGTCGACTATGCCGGCACCAACCTGGGCGCGTCCTTCTCGTTGCCGCGGAACAAGGCGACGACGACGTTCGAATGGAACATCGCGAACGTGCGAACCTCGCTCACGTGGTATCACACCGGCAGCTATGCCCAGAAAGCCAGTGCCGCAGCCACGGCCGTGCAATCGCGCGTCGATGCTTACGAGCAGTTCGACCTCTATGCCGGCTGGACGTCCGCATCGGACAACCTGACCGTGTACACCAAGATCGAAAACCTGTTCGACGAGCTGCCTCCCTACGACGCGTCGTTTCCAGGCATTCGCGCCCCGTACGACTTTACGCAGTTCGACCTGCGCGGCCGGGCGTTCTTGATCGGGCTCGACTACCGGCTCTGATCCGTTCGCATCAGCGCACCCACAAGGTCGGCTTGGCACTGTTCGCAGTGACCGAGCCGATCCTGGACGCGTGCTCGAAACCATGGTGCTGGAACGTCGCCAGCACCTCCTGCACTGCCGACGGCGAGCACGACACCAGCAGTCCACCGCTGGTTTGCGGATCGGTGAGCAGCGCCTGATCTTCGGCCGCAAACGACGGCGGCAAGCTCACTTCGGCGCCATAACCGGACCAATTGCGGCCCGACGCGCCGGTCACAAAACCTTGCGACGCCAGTTCACGCACGCCGTTCAATAAAGGGACGGCTGGCCACTCGATCTCCAGGTCGCAGCGCGCACCTCGCGCCAACTCCAACGCATGGCCGGCAAGGCCGAACCCCGTCACGTCGGTGAGTGCATGGACCCCGGAAAGCGCGGCAAGCTCGGGCCCTGGAGTGTTCAACTGCGTCGTGGTCGTCATCATCCGCTGGTAACCTGCCGGATCGAGCGCTCCTTTCTTCAGAGCGGCAGACAACACCCCGACACCCAGCGGCTTGCCCAGCACCAGCGCGTCGCCTGGCTGCGCATCCGCATTTCGTTTGATACGGCCGGGATGAGCGAGCCCCATCACGACCAGGCCGTAGATCGGCTCGACCGAGTCGATGCTGTGCCCGCCCGCAATTGGAATGTTCGCGGCACGACACACCGAGGCGCCGCCTTCCAGAATTTGCCCGATCGTCGTGGGTGAGAGCACATTGATCGGCATGCCGACGAGCGCAAGCGCCATGATGGGTCGACCACCCATCGCATAGACGTCGCTGATCGCATTGGTCGCAGCGATCCGGCCGAAGTCGAAAGGATCGTCGACGATGGGCATGAAGAAATCGGTGGTCGCGATCAGCGCCTGCTGGTCGTTGAGTCGATAAACCGCTGCGTCGTCGGATGTTTCCAGGCCGACCATCAGCTCGGTGGGCATCGGCAGCGCGGCCGTGCCTTTGAGAATCTGCGACAGCAGCCCCGGCGCGATCTTGCAGCCACACCCCCCTCCATGTGACAACGAGCTGAGACGCGGCTCGACCGACTTTTCGGGTGGCTTCATGACAATCCCTTCGCGGCAAGCTGGCCGAGTTGGGCAACGAACCCCTGCTCATCCTCCAGACAGCGCAGATCGAGCACCAGCGCATCGTCGGCGACCCGACCGATGACCGGGATCGGCAACTGGCGCAGATCGCGCGCCAGACGTTTCAGGGCCGAGCCGACTCTGGCGGTCGTGGGCCGACACGTCAGCGCCCGGCTCGGAATGACTTCGATGGGCAGCGAGCCGCTGCCGACCTGGCTCGACACTGCAGTCACATCGACTTGCCACTGCGTTCCGAGCGCGGCGGCCAGATGCGGCAGCACTCGGTTCGCAAGCGCTTCGATGTCGTCGGCCGAGCGCGTGAGCAAACGTAACGTCGGCAGTTCCTGCAACAGCAGATCGGGCGTGCGATACGCCAGCAACGTTCCTTCGAGCGCCGCAAGCACAGGCTTCGATACACGCAACGCACGCTTCAGAGGATGACGTCTGATTTTGTCGAGCAATGCCTTCCTGCCGACGATCAGACCGGCTTGCGGCCCGCCGAGCAACTTGTCGCCACTGAACGTGACCACGTCGGCGCCGCTCGCAATGGTTTCCCGCACCACCGGTTCCTTGGGCAACCCATATGCAGAGAGGTCGATCAGACTGCCCGCGCCCAGATCGACGAGCAGAGGCAGCTGATGCTCGTGTGCAATATGAGCGACTTCTGCCTCCGGCACCTGGGCCACGAAGCCGCTGATCTTGTAATTGCTCATGTGCACTTTCATGAGCGCCGCCGTCTTCGGACCGATGGCTTGCCGGTAATCGCCGGGATGGGTGCGATTCGTCGTGCCGATCTCGATCAGCCGCGTATTGGCACTGCGCATCACATCGGGAATGCGGAACGCACCGCCGATCTCGACCAACTCACCGCGCGACAGTACGACCTCGCGCTTGTGCGCCAGCGCCGCCAGCACGAGCAGCACTGCGGCTGCATTGTTGTTTACTACAGTGGCGGCTTCCGCGCCGGTCAGCTCGGTGAGAATGTTTTCGACCAGACTGTCGCGCTCGCCTCGCCCGCCGCTTTCCAGATCGAATTCGAGATTGCAGGGCTCGCGCATCGCCATCGAGGCGTGCTCGATGGCGCGCGAAGACAGCTGCGTTCGACCCAGGTTCGTGTGAAGCACGGTCCCGGTCAGATTGAACACGCGTCGCAGCCGAGGGGTGGCGCGCTCCTGCAGACGCTCCGTGATTCGACGCGTCAGCTCGTTATCGCTCGGCCAGGAAAACCCGGGCTCATGCCGATGCGCGCGATGCTCATCGAGCACCGCTCTGATCGCATCGATCACTGCGCTGCGGCCATACGTCTCGCACAGTGTTGCTACGGCCGCGAAGCGCGCGATGCGATCGACGGAAGGAAAAGGATTGGTGGGCTGGGTGGCCATGGATCCAAATCCCCGAGATCGCTGTAGCCTAGCACGCACTCGACATCGTTGGCCTGCCGTGCCTCGAACGCCGGACGGCGCGCTAGCTTTTCACTACCGGCTGGACAAGCCCGCCGGGCCAACTGCACCATAGTCCCGGAAGAGAAACATCCCCGGCGGGGTGCCCGGACTTCAAACCCGGAGGAAGGTGCCACGCACCTTCGGTAGGTTCGACTCCTGCCTCTTCCGCCAATCACTGCTTTGGCTCAGGCACCGAGCTGCGCTCGCGATCGGGATCCTCCATGCCCTCGAACAGATCGCCCCGGGCCGGCGGCGGCTTGCCTATCCCACATCCGAAGAAGCCGAGACCGACGGCGCAACGATCCCCCACTCTGACGTAGGGCAATCCGCCCGAGAAGCCTGCCTTGGGCGGTGCCCATTTGAATTCAGGCTGCGGCTTGCACTCGGGTAATGCAGGATCGGCGAGCCCGGTGGAGTCGCATTTGCTTCGATCAGGCACCGGCATCTTTTCCGCAGCCGCTGCTGCGGCTCGTCGCGCCTCTTCGCTCCAGTTGATGGATGGCGCTGTCGTCGAGCCCGCCGGCACAGATCCCTCCGAGGGCTCGACAGTGATGGCGCTGGACACGTGGACGGTAATGTCTGTCTGTATCCGAGGCTCTGCGAGCGGACGCAGCTCTTGCTGAGCTCTGAGCCCGGTTACCGGCGTGCGTGGAAAGAACAGCAACGTGCGCTTGATACTTCCCTCTTCTTCATCGTACTCGCGCAGTTTCAGATCCAGCGGCACCATCAGCAATAGCACGTGTGCACCGGCCACCAGCACCAGAATGGCGAAGCGACGCAGACGTTGATCGTTAGCCATCGTTCCCTGGCCAGCCTCGATTGAAGGGGCGCCCCGCTTGGACCACGCCGACACGCAGTCGATGGTCGCAGGTTTTGCTCGATTTCGTCGCGCCGAGTAATCTATGCCGAATGCAGAGCGAGCCCAATCAGATCAACGACAAAAGCGCAGCGTTGGATGCGCTGGACCAGCAACTGCTCGGGTTGTTGCGCGTGAATGCCAGGACGCCGACGGCGACGCTGGCGAGGAAGCTGGGTGTGTCCCGAGGCACGATTTCGAACCGGCTTGCCCGGCTCGAAGCCAACGGGATCATCACCGGCTATTCAGTGCAGGTCCGCGCCCATTCGCAGCCCACTGGGATTCGAGCCTGGATGAGTATCGCGGTGGAGGGCGACAAGACGCGCGATGTAGTGAAGCGGCTGCTGGGCGAGCCCGCGATCAGCTCGCTGCACGATACCAACGGTCGCTGGGATCTGCTGGCCGAGGTGCATGCCGCATCGATCGCCGAGCTCTCCGAAGTGCTGGAGCGCATCCGGAAGATCAAGGGAATCGGCAACACCGAGACCAGCATCCATCTGCAAACATTCAGGACATAGCGGCGCGATTACGCGACCCGTCGCAACTTGCGCTTGCTCGCACCGAGCGTGCCGCCGAACAGATCCTTCGGATCCTCCAGATCGGGCACCAGGTCGATCTGGCGACAGAACTCCGGATGCTCGCGAGTGAGTCCGTGCAGGAACTTCAACGCCGAGTAATCCTCGAGCGCGAAGCCCACTGAATCGAACACCGTGATCTCCTCGTCGGCGCCGCGCCCTCGCTGCACGCCATTGACCACGTCCGCAAACTCGATGACGGGAAAGTCGGCCGGCAGCTGCTGAATCTCGCCTTCGATGCGCGACTGAGGCTCGTACTCCACGACGACCCGCGCATCGGAGCGACGCAGAATGTCGGCGTGCAGCTCGGTCTTGCCGGGGCAATCGCCCCCCACGGCATTCAAGTGCATTCCGGGAGCGACCATGGACGGCGTCAAGATCACCGCGTTCCGTTTGTCCGCGGTAACAGTCGTCACGATGTCGGCGCCGAGCACCGCTTCGGCGGCGGACGTTGCATGCACCAAGGAAACATCCCGCAACTCCGGCATGGAGCGCAGATTCTGCGCGAGCTTCGCCGTGGCGCGCGGATCGACGTCATACAGCCGCAGCTCGTCGATACCCACTATGCGATGGAATGCGATGGCTTGAAACTCGCTCTGCGCGCCGTTGCCGATCAGCGCCATCGACTTGCTGTTGGGGCGTGCCATCCATTTCGCGGCAAGCGCCGACATCGCAGCGGTACGGAGCGCGGTCGTGACGGTCAGCTCCGAGAGCAGTACCGGATAGCCCGTCGAAACTTCCGCCAGTACGCCGAACGCCGTCACCGTGAGCAGCCCGAGACTGGTGTTCTTGGGATGACCGTTCACGTACTTGAACGAATACAGCTCGCCGTCGCTGATGGGCATCAGCTCGATCACGCCGACCTCGGAATGACTGGCGAGCCGGGCCGATTTCTCGAACTGGCCCCAGCGCCGATAGTCCGCCTCGATCTGAGCGGCGAGCCGCTGCATGAACTCGCCCGGGCCGAGCTCGCTCACCAGGCGCTGGATGTCTGCGATGCCGACGTAGTCGACCATTGTCCGTCCCTCATCAAAATGCCTTTTCGGGCAGGCACTTATGGTAGGAAATTCGGACGTCACGCAGAACCCGGCAAGCTGCTCGGCCGGCGCCGCTTTATTGACGAAATGACAGCCCTTTTTGACGTTCCGGCAACGGCGGATGCCGATGGCACAGGTCGTTCACGGCCGCCGCGACCTGCGTTTCCAGGCCGTCCGACACGCACACGGTCAGCATGGCCGCCCGCAACTCGCCGCCCCAGTAGGGATCGAGCGCCTCCTCTTCCCGATCCCGACGCAACACGATCACGGGCGTGGCGCGCGTGCGAGGGTCGATGCGCATGCGGGCGATGATGCCGGCCGCCGGTATCAACGGCAGCTCCTCGGCCAATAACACCAGATCGGGCACGGGCGGCTCGGCGGTCAGCAGGCCGCGATGAAACAGGAATCGCAGTGCCTGCTCGCCATCTTTCACACGCAACATCGACGCATCCGGCAGATGTCGTCGGACGCCCTTCGCAATCGCGGACCAGTCAGCGCCGCTGGGTTCGGCTACCAGTACATTGATACTCATGATGTCTCATCGGTGTCCACTCTCAATGAATACACGATCCGTCGCACGCGGGGGTTGCACTTGCAAAAATAGCTGTAGAATCTGCCCATCATGAGCGAACCCCAACAGAATCAAGTCGCCGTGGACCTGGCCGACAACCTCATCATTGCCCGCGTGCGCGGCTGTCCGACAGAGGCAGTGTTGCAGGAGTGTCAAACCGAAGTCTTGCTGCTGGCCCGTGAAAGCGGCGTGCGGAACGTTCTATACGATGCGCTCGAAATGGATCCGCCGCCGGTCAGCATTCCCTGGGCGCAGCGGTCGCTGGACGAGCAGCTGACCGATGTGAAACTCCGCCGCGCCATAGTAGTTCCGAACCCCAAGCTGGCGTTTCTTGCCCGGCTCGCATTCGGCGACGGTGACTATCGTGTCTTCTATGAAGACAAGGCAGCTGCCGCGCAGTGGCTGGCGGAACGGAACATCTGATTCGCCCGCCACCTCTCAGGCGCTGTGTCGCTGCGCCGGCTGCACGTTGGCATTCAAACGAAACAAATTCGACGGATCGTACTTGGTCTTCACCGCCACCAGCTTCGTATAGTTGCCGCGATAGTTCGCATTGATCTCGCTCGCCGTCGCCTCACGCGGCATGTCGTTCACGTAGAAGCCGCGCGTGTACTTCTCCAGCGTCGACCAATACCGCCGCGTCGCCTCGATGTGATCGGCCGGATCCTCGACACCGTAGCGCCAGCCGCTCATGGTCATCATGTTGGCCATCGCGTATCGATGGGCGAACGCCGTTGCATTCTCGGGCACACGGCTGCAGGCGCCGCCGCAATGCTGGAAGAACACGGCCGTGGTTCGCCTCGGATCGCCCTTGAGCCCATCGACCAATGCGCTGATGAGCGCGTCGGGCAGCTCGGCGATGAAGCCGCCCTTCAGATAGATGCCCAGCATGCGCGCATCGGCCCAATCGCCCGATCGCTGCAACTCGACGTAGTCCATGGCTTTGATCGTGTCGCTGATCGGAGCGCCGATCTTTCGCAGCGGCGCGAGCGCGTGCTCCGCCTTGTTCGCAGGTCCGCTGTAGCAAACATCCAATTGCGCGGCGCCTTGCGCTCCGCCCGGCGGCAGCACGATGAGAGGATCGAAATACAGATCATCCGATGCCACCGGCGCGTAATCGGCGAACATCGTGAGCAGATCACGCGCTTTCTCGACGGGGAATATCAACTTGCCGGCCACGACCTGCCGCTGCATGGGATGCAGCTTGAACTCGAATCTGGTGACGACGCCGAAGTTGCCGCTGCCGCCGCGCAGGCCCCAGAACAGATCCGGATTCTCGCTCAGGCTCGCATGTCTCAACTGACCATTGGCCGTGACCACATCCATGGAGTCGAGATTGTCGATGCTCATGCCATAACGTCGCGCGACCCGACCGAACCCGCCACCGAGCGTCAGCCCGCCCACACCGGTGTGCGACACCGTGCCGAGCGGCGTGACCAGACCTTGCGCCAGCGACTCGCGGTCCACCATGCCCAACAAGCTTCCGCCTTTGACCGACACTCGACGCGCCGTTGCGTCGACCGTCGCGCCGCGAAGGTCCTTCAGATCGATCTGCATGCCGCGCTCGCAGCTGGACTGACCGGAAAAGCTGTGACCGCCGCATTTCACTGCCAGCAACAGGTCGTGTTGGCGCGCGAAAGTCACAGCTTTCTGGATGTCGGAAACGTCCGTCGGCTGTACGATGAGTGCCGGATGTTTGTCGAAGGAAGGATTCAACAGCAGTCGAGCTTCGTCGTATCCAGCATCGCCGCGGAGGAGCAGCTGGCCGTGCAACGCTTCCGCAAGCTCACGAACTTCAGCACTCCGCAGCGTGATGGCACGACCATCGGCAGTTACCGCGGCAATGTCGGCAACGGGCCCCGGGTGAGCCAACGCGGGTACGAATCTCAACGTCGGTAGCGCGGCAGCGGCCAGAATCGCATGACTGACGAACTCGCGGCGTTTCATGGCAACCCCCAGGTTGATGCGCAGCACATTCGTTCTTTTGCGCGCCGGTCTTCGCCAGCGCTTGCTCGACCCCACGCAAGTAGATGCGCCTGCGCGCGCGAATGCAACTCGCGCTGTTACTACTGTCTTTGGTCAGGGGGTGTGCCTGGAGCACCAATCACGATGAGCTTGTCTTCGGCCTGAATGCGCAAGTCGCTTTCCCAAAAGCCGTAGCTGCGCTGGCCACGCAGCACACGCAGGATCAGTGCGCGACTCTCGAATGGACGATGCCCGATTTCTTCCGGCCGCGGCGCGCGCTCCATGAGCGTCACCTGGCCGCCAGCGCTGATGAGATCCATCACGTACGTCGCCAGGTGCGAGGACTCGATGGAATCGGCCATCAGGATCCCACCCACTCGCGATGGCAGCACCGTCGCATTCGCACCGCTCTGGCGTAACAGCTTGTCGTTCTCGCCCTCCTCCACGCGCGACACGATGCGGACCTGCGGCGCCAGATTGCGTGCAGTCAAGGTGATCAGCACGTTGGTGTCGTCACGATCGGTGCAAACGAGCAAAGCACGCGCGTGCTCCAGCATCGTCTCGCTCAAGGTCTGCTCGCGACTGGCATCGCCGAGGATGCCGATGTAGCCCAGTTCCGCCGCTTCCTCGATTCGGGCCTGATCCAGGTCTACGATCAGGATGTGTTGTTTGTCCAAGCCGCGAGCAACCAGCTCGGCCGCGGCACATCTGCCCGCGTGCCCGAAACCACACACCACCACGTGCCCTTGCAGGCGCGCCTGCAGTCGTCGCATACGAAAGTCCTCGATCAGACGCTGTAACACCAGCTGATACGCCGTGCCGACAAAAATCAACCAGATGAACAGACGGATGGGCGTGACCAGCAACGCATCGATCAGGCGCGCCTGGCGCGTGACCGGCACGATGTCGCCATAGCCGACCGTGGTCACGCTCACCATCGTGAAATAGACGACGTCGCTGAACGAGATCGAATCGTCCTGGTTGTCGTGCAGGCCGTCGCGATCGAACCAGAAGATGGCGAGAACCAGCGCGAACATGGCCAGCACCAGGCTGGCGCGGATCACCAGTGTCCTGCGTACGCTGCGCTCGCCACCGACGAACAGCCGCCGACCGGGAACTTGCAAGCGGCGATCCAGGGCATTGCCCGCCGGATCGGCGGACCGAGCGGCGCGACCTGCCGGTGCCGGGCTCACCGAGACAACGCCGCTTCGCGCGCCACGCGGTCCAGCATCAGTTTCTCGTCGAGCGCGCTATGTAGCAGCTCGCGTGCACGGGCGAGCCGCCGAACCGTGGAATTTCTGCCCGGGGTTGGGGTGAGGATCATGGATCTATCGTACGGGCTTCGGGCGTTCCATTGAAAGCAGCACGCCATTACGACATACCGCGACCGCTATCTCGCCAACGACAGATCAGGACGGCCGTTGCGACAGCTCGAGCCGCAGCCACGCGCGGGCGTGGGTCCATTCGCGCTTCACGGTGTCGTGGGAAAGGCCGAGTGCCCGAGCGGTTTGTTCGATCGTGAGTCCGCCGTAGCAACGCATGGCCACGATTCGCGCCTGGCGCGGGTCCAGCGCTTCCAGACGCGACACCAATTCATGCAATGCCTCCCCATCCTCGAGTATTTCCGCGCGTGAGAGGACGCTGGCTCCCTGGGGACGTCGATCCTTCGCGCGAGCAGCACGAAACTGGCGCATGGCCGTCGCCGCAAGAGCGAAGAACTGCGCCCGCTCCTGCCAATCGATGGGAGGCGGCGCGCCTTTATCTCGCGGCCTGCGTCGCACGGTACGGACCCCTGAACCCTTCGCCACGTGCTTCCGGCGAACGCAGCAAGGTCGATTCAGCCACATTCGGCAGGGCGATGATCCGGCCCGCCATGGCGATGGTGTCCGGACGATGCGCGATGATGATTCGGGTCAGCGACAGCGACTGCACGGCTTCATTCACGCCGCGCTCGCAGGTGACGTCGAGGTGGCTGGTGGCCTCGTCGAGCGCCAGGATCTTCGGCTGTTTGTACAGCGCGCGAGCCAGCAGCACCCGCTGCTTCTGCCCTCCGGAGAGCGCATCGCCCATGTCGCCGATGAGCGTGTTGTACCCCATGGGCATGGCCACGACATCGTCGTGAATCACCGCGAGCCGGGCGCACTCCTCGATGCGCGCCTGGTCGGCATTGACATCGAAGAAACAAATATTGTCGGCGATGGAGCCGGCGAACAGCTTGTCCTCCTGCATGACCGCGCCAATGAGATCGAGATGCGCAGGGGCCAGCTGCGCGACGCTCACTCCGCCGATCAGCACCTCGCCTTCAGTCGGCGCGAGCAGGCCGAGGATCAGCTTGAGCAGCGTCGTCTTGCCGCAGCCCGACGGGCCAACGATGGCCACGGACTCACCAGCGGCAATCTTGAAGCTCACGTCATGGAGCACCGGCGCGCTGAAACTCGAGTAACGGAACGTGACATTGCGAAACTCGATGTCCGGAACCAGTGTCGACGCGATCTCGTTCGTTCCGGTGGACTCAGGCTCCGCGAGTGCAATGTCGGCCACGCGCTCGGCGTGCAGTCCCAGCATCCGCAGCTCGACGGCCTTGTCGATGAATGCACCGATGCGAGTGACAAAGGTTATCTTGAACGACACGAACGCAAATAGCATGCCGACCGTGAGCTTCGCATCCAGCACCAGCAGCGCCGCCAGCCAGATCACGGCGATGTTTTCGATGCCGAACAGCGCGCCGTTCAGCGCCCGATACAGAATGTCCAGCCGCTCGGTGCGAATCTCGGCGTTGAAATTACGAACCAGCAGGTTCTCGTGCATGGTGCGCCGCTGCGACTGGCGATTGAACAGCTTCACGCTCTGGATGCCGCGGATGGTCTCCAGAAAGCTGCTCTGCTGATTGGCAGCGTGCGCGATCTGCTCCTGCTGAGCGTCGAACAGCGGGCGATACAACGCGGCCCGCAGCAATGCATAAAGAACAGCGGCCACGCAGACGATGGCGGTAAGCAGGCCGCTGTAGGCAAACATCACGGCGAGTGTCAGGAGCGCCATCAAGCCGTCGACCAGCGCCGCGACGAAGCTCGAGGTGAGCGTGCGCTGGATCACGTTGAGCGACTCGAAACGCGACGACAGATCGCCGAGATGGCGCTTCTCGAAGAACGTCATCGGCAGGCGCAACAGATGCGCGAACAAGTTGCTCACCATCTGCGCGTTCAGGCGCGTTCCCAGCACCATCAATACCCAGGAGCGCGCCGCCGTGACGCCGACCTGGATCAGCGCAATCAGCAGGAAGCCCAGCCCGAGCACGGTGATCAGATCCCGATCCGCCGAGACGATGGCGTTGTCGACCACCAGCTGAGTGAAAAATGGCGCCAGGATGGTGAGCACTTCGAGCGCCAGCGCCATGCAAAAGATCTGCAGCAGCGTGCCCTTCATGCCGCGGAAACGGCCCAGCAGCTGGAACACCGAGACTTGCTGACGATCCCGCAGCGGCTGGAACTCTTCGAGCCGCGACAGCTCCAGGCACACGCCGGTGTAGTGCGGTGACAGCTCGGCCAGCGTGAGCACTCGCTGACCGCAGGCAGGATCGTGAATGACCGCACGACCGCCGCGCATTTCCGCCAGCACGACGAAGTGATTGAAGTCCCAGTGCAGGATCGCCGGCAGGGTCACGCGTGGCAGCGCTTCGAGCTCCACCTTCACCGGCCGCGAGCCGAGTTGCAGCTGACCCGCCACTTGCATGATGTGCGCCAGCGTCGCGCCCTGCATGGACAGAGAGTAGCGACGGCGCAGCGCTGCGAGATCGATATCGTGACCATGATACGCGGCGACCATCGCCAGACAGGCGAGCCCGCATTCGGCGCCTTCTGTCTGCAGCACGACTGGCGTGCGTCGTCTGCCCGAGAAGTTGAGCTGGATCACCGGTGGCTCACATGCGCCTGGTCACCGACTGCAGCGGCTCGATCGCCCACTCGATCAAACGGCGGCGCTCCAGCGACAGGGACGCATCCAGCTGCATGCCCGCCTGCAGAGGAAAATCCATCGCCCTGGTGTTCACCTGCTGTGAGGCCAGCCGCACCGTCACACGATAGAACGGCTCGGTGGCCTGCACCGGCAGATCCAGCTCTTCGGGCGCCATCAATGTGCGGGCGATCTCGACGATCTCGCCGTTGAAGCTGCCGAAGCGCTGATACGGAAACGCCTGGTAACGCAGCCACACCCGATCGCCGATGTCGATGAAGCCGATGGAGCTGCTGGGCACGAGCAGCTTGGCCTGCAGCTCCGCATCCTTCGGCAGGATGGCGAGCAGCGAGGTGCGATCGGTAACGGTCTGGCCGATCTCGCCGGCAATCGCGGTGACGGTGCCGTCCGCCGGCGCAGTGATCACGATCGAGCGACGCGACTGATACTCGGCCCGCTCCTGAGCCAGCGCCAGGGTTTCGCGCTCGATCTCCGACAGACGCTGACGCGCGCTGATCTCGGTGGTCGCGAGCTCCTGACGATGCGCCTTGATGTCACGCTCGAGTTGAGTCCGACTGCGACGCAGCTCCTGCAATCGCGCCTGCTGTTCCAGACTCTCGGCGTACTTCTGGTCCGCGTCGAGCTGCGATACGAAATGGCGTTCGAGCAATTCGGCATGGCGACGAGCGATGCGTTCGGCGCTGGCGGCACGCTCCCTCTGCAGCGCAATCGAATCGTCCAGTTCCCGCAGCTCGCGTTCCTGGCTGATCAATGACTCCCGCAGCGAGCTGGCCTGCACGGTCGCGAGCTTCTGCTGATCGGCACGCTCGGCTTCCAGATTCTTCAAGCGCTGTTCGAGCTGCGCGATGGCGGTCGCCTGAGTCTCGGCAAGCTGCGTCGACGCGCCCTCCGGCGATACGACGAACAGCTCGTCACCACGACGGACGGCCTGGCCTTCGGAGACCCGGCGCTCCACGAGCGTTCCGGCGAGCGGGGCATACACTTTGATGAGGCCGGCACTCGGTGCGAGATAGCCACGCACCTCCGCCTTGCGCGCCAGCTCCCCGAAGCAGGCGAACAGCACCAGCGCGAGGACGATGCCGACCGAGATCGCCGTCAGGCGCGGATAAGAAACCGGATGCGCCGCCAGCGACTCACCGACCAAGGACAGTCGGCGAGCATCGATGGCTTCCTGACGGAACAGCGTGCTGCGGGGACCACCGCGGGGTGTGTTGACGGGCTCCATATCGCCATGAAGCGAGAAGCACCGTCAAACTGGCTCAGATCGAGCCCTGAACTTAAGTTCAGTCGCGGCCGTGTGCCAGCCACGATCTCGCCATGGCGGCCATCAGTTCTTCTCGCGTTCGAGCACGGCTTTGACGGCCGCGACGACGCGCTCGGGCACGAACTCGAAATAGCGCATCAGGTCCTTGGCCGGTGCCGATTCGCCAAATCGATCGATACCCACCACGGCACCACGGCGACCGACATACTTGCGCCAGAAGTCGGGCACGCCTGCTTCGACGGCGACACAGGGCAGCTCGAAGGGCAAGACTCGTTCGCGATATTCGGGATCCTGGCGGTCGAACGTCGTGGTCGAAGGCATCGACACGACGCGAACCGGAATGCCTTCCGCCTCCAGCGTCTTCTTCGCCTCGACCGCGAGCGCAACTTCCGAACCGGTCGCAATGATCACGGCGCGCGGCCTGGCGTGCGGCTCAGAGAGCACATAGCCGCCACGGCGGATGTTTGCAATCGTGTCCGGGTCGCGCTCCTGGAACGGCACGTTCTGACGACTCAGCACCAGGCTGGTCGGCCCATTCGTCCGTTCGATGGCCGCATCCCAGGCGACCACGGTTTCCAACGTGTCGCATGGCCGCCAGACGTCCATGTTCGGAATCAATCGCAGCGTCGCGACATGCTCGATGGGCTGATGCGTCGGGCCATCCTCGCCCAGACCGATCGAATCATGGGTGAACACGAAAATCGAGCGGACGCCCATCAGCGCGGCCATGCGCAGCGCGTTACGGCAGTAGTCCGAGAACGTCAGGAAGGTCCCGCCATAGGGGATGAATCCGCCGTGCAGCGCCAGCCCATTCATGATCGCGGCCATGCCGAACTCGCGCACGCCGTAATAGATGTAGTTGCCGCCGCTCTTGCCGGTGACGGCGTGCGATCCCGACCATAACGTGAGGTTCGAGCCAGCGAGGTCGGCCGAGCCGCCGATCAACTCCGGCAGGGTCGGCGCGATCCCTTCGAGGGCCTCCTGCGAGGCCTTGCGTGTCGCGATGGACGCAGCTTTAGCTTGCGTACGTGCCATCAGTCTGCGGATGTTCTCAGCGAACTCCTCCGGCAATGAGCCCCGCATGCGGCGCTCGAACTCTTCGCTCAGTTGCGGGTGAGCCGTCGCATACGCCGTCAGCTTCTGTTGCCACTCTTCCTCATAGATCGAGCCCGCATGATGGGCATCCCACAGCTCGTAGACGTGTTCGGGAATCTCGAAAGCGCCGTAGTTCCACCCCAGTGCGGCGCGCGTGGCGGCCACTTCTTCCTCACCCAGCGCAGCGCCATGAGCATCGTGGGTGCCGGCCTTGTTCGGCGCTCCCTTGGCGATGACGGTCTTGCAACAGATCAGCGACGGTCTGTCAGGCACCGCCTTCGCGGCGCGAATGGCGTCGTCGACGGCGTCGCTGTCGTGCCCATCGACGTCGGGCACGACGTGCCAGCCGTAACTTGCAAAGCGTCGCGGCGTGTCGTCGGTGAACCAGCCCGAGACATGGCCGTCGATCGAGATGCCATTGTCATCGTAGAAAGCGATGAGCTTGCCGAGGGCGAGCGTACCGGCGAGCGAGCAGACTTCGTGCGAGATGCCTTCCATCATGCAACCGTCGCCGAGGAATACATAGGTGTAATGATCCACCACCTCGAAGCCAGGACGATTGAATTGCGCCGCGAGCACTTTCTCCGCGATCGCCATGCCCACGGCATTCGCAATCCCCTGCCCCAGCGGTCCGGTCGTCGTCTCCACGCCGGGAGTAACGCCGTACTCCGGATGGCCCGGCGTTCGCGAATGCAACTGACGGAACCGCTGCAGCTGTTCCAGCGGCAAGTCGTAACCGGTCAGATGCAGCAGCGAGTACAGCAGCATCGAGCCATGCCCGTTCGAGAGCACGAAGCGGTCGCGGTTGAACCACTCCGGGTTCGCGGGGTTGTGGCGCAGATGACGTTGCCAGAGCACCTCGGCAATCTCGGCCATGCCCATCGGCATGCCCGGATGGCCCGAGTTGGCCTTTTGCACGGCGTCCATCGCCAGCGCACGCAGCACGTTGATGCCTTCCTGGCGCGGCCCCAGAGTGCGAGGCTTGGAGCGTTGCACGTCGAGCTCGGCGCTCATGGGATTGCCCTCAATGCACGAGTCCCGCTGCGGGGACGCACACTCAGCTCCATGATCTCCTTCAGGTTGCTGACGATGGCGTCCGGCCGCAATTCCTCCAGCGGCTGATCGCGGTGATAGCCATAGTCGACCGCCACCACACGACAGCCCGCGGCGTGCGCCGCCTGGATGTCGGTCCGCGAATCGCCGATCAACAGCATGTCGGCGGGCTCGACCTCGCTCAGCGAACAGGCCGAATACAGCAGTGACGGACTCGGCTTTCTATCCTCGGGGCGCGCCGGACACAGCACCGCCGCGAAGAACCCGCTGATGCCGGCCAGCTCCAGCAAGGCATGAGCGAACCTGCGCTCCTTGTTCGTCACGCAACACAGGGTGAGCCCGAGCGTACGCAACGTGTGCAATGTCATCAGCACATCGGGATACAGACGCCCGCGCTGGAACACGCGTTGTCCGTACAGATCCCGAAACAATGCGGCCGCCGTCTCGTGCAAGTGCCCATCCGGCATCACGCCGCTTCGAGTCAGCACCCGCTTGACGAACTCATCGATGCCTGCGCCGATCAGCCCGGGAATCTGCTCGTCCGGCAGCGGCCGGCCGCCGAGCATGACCAGCATCATGTTGGCCGCCGCGCCCAGATCCGGCGCGGTGTCGATGAGCGTGCCATCCAGATCGAATGACACGGCGGCGACGCAATCGAGGAGTTTCGGCATGACGACCTCACATCAGAACGTCGGTTCCAGAAATGCCTGGGTGGAGCGCTGTGATTTGCGCGCCAGCGATTCCCTGCGCCGCTCGATCAGGCGCAGAATCATCGGCGTGAAGATGAGCTGCATGGCCAGATCCATCTTGCCGCCCGGGCACACGATGGTGTTCGGCCGCGACATGAACGAGTCGTGCAGCATCGCGAGCAGATACGGAAAGTCGATGCCGTGCGGACTGGCAAAGCGGATCACCAGAAACGATTCGTCGGGTCTCGGAATGAAACGCGCGATGAACGGATCCGACGTGTCCACGACGGGAACGCGTTGAAAATTGATGTGCGTGCGGGAGAACTGCGGGCAAATGTAGTGCACGTAGTCGTGCATCCGCCGCAGGATGGTGTCCGCCACCGCCTCCGTCGAATAACCGCGCGTGGAACGATCGCGATGCAGCTTCTGAATCCATTCGAGATTGATGACCGGCACCACCCCGATCAGCAGATCGACATGCTTCCAGATCTGAATGTCTTCGTGCGCCGCGGCGCCATGCAGCCCCTCGTAGAACAGCAGGTCCGTCCCCTCCGGCAGCTCCTCCCATTCGGTGAACGTGCCGGGCGGCTGTCCATACGGCGCGGCCTCCTGATCGTCATGCAGATATTTGCGCCGCCGCCCCTGTCCGCTCTCGCCATAGCTTCTGAACAAACCGTCGAGCTCGGCGAACAGATTCGCGTCCGGGCCGAAGTGACTGAAGTACTGATCGCCACGCGCAATGGCATCGGCCATCTGCTGTTTCATGCCGGCGCGATCATAGCGATGGAAGCTGTCGCCTTCGACGAACGCGGCCGTGAGGGCCTCGCGCCGGAAGATCTGCTCGAACGTCTTCGACACCGAGGTCGTGCCGGCGCCGGACGAGCCGGTGACTGCGATGATGGGATGTGTGGCTGACATGGAGGTTTGCCTATGCGGGATTTCTGAGCACGCTGCGAGTGCCGAACAACGGCGCCTTGAACTCGAAATCGTTGCACTCGCGGTGATAGCGCTCGATGCGCTCGACCTCCGCGCGTGCGCCGAATATGAAACCGATGCGTTGATGCAGGCTGTCGGGCTGGATGGTCAGCACCGGCTCCCGGCCCGTGCTGGCGCGCCCGCCCGCCTGCTCGATCAGGAAGCCGAGCGGATTGGCCTCGTACAGCAGGCGCAGGCGGCCGGGCTTGGTCAGGTCCCTGCGATCGCGCGGATACATATAAACGCCGCCACGCATGAGAATGCGATGAGCTTCGGCCACCACTGCGGCCACCCAGCGCATGTTGAAATCGCGACCGCGCGGACCCGAGGCTCCTTCCTGGCATTCGTGCACGTAGCGCTTGATGGGAGATTCCCAGTACCGTGAATTGGATGCATTGATGGCAAACTCCGAGGTGGTTTCCGGAATCCGCAGATCCGGATGGGTCAACATGAACTCGCCGATCTCTCGATCGAGCGTGAAGCCGTGCACGCCTCGCCCGGTGCTCAGTACGAGCATGGTGGACGAACCATAGATGGCGTACCCGGCGCAGACCTGTTCGATGCCCCGCTGTAAAAAATGCTCCTCGGACGGGTCCGTGACGCCTTCAGGACAGCGCAGCACGGAGAAGATGCTGCCAACGGCGGCATTCACGTCCACGTTCGAGGAGCCGTCCAGTGGGTCGAACAGCAGCAGATACTTGCCAGTGGGATACTCCGCCGGAATGGCGTACGGCTTTTCCATCTCTTCGGACACCATGCCCGCGAGCTGGCCGCCCCATTCGTTGGTGCGGATGAAAATATCGTTGGCGAGCACATCGAGTTTCTTCTGCACCTCGCCTTGAACGTTGACCACTCCCGCATCTCCATAGGCGCCCGACAGCGCGCCCTTGCCGATGAGCGTCGCGATCCGCTTGCAGGCGAGTCGCACATCGTTCACCAGTGCAGTGAAGTTGCCGGTCGCGCCCGCGTGGCGGCGCTGCTCCTCGATCAGGAATCGGGTCAACGTTCTCGGCGCGAGCGTCATGGATGCAATTCTCCCTGTCGTTCTGCAGGTGGGGGCTCGGCGAACACGCGGCTGGCCCGGATGTCCGCCGCTTCGATGGTCATCAGATCGTTCTTTGCGAGCGACGTGTCACGCCTGCCGAACAAGCGGCTGGCTTGCCGCAACCGGGCGCGGTCCAGCGCATTGCGAATGGATCGGGCATTGGCGAAGTGCGGCAGGGCCTGGCGACGCTCTATATATTCCTCCAGCGCGGCCCGAGCCTCGGGGCTCAGCGTGTATTGCATCTGCTCGAGCATCAGATCCGCGATGGCCAGCAATTCCGCGGGGGTGTAGTCCGGAAAAGCGATGTGATGCGCGATGCGCGAGGACATGCCTGGATTGCTGCGGAAGAAACGATCCATGCGGTCTTCGTAGCCGGCCAGGATGACCACCAGATCGTCGCGATGGTTCTCCATCTCCTGCAGCAGGATTTCGATCGCCTCCTGCCCGTAGTCGCGCTCGTTCTCCGGCCGATATAAATAGTAGGCCTCGTCGATGAACAGCACCCCGCCCATGGCGCGCTTGAGCACTTCGCGTGTCTTCGGCGCGGTGTGGCCGATGTACTGGCCGACGAGATCGTCGCGAGTCACCGCGACCATGTGACCTTTGCGAACGTAGCCGAGTCGATGCAGGATCTCGGCCATGCGCAGCGCGACGGTGGTCTTGCCGGTACCCGGATTGCCGGTGAAGCTCATGTGCAGCGAGAGAGCTTCGGTGCTCAAGCCGGCCTGTCGACGCAGCGTGTCGACCAGCAGCAGTGCGCAGATGTCACGAATGCGCGTCTTCACCGGCGCGAGGCCGACCAGCTCGCTGTCGAGCTGATCGAGCACGTCGGCGACATGAGAGTCGCGGAACGCGGCGTCGAGGTTGAAGTCGTCAGCGGTTTTGGGGACGGAATTCATCGACGAAGATCCTCGCGGCGCTGCTCAATACCGATGCCCTTCCGGCCGTCGCGTCGCGTACGAGCGCAACGCATATCTCACCAGTCGTCCCGGCCCTTCCTCACGCAGCAATTCGAAGCCAGGCTCTTCCTGCGGCCGCGCCACGATGAACGACAGGCGCAGCGATTCGATGCCCCGCGTCGAGTCGAACGCATTGACCTTCACGTACCGATTCGGGAAAGTGCGCCGGCACTCGTCCACTTCTCGCATGATGCCGGCGGCGTCCTTCAGATCGAACATGGGAATGCCGAACATTTCCCAATACGTGTTGCGGGGATGCGGATCCTCGGTGTGCTCCACGGACACGGCCCAGCCGCGCTGCAGGCAGTACTCGATCTGCGAGCTGATCTGCTGGTCGGTGAGGTCCGGAAGAAATGAGAAAGTGCCTTGAGTGAGTCGCATGACTGTGCTCTCGCGTAGGAATATCGAGCGGCTCAAGCGGCCGCGGTCGGGGTCGGAACGAAGTCGGGAGTGTCGGTGCTCGCGTAATCGAACGTGACTTCGCCCCAGGTATCCAGCGCTGCCCGTAGCGGCTGACAGTGCTTGGCGGCATCAGCCAGAATCGCCGGCCCTTCGCGCCAGATGTCCCGGCCTTCGTTTCTCGCCAGCACCATCGATTCGAGGGCCACGCGATTCGCGGTGGCCCCGGCAGCGATTCCCATCGGATGTCCGATCGTCCCGCCGCCGAACTGAAGCACCGTGTCATCGCCCAGATACGTCAGCAGTTGATGCATCTGCCCCGCATGAATGCCGCCTGAGGCGACCGGCATGACCCCGGGCAACCCGGCCCAGTTCTGCTCGAAGAAAATGCCACGCGGCAGATCCACTGGATTGAGCGGCTCGCGCAGCACGTTGTAGAAGCCCTGCACCGAGTTTGGATCGCCTTCGAGCTTGCCGACGATGGTGCCCGCATGCAGATGGTCGACGCCGGCGAGGCGCATCCACTTGGAGATGACGCGAAATGAAACGCCGTGATTCTTCTGACGCGTGTACGTGCTGTGACCGGCGCGGTGCAGATGCAGGATCATGTCGTTCTTGCGCGCCCACCGCGCCATCGATTGGATCGCGGTGTAGCCGATCACCAGATCGATCATCACGATCACCGAGCCCAGCTCCTTGGCGAACTCGGCGCGCTCGTACATATCTTCCATGGTCGCGGCGGTGACGTTGAGATAGTGTCCCTTGATCTCGCCGCTGGTGGCCTGTGCGCGATTCACCGCTTCCATGCAGTTGAGAAAACGATCGCGCCAGTGCATGAACGGCTGCGAGTTGATGTTCTCGTCGTCCTTGGTGAAGTCCAGGCCGCCCTGCAGCGCCTCGTACACCACGCGCCCGTAGTTCTTGCTGGACAGGCCGAGCTTGGGCTTCACCGTGGCGCCCAGCAGCGGCCGGCCGAACTTGTCGAGCCGCTCGCGCTCGACGATCGTGCCGGTCGCGGGGCCGTCGAAGGTCTTCACATACGCCACCGGCAGGCGCATGTCTTCCAGGCGCAGGCCCTTGAGCGGCTTGAAGCCGAACACGTTGCCGATGATGGACGCGGTCAGATTCGCGATCGAGCCGGGCTCGAACAAGTCCAGATCGTAAGCGATATAGGCGAAGTACTGTCCCGGCGAGCCGGGCACCGGTTCGACCTTGTAGGCCTTGGCGCGATACCGATCGCAGGCAGTCAATCGATCGGTCCACACCACCGTCCACGTCGCTGTTGACGACTCACCGGCGACCGCGGCGGCGGCTTCGCTCGGATCGACGCCGTCCTGTGGTGTGATGCGGAACAGCGCCAGCACATCGGTTTCCTTGGGCTGGTAGCCGCTGTCCCAATAACCCATTTGCGCGTACTTCAACACGCCAGCCCGGTAGCGTTCGGCCACCGGATCCGATGCAGTGCGATTGCCGATTCTCTTCATAGCCCATGCCTCGAGTGTGCCGCCAAGCTGTGGGTCACAATGTGGTCGCCTGCGCCTATTAGGTCCAATTCGAAATAGTTGACCTCAGAATAAGATTCTCTTATTTAGCGCAATGGGGATCCGGTTCGCTGGAGTCGCCATGCGGAACATCACTTTGCGGCAGATGCGCGTGTTCGCGTCGGTGGCGCGCTATCGCTCGTTCACCAAGGCCGCGCGCGAGCTGCATCTCACGCAACCCGCGATCTCACAGCAGATCAAGCAGCTCGAAATCGAAGTCGGACTGCCGCTGCTCGAACACGTCGGGCGACAGATCCATCTCACCGCGGCCGGCGATGAGCTGTTGCGTTACGCATCCCAAGTCACCGAATTGCTGCGTGAGGCGGGCGAATCACTCGCGGCGATGCGCGGCCTGAAACGTGGCGTGCTGAAACTCGGCGCGGTCAGCACCGCGAAGTATTTCGCGCCCTCGCTGCTCTCGGCGTTCGCGCCTTCTTATCCGGAAGTCACGATCCATTTCACGGTGGGCAACCGGGAAGAAATCATTCAACAGCTCGCGGCCAACGAAACGGATCTTGTCATCATGGGCCGACCGCCACGCGAGCTGATCACGGTCGCCGAGCCGTTTGCGAAACATCCATTGGTCGTGATCGCATCGCCCAATCATCCGCTCGCCGGCAAGCGACGCATTCCGCTGGAGCGTTTGGGCAGCGAGAGCTTCATCATTCGCGAGGAAGGCTCCGGAACCCGTGCGTCGATGGAGCACGTGTTCAGCAAGCGGGGCGTGCCGATCCGCGCCTCCATGGAAGTCAGCAGCAACGAGACCATCAAGCAAGCCGTGATGGCCGGCATGGGCATCGGCTTCATTTCCATCCACACCGTGGGCCTCGAGCTCGCCGCCGGCAAGCTCGTGATCCTGAACGTGACCGGCCTGCCGCTGATCCGCGACTGGTTCGTGATCCACATGCGCGACAAACACCTGTCGCCGATCGCGGTGGCGTTCCGCAGCTTCCTGCTCGAGAAAGGTGCGGCGATCATTCATAAGACAGCGGAAGAGAGCCGGTCCATTCTGCGGGCCATTCCCGCCCAACAATAGTGCGCCGCGCGTTCGCGGTGCCGTGCTCGTATACAAGCACCGTCGCGGGGCAAGCCCATCAGCGCCGCCGGCACCCGCATCTCCAACAAACGTTTCATCCAACTAAAGATAAAACAAACAACTATCGAGACCCGCCTCGATCCCGGGCGAGGCTCGTATCGAGTTGGCCAGCTTGTTGCAACAAGAGCGAATTCGTTTTGAGCCGATCGATACAACCAAGGGAGATTACGGCATTCAGATCCTGACCGATCGAATGCTGCGCCAGGCCACCTCATCGAAGAGCGGTCTGTCGTGTCGGCATGGAGCCGACGTTTTCGTGGTTTGGATGAATACATACAAACACACGGGAGACGACCATGGACAAGCATTCGGTTTCGTTACGACTGGCCATTCTCGGAGCACTGGGCACTGCTGGCACGACGATCTCTTTCCAAGCACCGGCCGAACCGGCACACGAAAGCGTCGAAGAAGTCACCGTCGTCGGTTCCCGCCGCGCGAATGCGCCCGACACAGTGGCTCCAGTCGATGTGATCTCCGCGGCCCAGTTCGAGAGCGTCGGGGCGCCGGACATGGACAACATGCTGCGCAGCCTGGTGCCCTCCTACAACGTCGCACAACAACCCATCAATGACGAGTCGACGCTGGTACGGCCGGCAAACCTGCGGGGTCTGCCTCCGGACAACACGCTCGTACTGGTGAACGGCAAGCGTCGGCATCGCGGCGGCGTGATTACGTTTTTGGGCGACGGTCTGTCCGATGGCGCTCAAGGCCCCGATGTCGGCCCCATTCCGACCATCGCACTCAAGGAAGTGCAAGTGCTTCGGGACGGCGCGGCCGCGCAGTACGGTTCCGATGCCATCGCCGGTGTCATCAACTTCCAACTGAAGGACTCGGCCGAAGGCACTGCATTCGAAGCTCGGTACGGCCAGTACTACGCGGGCGATGGCGCGACTTCGCAGCTGGCGGGAAACATGGGATTGCCGCTCGGCGCGAACGGATTCGCCAACCTCAGCTTCGAGCTGAGCGAATCGGACCCGACTTCACGCAGCGCGCAGCGTGCCGATGCACAAGCGCTGATCGATGCCGGCAACACAGCGGTGCTCACGCCGGCGCAGGTGTGGGGGCAGCCGAAGATCAAGGACTCGATCAAGTTCTTCGCCAACACCGGCTACGAGTTCACGACGAACCTCGAAGGCTATTTCTTCGGCAACTATGCGAGCCGCGAGGTCGACGGTGGCTTCTTCTATCGCAACCCGAACACGCGCGCCGCGGTGTATTCGAACGACGGCGGTGAAACGCTGCTGGTCGCGGACCTGAACCCGGATAACGCCATCTCCTGCCCCACCGTGGCGATCGACAACGATGCGCCCGATCCCGTTGCGCTCGCGCTGATTTCATCCGGCGGCGCGTTGGACTCGGAGTGTTTCGTGTTCAATGAGATGTTCCCCGGCGGGTTCACACCCCGCTTCGGCGGCAAGATCACCGATCAGTCCGCGGTCGCCGGCCTGCGCGGCACGTTCGCCAATGGCCTGCGCTACGACGTGAGTGCCGCCTACGGCAGCAGCGAGGTCGAGTTTCTCATCTCTAACACCGTCAACGCCTCGCTCGGGCCGGATACCCCGACGCGCTTCAAGCCGGGCGTGAATCATCAGACCGATACCAACTTCAACATCGATCTGGCCTACCCGCTCGCGCTCTCGGGCCTGGCCTCGCCACTGAACGTCGCGTTCGGCTTCGAATGGCGCGAAGAGGAATTCGAGATCGAGCGCGGCCAGCTCGAGTCCTATCAGATCGGGCCGCTCGCGAGCCAGGGCTTCAGCTCCGGCTCGAATGGCTACAGCGGCTACGGTCCGCAATCCGAAGGCGTGTTCGCGCGCGACAACATCGCGCTCTATCTGGATCTCGAAGCAGATGTGACGAACAGGTTGATCCTCGGCTCCGCCGTGCGCTGGGAAGACTTCGACGACTTTGGCACGACCACCAATTTCAAACTGGCGGCACGCTACGAGCTCACCGACCGCTTCGCGGTTCGATCGACCGTCAGCACTGGCTTCCGCGCCCCCACGCCGGGACAGGCAAACATCGTTCGCACCATCACGCAAATGGTGAACGGCCAGCTGAGCGAAACCGGCGTGCTGCCGCCCACCAATCCGATCGCCATCGCGCTGGCCAACGTCGCCTCCGACGGAGCATTCTCCGCCGCGCCGCTCAAACCGGAAGAGTCATTCAACTGGACGCTGGGCACGACGTTCGATCTGGGACCCGTGGGCGTGACGCTCGATTATTTCAACATCACGCTCGAGGACCGGATCGCGCTGAGCAGCCTGATCGACATCGATCGGACCGATCCGGCGCAGATTGCGATTCTCGACCAGTTGAGCACGAGCGGCGTGCCCGGCGCCTCCACACTCACCGCATTCCAGTTCTTCACCAACGACTTCGAGACGGAAACGCAGGGCATCGATCTGGTCGCGACCCTGCCGTTCGCGCTGGCGGGCGGCAGTTCGAGCCTGACCCTGGCACTCAACTGGACCGACACCCGACTGAAGGAGATCACCGCGCTGGCGGACGCCACCCGCAAGATACAACTGGAAGATCAATTGCCCGGGTATCGCGCGATTCTCACGGGCACGCATTCGGTGGGCCCATGGAGCTTCATGGCGCGCACCAGCTACTACGACTCCTACATCGTCGCACTGGATATCGGCGCGGACGCCAGCGGCGAGTTCGATGGCAAGTACGGCGGCGAGCTGCTGGTGGATCTGGAAGCGAGCTACCGGATCACCGAGGGCTACACGCTCACCATCGGCGCACAGGACGTCTTCGACAACACGCCCGACCGCTTTCCCAATCCCGAGCTCAACAGCGGCGCGATCTATCCCACCGGCTCGCCCATGGGCTTCAACGGCGGCTTCTGGTACGCGCGGCTCAACATCAATTTCTAGCCGGATGGAGCAATGGAAATGGCGCGGTGTGCAGACGCCGCGTCTGCTTTGGAGAACAACACATGACGAACGCATCGCTCTCACGACGCACGTTTCTGCACCTGGTCGGCGCATTCGGCGGCTCGACTGCCGTGTATCGAGCCGCGGTTGGCATGGGCTTGCTGCCGATGAGCGCACACACGCCGCGACCGGACATCGCTCCCGTGCCGGCGCGCAAGCGCAAATCCGTCTTGATCCTGGGCGCCGGCATCTCCGGCCTGGCCGCCGCCTACGAGCTCGACCGCAAAGGTTATGACGTGCAAGTCATCGAAGCCTCGCATCGTGCCGGCGGCCGCAATCTCACCTTGCGTGGCGGCGACCTGATCGATGAAGCGGAGTACCCGCAAACGTGCGAGTTCGATCGCGATCCGGATCTTTATTTCAACGCCGGTCCGGCACGCATTCCCGGTCACCACGCCTCGTTGCTGGGCTACTGCAAGGAGCTGGGCGTGGCGCTCGCGCCTTTCATCAACGAGAACCGCAACGCCTGGGTGCAGGACGATGCCATGTTCGGCGGCCGACCGGTGCGCAATCGCGAATACATCGCCGACTCGCGCGGCTTCGTCGCCGAACTGCTCGCCAAGACCGTGCGGCCGGAGAGCTTCGGCACGGCGTTCAATGGCACCGACTATCAGCAGCTGCTCGAGTATCTGCGCCAGTTCGGCGAGCTCGACAGCCGCTTCAAGTACGTCAGCTCGACGCGCGCGGGCTACGCCACTCACGACTACGCGAGCCCGCCAGCCTTCAAGCAGCCGCTGAATGCCCGCGAGTTGCTGCGCTCGGGGTTCATCTACTTGATGAGCTTCAGCGAGCTGGACGATCAGTCCGCAATGATGATGGAGCCGGTGGGCGGCATGGATCGCATCGTCACGGCATTCATGGCGAAGATCGGGCACCGGGTGAAGCTCAGCTCGCCCGTACAGTCCATCCGGCTCGGTGCGTCGGGCGTCGACGTGCGCTATCGCCACGCGGGCGGGATCGTCGATGCGCACGCGGACTTCTGCCTGACGTGCATTCCCATGCACCTGCTGGCGCGCATCGAGCACAACTTCCCCAAGGAATACGCCGACGCGCTCACTGCCGTGCCGCACGGCAAGCTGTTCAAGATCGGGCTGCAAATGAAACAGCGTTTCTGGGAGAGCGAGGGCATCTATGGAGGCATCTCCTGGACCCTGCAGGACATCATGCAGCTGTGGTATCCGGCGCATGGCATCCACCGCCAGAAGGGCGTGATGCTCGGCGCCTACACTTTCAGCGACGAGGTGGCCGAGAAGTTTGCGCGATTGCCGCCGGCGCAGAGAGTGGCGCTGGCCATCCAGCAAGGCGAGAAAATCCATCCCGGCTACGGCCGTCATGTCGAGAGCAGCATCAGCATTGCCTGGCATCGGATGAATCATATGTTCGGCTGCCCCGCGCAGTGGAGCGAGCCGTTGCAATCCCAATGCTTCAAGACGCTGCAGGCGCCGGCCGGCCACCACTATCTGATCGGCGATCAGATGAGCTATCACCCCGGCTGGCAGGAAGGTGCGCTACATTCCACCTTCCATGCGATCGCGGACATCGACAAGCGAGTCCGCGCGAGCACCACCTGACTCTCATACCTCGACAACAAGGAGAACCGATGACCCGCCTCGTCCGTCTTGCCAACGCTGTAATCTGCTCCGCCCTGCTCGCCAGCAGCGCGCATGCCGCCGACGTGGTACGGCATCCACTGCTCGGAGGCTCGAAATTTCCGATCGCGCGAGCCGTCGAGGTTCCCGCCGGTGCCAGCATTCTCTTTCATAGCGGCACCACGCCTGCCCCGCTCGATCCGAAAGCTCCCGCGGGCACGGCTGCCTATTGGGGCGATACCAAAGCCCAGGCGCTGAGCACTTTCGCGAGAATCAAAGAATCGCTCGACCAGCTCGGCCTGGATTTCGGTGACGTGGTTGCGATGACCGTTTACCTGGTCGGCGATCCGGCCAAGGGCGGCCGCATGGACTTCGATGGCTTCATGGCCGCGTACTCTCAGTTTTTCGGCACGGCCGAACAACCGAACCTGCCGGCACGCTCGACCGTGCAGGTTGCCGGCCTGGTTCAGCCCGGCATGCTGGTGGAGGTCGAAGTGCAGCTCGTGAAGCGAAGCCGCTAGCGTCGGGTTTGCATCTTCCGGTATTACTCATACAATTAAAAAAGTCCGTGGCGGCGGTAACCACTCCAGTGGTTCCCCGCTCTTAGTCAGGACTGACTCGGGGGATGAAGAGTGTCGACAGGAATCAACCGCCGCGAATTGCTCGCGGCTGCGGGTGCGCTCGGGCTGATCACGCAGAGCGCATCATCGACATCGCAGGCCGCGCCAACGGCGAGCGGCGGCGGTGCGCCCCTGCTCGCACCCACTCCGCCGATGGGCTGGAACAGCTGGAATTCCTTCGCCACGACCATCACCGAGGAGCAGGCGATCGCGAACGCCGAAATCATGGCGCGCGAATTGAAGCCGTTCGGTTACGACATCTTCACTATCGACATTCAATGGTATGAAGGCGCGGCGACGGGCTACGAGTACAACACCAAGCCCATCCCGACGATGGATGAGCACGCGCGCCTGCTGCCGGCACCGAATCGATTTCCTTCCAGTGTAAAAGGTGCAGGCTTCAAGCCCATCGCCGACAAAGTCCACGCCCTGGGACTGAAGTTCGGCGTGCACCTGATGCGCGGCATTCCCCGGCTCGCGGTGGAGCGCAACCTGCCCATCCTCGGCGGCAAATGGAAAGCGCGCGACATCGCAAACACGGCCAGCGTGTGCCCCTGGAACCCGGACATGTACGGCGTCGACATGAGCAAGCCCGGTGCGCAGCAGTACTACGACAGCGTGTTCGCACTGTTCGCCTCCTGGGGTGTCGACTTCGTGAAGATGGACGACATGAGCCGGCCTTACGACGCGAACGCGCCGGAGATCGAGGCCGCGCAGCGAGCGATCCAGGCCAGCGGACGTCCGATGATCCTGAGCCTGTCGCCTGGCGAGACGCCGCTCACCAGCGGCGAGCACGTGCGCCGGCATGCGCAGATGTGGCGCATCAGCGATGACTTCTGGGATGAGTGGCCGCAGCTGAAGGCGCAGTTCACACGACTGGAGAACTGGTCGATGTTTCGTCAGCCGGGCCGCTGGCCGGACGCGGACATGCTGCCGCTCGGCCGATTGCAGATGGGCAAGCGCGATTGCCGGTTCACGCCGGACGAGCAACGCACGTTGATGACGTTGTGGTCCATCGCGCGCTCACCGCTGATCATGGGCGGCGATCTGCGGCACCTCGACCCTGCGACGCTCGCGCTGTTGACCAATCGCGAAGTGCTCGCGGTCAACCAGGCCAGCCGCGACAACAAACCGGCCGCGCTCATCGAAAACGTGCGCACCTGGACAGCGCGTGCCGAACGGGGCGAAGCGCGCTATCTCGCGATGTTCAACATCAGCGACCAGCCGGACAGCAAGCCCGTTCATTTCGATCTCGCGCGCCTGGGACTCGAATCCGCCAAGGTTCGCGATCTCTGGGCACAGCGAGACATCGGCACCGTTCGCGACCGCGTCTCCGCCACTCTCGCGCCCCACGCCTCCCTGCTTTACAGCCTCACGCCGGTGTAGCTCGAACAAAGTGCCTCGACGCGGTAACCAGATTCGCGGCGAACGCTCTTAAGACTGCACAAGGTTACGACTTCACGGGCCGACATCCGGAGAACCATGTCAGCCGAGGCTGCTCGCGCATTGATTACCGGCTTGGTTGCCAGCCACGGCGTGAAACTGCGCCGCTTCCTGCTCCTGCGTACGCGCAATGCCGCCGACGTGCCCGATATGTTGCAGGAAGTGTATCTGCGGATGTTGCGCGTCCCGAACGTGGAATCGATCCGATCGCCGGAGGCTTATCTGTTCACGGTCGCGCAACACGTCGTTCAACAGCATTCGCTGCGACAGTCGGCGACACCGCCCTCGATCGAGCTGAGCGAAATGCTGAACTCCGCACGCGCGGTCCCCGATGTGGATCCAGTGCTCGAACTGGATGCACAACAGTGTCTGGAACAACTGCAGTCCGAGCTGGATCGCCTGTCGCCCAAACTGCGCGCCACCTTCCTGCTGCATCGTCGAGACGGTCTGTCGCTCGATGAAATCGCCGGGCGACTCGGCACGTCGCTGCCGATGGTGAAAAAGAACCTCATGCAAGCGCTGGTGCAATTGCGTCAGCGGCTGGAGCGAGGCTGAGCCATGCCGCGTCACCCCTCCGCCCGGCTCAACGCGCAGATCTACTCCGAAGCATCGGAGTGGTTCGTGAACTGCCGCAGCGGCTCGCTCGACGACCGAACGCGCCGCAAGTTCGATGCGTGGCTGCGTCAGTCACCACAACACTTGAGTGCCTATCTGGAGCTGGCCGCGATCTGGGACGAAGGCCCGATGCTGGATGCAGAGCGTCGCTGGGACACCGACACGCTCATCGCGGAAGCGCGCGCAGAGCAAAGCAACGTCACTCGCTTGAACACCCCGTCCACCGTGCGAGCCCCCTCCGCCCTTTCTCACGCACGGTGGGCGGCGGTGGTCGCCTGCATTGTCATCGGTCTGGCCGCGTTCGTGTGGATTCATTTGTTTCTCGAACCCGTCTACGTCACCCAGGTCGGCGAGCAACGTTCGATCACTCTGCCGGACGGTTCGACCATGGAGCTCAACGCCCGCTCCAGAGTGCGGGTTCGTTATTCCCAGCGCGAGCGCGCGCTGGAGCTGCTGGAAGGCCAGGCGCTGTTCCGGGTGGCCAGGAACCCGGCGCGGCCCTTCATCGTCACCAGCGATGGCACGCGAGTGCGCGCGGTGGGAACGCAGTTCGATGTGAACAAGAGACGCGAGGGCACGGTCGTGACAGTCGTCGAAGGTCGAGTTTCCGTGCTGACGGACGTGCCCGATGCCCGCATCGAGCCGGTGACGGTCGAGATGACTGAACCGATGCCGAGGCTGCCCAATGACAGCGGTGCTGGAATCCTGCTCGCCGCGGGCGAACAGATCTCGGTCGGCGAGCAAGCCGCCAGGAGGATCGCGCAGGCCGATGTCGCACGCGCCATCGCCTGGACCCAGAAACAGCTGATATTCAAAGCCGCGACGCTCACCGAGGTCGCCGAAGAGTTCAATCGCTACAACCAGCGGCAGCTCATCGTGCAGGACCCGGAGCTGTACGACTTTCATATCAGCGGCGTGTTCGCTTCGAGCGATCCAGGCGCATTGCTGCAATTCCTGCGCGAGCGCGCCGGTGTGCATGTGGTGGAGAGCGACGATGCGATCTACCTGACCCGGCAACGGTAACCGACGAGCCGTCGCACCTCAGACGACGGCTGGAACGACAGATCGAGAACGAGCCGCGTGCGAGCGCGGCTGGGGGATGTCATGCGAGTAAGCGTAGCAGCTGTTTGCCTGGCGCTGATGGGACTGTCCGGCACGGCGGAGTCGCAGGCTGCGGCCAGGAAACAAACGGATATTCCGTCGCAGGGCCTCGGGCTGGCGCTGCAAAGCCTGGCCAGGGAGCGCAGCTTTCAGCTCGTCTACGTGTCCGAGGAGGTCGACACTCTGAACACGCAGGGTGCGGTCGGCGAGCTCACGCCCGAAGAAGCGCTGACGAAGCTGCTCGCGGGCACCGGCCTCACATTCAAGTATCTGAACGAACACACCGTCACGATTTTGCCCGTCGCGCCCCCGCCCCCCGCGCGCGCGAGGCCCATCAACGCAGAGCCCGGAGAACAACGCGTGCCACGCATCAGCAGACCTTGGATCGTGAAGAACGTTCGTCTGGCTTCGGCGGCTTCGGCCGTCATGTTTGGAGTTGCGGGCGGCCCCGCCGCCGCGCAATCCAGTGCCGCTCAACAAAACCTGGAGGAAGTCGTCGTCACGGGCATTCGCAGCAGCTTGCGCCAGGCAATGGAGATCAAGCGCGACTCGGATCAGATCGTCGACTCGATCGCTTCGGAAAGCCTGGGCAAGTTCCCCGATACAAACATCGCCGAATCCCTGCAGCGAATCACCGGCGTGTCCATCGATCGCAGCGGCGGTGAAGGCCAAGGCGTCACGGTGCGCGGCTTTGGGCCGGAGTTCAACACGGTGCTGCTCAACGGTCGTCGACTCGCTTCGGACACCGGCGCGCGCTCGTTCAACTTCGACGTGCTGCCCGCCGAGCTGATCTCCCGCGTCGATGTTTACAAGAGCGCAACGGCCCTGCTCCAGGAAGGCGGTATCGGTTCCGCGATCCTGCTGCATACACCGCGACCGCTGGAGCTCGGCGATTTCAAGAGCATCCTTTCCGCCAAAGCGCTGTATGAGGATCTGTCCGAGAACACGACGCCCGAAGTGTTCGGCATGATCAGCGACACGTTCGCCGACGGACGCATCGGCCTGCTCGCCTCCGCTTCGTATCAAAGGCGCAAGAACCGCTCCGAACGCATCCTCACCGACGGTTATCTCACCGCGCCTCGTGACAGCATGACATTGATCGCCGATGACCTGGCCGCGCAAGGCTATGCCGCCGACGATCAGTTCTTCATTCCGCAGAATCTGAACGTCAGCCCGGTCGATGAAGATCGCGAGCGAATCAACGTCAACGCTACGTTTCAATATCAGATCTCGGATCGCCTGCGCCTGACGGTCGACGGCATGTACGACCAGTTCAGTGTGTTCACCGAGGCGAACTCGCTCGGCTTCTTCGTCACGCCGTCCATCATCACGAATGCGCAGTTCGACGAGCATCGAACCGCGACGAGCATCACGCAAACGATCGATGCCGCGATCGACTTCACCCGCTCCGAACGCGATCGCCCCACCGATATCTATGCCGGCGGTCTCAATCTCGCCTGGGACGTGAGCGACAGCGTCAATGTCACGCTCGACTCGTCGTGGTCTCGCGCCAGGTCCGGCGGCGCGGAAGGCACCAACGTGGCGGTCGTCGGCTTCCGCAAGGATATCTACACGCTTTCGTACGGACCCAACGGCATTCCCACGGTCACGGGCGTGCCGGCAGCGGACTACGTCGATCCGAGTCTGCCGGTGGCTCACTTCAATCTGCGCGGCACGGGCGGCGGTCCCCTCGGCGGCGGTGCGGACCTCGAAGACAGGATCCTCGAGCATCGCATCGAAGCGCAATGGCAGCCCGAGCACGATGTGCTCAAGCGCGTCACGGTCGGGGGCTACTATTCGGAAGAGAAACAGCGCCGCGACACCCGGCTGTCCGATAACAACATCCTGTGCATGTACTGCGGCTACTTCGTCGACATCCCCGATGAGTTGATGCGGCCGTATAACGTCGGTTCCGGTTATCTCGGCGGTCGCGTGTCCGTGCCCTCAGCGTGGCAGGCCTTCGATATCGATCCGCTGCTCGCCTATCTCGAGTCTGCCGAAGCCGCCAGCGCGCGCGATGCTGCACAAGGCCTCCCACCTGGGAGCACGCTGGCCGAACTGGCTGCGAGCAACGGCTTCGAAATCCATCAGCGACCGGACTCTTCGCGAGTCGAAGAAGAAGTCGCGGCGTTGTATGCGGATGCGAGCTTCGAGGGCACGCTCGCTCGAATGCCCTGGAATCTCACGGTCGGCGCTCGCTATGTGCGCACGAAGACCACCGCGTTCGGGATCTCTCAAGCGCTGCAGGATCTGGTGAACAGCGGCGACCCGACGCTTTACACGACCGTGCTGGGCGATCCGGTCACCGTCAGCCAGACCAACCAGTACAACGATTTTCTGCCGAGCCTGAGCTTCCGTTTGAACGTGACCGACGACGTGGTGTTGCGCTTTGCCGCTTCCAAGACGCTCACTCGTCCACCGCTCGGCGCCTTGTCACCGCGCCTCGTGATCGGCACGACGCGACCCGGCAATCTGCAGGCCTCCAGCGGCAATCCGGATCTGAAGCCGTTCGAATCCCGGAACGCCGATCTGTCGGCCGAGTGGTACTACCAGGAGAATGGTTTCATCACCGTCGGCGTGTTCTACAAGGAGGTCGAGAACTTTCTGGTGAACACCGTCGAGAATCGCGCCCTGCCCATTGCCGACTCGGACGATCTGTTCGCCGGCTATCCGGTGTTCGAGGTGAGCCTGCTCGACAATCTCGAGAGCGCCACGGTCAAGGGCGTGGAAATCGGCGTCCAGCACAGTTTCGACTACCTGCCCGGCGTCTGGAGAGGCTTCGGCGTGGGCGCGAACGCGACGCTGGTCGACAGCGGCGCCGAATTGAACGTGGATGACGTCTCGCAGACCTTCGCGCTCGAAGGCCTGGGCGACTCCTATAACGTCGTCGGCTTCTACGAGAACGGTCCGCTGGAAGTGCGCGTTGCCTGGAACCGCCGCGAGCGTTTCCTGCGGACCGCAGTCGGCTTTGGGGGCGAGCCCACCTTCGTCGAGCCGTATCAACAGATCGATGCGCGCGCCAGCTTCGCGATTTCGGATCACTTCTCGGTGTTCGCCGAAGGCGTGAACCTCGGCAACGAAATCCAGCATCGCGTCGGTCGTTACCGCAACCAGATCCTGCTGCTCGAAGAAACCGGACGCCGCTACACGATCGGCGTCCGCGCCGAATTCTGACATCGCCGTAAGCTTCAGGCCGCGGCGAGCGCTCGCGCCCGCCTTCGTTTGCAAAGTCGTTCGATTTGCTGGACGCTATCGCGAGCGGGAGCCCGAACGATGAATACCAAGCGCCGGCGAATCGCCTGGCTGATCCTATGTGTGCCGCTGTATGCGGCTTGTTCGATGACCTACCTCGGCCAGTCCGGACGCTTGAGCAACAGCGACTGGCGCACGGCCAGTCGTGAGCCCGTCGGCCTTGCCCCGGACCCGGCCACGACCCCCGAAGCCGTCGTACAGGTGTATGCAGCACGCACCATCAATTGGAAAGGCTACTTCGGCGTGCACACCTGGATCGCCGTGAAGCGCAGCGGCGCCTCCGAATTCACGGTGCACGAAGTCATCGGCTATCGATTGCGACGAGATGGCACGACGGTCGTGTCACGCGTGCGGGCGCCCGACAGCCGTTGGTTCGGCGCCGAGCCCGACCTGCTCAGGGATGTTCGCGGTCCCGGCGTCGACGCTTTGATCGATCGCATCGAACTGGCGGTGCAGAACTATCCATACAACGGCACCTATCGCATCTGGCCCGGACCGAACTCGAACACCTTCACCGCGTTCGTGCTCCGCGACGTCCCCGAGTTGCGCGTCGACCTGCCGCCCACGGCCATCGGCAAGGATTATCTCGGTCTCAACCCCGTGGCGCTCACGCCGAGCGGCACCGGCGCTCAACTCAATATGTTCGGCCTGGCGGGCGTCGCCGCCGGTTGGGAAGAAGGCGTGGAACTGAACCTGTTGGGCCTGACTTTCGGCGTCGATCCGGTGAGCCTGTCGATCAAGCTGCCCCTGCTCGGCCGCATCGGCCCGGACGATCATGAGCCGCGCACGATCGAGTAGCCCTGGGCGCTGCGCACGGCCGCCCCCGCATGACCGCGACCGAGCCTGACGCCCTCATTTCGCGAACAACTGCCCGATATCCTTGAACGCCTTGAATTCCAGCGCGTTGCCGCACGGATCCAGCAGGAACATCGTGGCCTGTTCGCCGGTTTGGCCTGGAAAGCGGATGTGCGGCTCGATCACGAAGTCGATGCCGAAGGACCGCAATCGATCGGCCAGCGCCTGCCACTGATCCCAGCCGAGCACGACGCCGAAGTGCGGCACCGGCACATCGTGACCGTCGACGGGATTTGTATGCGCGCGCTCCTGCGACGGCGTCTTCGGATGCTCGTGAATCACCAGCTGATGACCGAAGAAGTTGAAATCGACCCATTGGGTGCTCGAACGGCCTTCGGCCAGGCCGAACACTTCGCCATAGAAGCGGCGCGCCGCGGGCAGATCGTGAACGGGAATGGCCAGGTGAAACGGTGCCAGACTCATGACTCGGCGCGGTTGCGGGAACAAAATTCATCCTAGCCGGCGGGCGCGACAGCAGACAAGAGAAATTCGTTATGCTCGCGGCCAGCCGCGCATCGATGGGCGACCGTCACACCAACGAGGGACCTCGACATGAAGTTTGTCCTCACCTGCCTGACGACCCTGTCGCTGCTCGCCGCCGCCACGCACGCGGCCAGCGCCGACGAATGGCAATCGTTGTTCGACGGCACCTCGCTGAACGGCTGGCACCTGATCAACGGCTCGGCGAAATACGAAGTGGTCGACGGCGCCATCGTCGGCACGACGCAGGCGGGCTCGCCCAACAGTTTTCTCGCGACCGAGCGGCGCTTCGACGATTTCATCCTGGAATTCGAGGTCAAACAAACGGTCGGGCCGAGCAACAGCGGCGTGCAGTTCCGCAGCCAGAGCAACCCGGAAGTGATGCAAGGCCGCGTGCGTGGCCCGCAGATGGACCTGGATCCGTCCGAGCGCCAGTGGACCGGCGGGCTGTACGATGAAGCCGTGAGCGGCTGGTGGTATCCGGGCACGCTCAATCCCCAGCCCGGGCTGTACAGATTCGACGAATGGAATCACATCCGCATCGAGGCCGTCGGCCCGTCGCTGCGCACCTGGGTCAATGGCCAGCTGTCGGCGTACGTGCTCGATGCGACCTATAAAGAAGGTTTCATCGCGCTGCAGGTTCATTCCATCGACAAGCCCGACGAAGCCGGCCGCAAGATTCACTGGCGCAAGCTGCGCATCAAGGAACATCCGGTCGCCTCGCCCGCCGCCGCGACCATCTTCGTTCGTAACAACCTGCCCAACGATCTGAGCGAGGTCGAACGCAGGCAGGGCTGGCAGCTGCTCTGGGACGGCAGCTCCATGAGCGGCTGGCGCAGCGCCAGGCGCGACGCCCCGCCCACGCATGGCTGGCGGATCAAGGACGGAGAGCTGATCGTCACCGGCAGCGGTGGCGGCGACATCGTCACCCGGCAGACATTCCAGGCATTCGAGCTGCAGCTGGACTTCAAGCTCACGCCGGGCGCGAACAGCGGCATCAAATATTACGTGGCCGACTATGGCACGGACAGCGCGGTGGGCCTGGAATATCAGCTGCTCGATGACGAACGTCACGGCGATGCGAAGCAAGGCAAGGATGGCAATCGCACGCTCGCATCGCTGTACGATATCCAGCCGCGCGAAAGGCTGATGTCCAATCTCGGGATCGCGCCGAAAGTCGGCGAATGGCAGCATGCACGCATCGTCGCAAGGCCGGACGGCACCGTCGAGCACTGGCTCAACGGCGTGAAGGTGCTGAGCTATCAGCGCGGCTCGCAGGATTTCCAGCGCCGGGTCGCCGACAGCAAGTTCAAGGACATCGCCGGCTTCGGCCAGCTGGAACGAGGCCGGATTCTGCTGCAGGATCACGGCGACGAGGTCCGTTTCCGCAGCATCAAAATCCGCACGCTTTAGGAACGAGCGATGAGCAACACCGATCGACGCACTTTTCTGCAATCCGCCGGCCTGGCAGGGATCGCTTCCTCCATGTCATCGACCGCGCTCGCGCAGAGCACGCCCGCGCGCGAAAAAGCAAAGACCGAGCCGCCCGCGAGCAAACATTCCATTCGCTTCGGCGTGATCGGCCTCGATCATGCGCACATTTACAGCATGACCGCCGCCGTGCAACGAGGCGGTGGCCAGCTGGTGGCCGTTTACGGCTCGGACCCGAAACAGATCGCCGATTTTCGCGCGAAGTTCGGCGACGTGAAGGTCGCACGCAGCGAACACGAGATCATCGAGGACAAGTCCATTCAGCTGATTGCCGGTGCGCCCATTCCCGATCAGCGCGCACCGCTCGGCATTCGCGCCATGCGAGCGGGCAAGGATTACCTGGCGGACAAGCCCGGCATCGTCACGCTGGAACAGCTCGCCGAGGTACGCCGGACGATCGAGGCAACCGGTCGAAAATTCGCGATCATGTATTCGGAACGATTGGAAGTCCGCTCGGCCGTATATGCAGGCGAGCTGATTCGCCAGGGTGCGATCGGTCGCGTCATTCAGACCGTCAATCTCGCGCCTCATCGCGTGAATGCGCCGTCGCGCCCGGACTGGTTCTGGGACAAGGCGCGCTACGGCGGCATCCTCACCGATATCGGCTCGCATCAGGCCGATCAGTTTCTGTACTACACGAACAGCACCCAGGCGCGCGTCGTCGCGGCCCAGACGGGCAACCTGGCGCATCCCAACCATCCGAAGTTCGAAGACTTCGGCGACATGATGGTGACCGGCAACGGCGGCACCGGCTACGTGCGAGTCGATTGGTACACGCCGGACGGCTTGAGCACCTGGGGCGACGGGCGTTTGTTCATCCTGGGCACCGAGGGCTACATCGAGCTGCGCAAATACATCAACGTCGCATCGGGGTTGTCGGGAGGCGATCACCTGTACATCGTCGATCGCAAACAGGCGCGCTACATCGATTGCAAGGACGTGGCCCTGCCGTTCGGGCCGCAATTCGTCACCGACATCGTCGAACGCACGCAGACGGCGCAGGACCAGAAACAGGCGCTGCTGGCCGCCGAGCTGGTGCTGACCGCGCAGAGGGACGCCACCCGCCCGACCCTGAGCTGAAAATTGGCCTGACCACGTTAGCGATCCCAACACCGCATTGACAGGCTCGCCCGGCTGATCTAACAATCCACTGGTCAGGCCACTTTCCCATGCCGAAGGTGGCCCGGTCAGGGGGAATCTCCGGTCAGCGATGTCGCTTCGAAAGGCGGCACGGCCGCGCTCGCCCGCGGCAAACCACAACTTCCTCCTGAAGCGATTCGGCCCTGCACGTCGTGGTCCACGAACTGGGAGGAGCTGAAATGGCAAGCATCACGTCGGCCAGCGCGGGAGTGTTGTCTTTGTGTCTGAGCACCGCCGCCTTCGCCCAGCAAACATCCGGCGAAGGTCAGCTCGAAGAAGTCGTCGTCACCGGCTTTCGCGAGAGTCTCGAAGTCTCGCTCGCGGCCAAGCGCGATTCGGTGAACTTCACCGATTCCATCTCCGCCGAGGATGTCGGCAAGCTGCCGGACAACAATCTCGCCGAAGCCCTGCAGCGGGTGCCTGGCGTGCAGATCTCCCGCACCAACGGCGAAGGCCAGCAGATCTCGCTGCGTGGCATGGGACCGAGCTTCGCTCGCGTCCTGCTCGATGGCATGCCGGTCTCGGCGGCGTCCGAGGGCAGCGTCGATCAGCAAGCACGCAATCGCGAGTTCGATTTCGATCTGCTGCCCTCGGAAATCTTCAGCATGCTGCAGGTTTCTAAAACACCGACGGCGAGCACCGTCGAAGGCGGCCTGGCAGGCACGGTAGATCTGCGCACGCCGCGCCCGTTCGACTACAACGGTTTCCAGGCGAGCTATCAGCTGCAAGCCATGTATCAGTCCTCGTCCGAGGAAGTCGATCCGCGCGGCAGCTTTCTCGTCAGCAAGAATTGGGATGGCAAGTTCGGCGCGCTGCTGAGCGTTTCCATGTCGCAACGAACTTTCCGCACCGATGGCTGGAGCTCGCAAGGCTGGACATCGGGGCGCGTGCCGGGCAATCCAGCGACGCCGACCGACCTCTACCAGGCGGGTTTCGACTGGAACCTGCCGAGCGTCAGCGCCTCGAGCGCCAATCAGAGCCCCGACTTCGTCAATGAATCGGGCTTGACCAACGCACAGCTCGCCAACACGCAGTTGCCGCGGCTCGGGCGGCCCGAAGTGCAACTCGGCGATCGCGACCGCATCGGCGGCACGCTGGCCTTGCAATGGGCGCCGAGCGACCGGCTGCTGTTCAACCTGGATGTGATCTACGCCAAGCTGGAATCCGAGTTCGATCGTTACACCAACAATCTGCTGGTGAGAAACACCAACCTGCAAACCGCGGGACCGACCGGCTTCGGCTACATCACGCCCAGCAACTTCTCGATCGACGAGAACAACACGCTGACCCACGGCACGCTGCTCAACGCCAAATTCTGGTCGGAAAATCGCCTGTTCGAACAGGAGTCCGACTTCAAGCACATCGGCCTGGGCGGCTCCTGGCAGATCACGGACAACATCGGCCTGGACGTGAAAGCGTCCAAGGCGGAATCCGACTTCCGCTGGCGCATGACCACCTACCTGTTCCTGTCGCGCCCGGGCACGGTCGACATCGACGTGCCCGGTAACGGCATTCCCGTCATCGCCCCGCAGCTCGACCTGACCGACGTCGGCAACTGGCAGTTCGACACCGTGCGCGTGCAGCCCCGCACCCGCGAGGAAGAAAATGAAAACCTCGCGCTCGATCTCAAATTCGGCGACGACGAACGGAACATTCGAGTCGGCGCGCTGGCCAACAAGTTCTTCCGCGAACGCCTCACCTACTCCTCGTCCGTCGGCGTGACGCAAGGCACCGCCCTGACACCCTTTGGCTATACCGGCGGCGCGAATCTCAACCAGTTCAACATCGCCAGCTTCGCCAGGGTGGTGCCAGTGAACTATGGCGAACACTTCGACCGGCCGGCCGGCTACAGCCGCTGGATCGTGAGCGACCTCGATGCGTTCAGCCGGATGTTGAATCCGAACGCGCTGGACGCCGCCGCCAATCTGGATTTCCAGAATTCCGGCAGCTTCGAAGAGCAGAACCTGTCGGCCTACATCGAAGCGAACACAGCATTGGACCTGTGGGGCCGCACCCTGCGCGTCAACGCCGGCGTGCGCTACGTGCAGACCGAGCACGAGATGGCTGGCTTCATCCGCGTGCCCTCCACGCCGCCGGCGGCGAACAATCTGTTCGGTCTGCGCAAGCAAGACTACGGCCGCAACGTCATCGACGGCGATTATTCCGAAGTGCTGCCGTCGCTGAACCTCGCGTATGACATCGGCGACTCGGTGCTGGCTCGTTTCTCGCTGTCACGAGCGCTGACCCGACCCAACCCCGCGGACTTGCAGCCGTTCACTTCCATCAGCACCGCCGGCGTGGTCTCCCAGGGCAATCCGAACCTGGATCCCTACATTTCCGATCAACTCGACGGCGGCCTGGAATGGTACTTCTCCGAAGGCGCGGTGTTGGGCGGCAATCTGTTCTACAAGGAAATCACCGGCTTCGTGCAGCGGCGGAATATCCCGCAGCCGTTCCGCAACGCCGGCATCGCGCTCGATACCATCACCGATCCGACCATCCTCGCGCTGTTGCCGAATGGACTCGACACGATCCTGTTGTTCAACACGCCGGTGAACATCGAAGCGACCACGTATCTGAAGGGCCTGGAACTGCTGTACCAGCAACGTCTCGACAACCTGCTGGAAGGCTCGGGCGTCACGCTGAACTACACGCGCCTGGATTCCGGCAGCCAGGTCGTCCTCGGCCTGGCGAAGCACAACCTCAACGCCGTTGCGTACTATGAACAGGAGCGCTTCGCCCTGCGCCTGAGTTACAACTATCGCTACGACTACGTGGAATGCGAGAACAACTGCGGCTCGACCTCGCCGCAGACCGGCTTCCGGCTCCAGGCGGGTTATCTGGACTTCAACGGCAGCGTAAGCTTCACGGCGCTCGGTCAGGACCTGACGCTGAGCCTGGAAGTGCTCAATCTCATCGACGAGGAAGAGTATTCGTTCTACGGTTATGAGAACCGTGCGAATACATTGAACAAACCCGGCCGCCAGTTCATTCTGGGGATTCGCGGCCAGTTCTAGGAAGATGACATGCGACCACGACACCCTGCGAGCTCTCTTTCCCGCCGGACCTTTGGCAAGACACTGATGGGGTTGTCGTTGCCGCTGATATTGCCCAGCCGCTTGCTGGGCGCCGATGCACCCAGCAATCGCATCCGGGTCGGGCAGATCGGCTGCGGCCGGATCGCGCGCGACCATGACATGCCCGGCGTGTTGAAGTCCGGGCTCGCCGACATCGTCGCGGTTTGCGACGTCGATGCAAATCGCGCGGCCCAGGGCAAGACACGCGTCGAGGAGCTGTATCGCGAGATCAATGCGCCGCTGCCGACCGTCAGCGTGCACGCCGATTACCGCGAAATCCTGCAGCGTAAGGACATCGACGCTGTCGTGATCAGCACCCCGGATCATCAGCACGCCGAGCCGGCGCTGGCGGCGATATTGGCAGGCAAGGATGTTTATTTGCAGAAACCCTTCACGATGACCATCGCGGAAGGCAAGGTGCTGCTGGATGCAGTGGAACGCAGCAGGCGCATCCTGCAGGTCGGCAGCCAGCAACGTTCGTGGCAGCAGTTCCGTCAGGCCGCCGAACTGGTCCGCTCCGGGCGCATCGGGCAGGTGCGCAGCGTCGAGATCGGCTTGCCCATCGATCCCACCGCGCCAGACGATCCGGCGCAGCCGGTGCCGAAAGAGTTGGATTTCGATCGATGGATCGGACCGGCCGAGTTTGCTTATTACACCGAGCAGCGCGTGCATCCGCGCTCGGGCTACTCGCGGCCCGGCTGGCTGCGTAATGAATCGTTCTGTCTCGGCATGATCACCGGCTGGGGCTCGCATCATTACGACACCATGCATTGGGCGCTCGATCTGGAATCGAGCGGTCCCTCACGCGTCGAAGGCACCGCGGAGTTTCCGACAAACAAGATCTGGAACGTGCATGGCGCCTATGACGTGAAGCTCACCTATCCGGGCAACATCCGCGTGCATGTTTCCGACAAGAATCCGAATGGCCTGAAGTTCGTCGGCGACGACGGCTGGATCTGGGTCACCCGCGACGGCCAGGCCACCGCCAGCGATCCCAAATCCGGACAGACCCTGCCGCCGCTCGACGCAAGCGACAAACGCCTGCTCGATCCGAAGGGTTTGAAGGTCGAACTGCCTCGTAGCGACAGTCATCACAAGAACTGGCTGGAGAGCGTGCGCTCGCGCAAGGAGCCGCTCGCTCCCGCGCACATCGCTCATCGCAGCGGCAGTGCGTGCATCGTCAGCTGGATCGCGATGAAGCTGCAGCGGCCGCTCACCTGGGATGTGAAATCCGAAAGCTTCCTGAACGACGCCGAAGCCAACAAATGGCTGTCCCGTCCCGAGCGCGCCCCGTACGGCGTGACGCGATTGATCAAGAGCTGAGCGGCATCATGCGAAAGTCCTTGCAGTCGCTGGTCGGCGCGACGCTGATGTTTGCTGCCGCCCTAACCTCCCACGCCGAAGGCATCACCGGGCCGGTGCGTCTGCTGACGCTCGACCCCGGCCATTTCCACGCCTCGCTGGTTCAGAAGTTCATGTACCAAGGCGTCGACCCGCAGGTGCACGTCTACGCCCCCAAAGGCGATGACGTGCTCGAGCACATGAAGCGCATCGAAGGCTTCAACCGGCGAGCGGATCAGCCCACGAGCTGGCGGACCGAGCTCTACACCGGACCGGACTACCTGCAACGCATGCTCGCGGATCGCAGCGGCAATGTGGTCGTCATCTCGGGAAACAATGCACACAAGGCGCAATACATCCTGAGCTCCATCGAGACGGGGTTCAACGTGCTCGCCGACAAGCCGATGGCGATCACGCCGCCCGACCTCGAGAAGCTCCAGCAGGCGTTCGCGCTCGCCGGGAAAAAAGGCACGCTGCTCTATGACATCATGACCGAGCGCTTCGAGATCACTTCGATCCTGCAGCGCGAGCTGTCGCAGCGGCCGGAGCTGTTCGGCTCACTGCAGAAAGGCAGCGCCGCCGATCCCTCGATCCGCAAGGAAAGCGTGCATCACTTCTCGAAAATCGTGGCCGGCTCGCCATTGAAGCGGCCGGAATGGTTCTTCGACGTGCGCCAGCAGGGCGAAGGGCTGGTGGATGTCACGACGCATCTGGTGGACCTGGTGCAATGGCAGGCCTTCCCCGAGCAGGCCCTTCAGCCCGCGGACGCGAAAGTGCTGAGCGCGAAGCACAGCCGCACGCCCATCACGCTCGATCAGTTCAGCAAGGTCACCGGCGCGACAGCGTTCCCGGAATTCCTGAAATCGGACGTCCGGAACGGCGTGCTGAACGTCTACGCAAATGGCGAATTCACCTATCGGCTGCGCGACGTGCATGCACTGGTTTCGGTGAAGTGGGATTTCGAGGCACCGCCGGGCGGCGGCGATACGCACTTCTCGGTGATGCGCGGGACCAAGGCCACGCTCATGATCGAGCAAGGCGCGGCTCAGCAGTTCAAGCCCGTCCTGTACATCGAAGGCACCCGGGACGAGGCGGCCGTGAAGAGCGCCATCGCCTCTTTACAAGGCAAGTATCCCGGCGTGGGCGTACGCCGCGAAGGCGAGCGCTGGGCAGTCACCGTGCCGGAGAAATACAACGTCGGCCATGAAGCGCACTTCGCCCAGGTCACCGAGAACTTCCTGAAATACCTGCGCTCGGGCAAGCTGCCCGCATGGGAAGTGCCCAACATGCTGACCAAATATTCAACCATCATGCAGGCGTATCAGCTCAGCCGCGCCCAGTGACACTCGACCCACGATTCGAGCAAGGCGGAATGCGATTTCATAGAACGGGCCTCGGCGCCCTTGCGGCCACCTGGCTGGCATTGATTCCTTTCTGGCAGGCCCAGGCACAAAGCGGCGACCGGCCCGGTGAGCAGCAAAAGCCACCGCCGGCGCACATCAAGATACCGCCCGCGCCTGCGCTGAAAGCCGAAGACGCACTGAAAACATTACGCGTCGCGCCCGGCTTTCGGGTGGAGCTCGTGGCGAGCGATCCGCTCCTGTTCGATCCTGTGGCCATCAGTATCGGCCCCGACGGGCGCATGTGGGTGGTCGCGATGCGTGCCTACATGCCGAATGCCGACGGTGTCGGCGAAGATGCGCCCATCGGAACGATCGCAACACTGGAAGATACGAACAACGACGGCCAGTACGACAAGCGTACCGAGTTCGCCGGTGGTCTGATCCTGCCGCGTGCGCTCGCTCTCGTGGGCGACGGCGTGCTGGTCGCCGAGCCGCCGAACCTCTGGTTCATGCGAGACACCGACAACGACGGCAAGGCCGACGACAAGCGACTGATCGCCAACGATTACGGCAATCCCTCGAATCCGGAGCACAGCGCCAACGGCCTGCTCTGGGGCTTGGATAACTGGATCTACAGCGCCAACCACACCACGCGCTTTCGCTACCAGCGTGGCGAATGGAAGCGCGAACCGACGTCCTTTCGCGGTCAGTGGGGCATCGCGCAGGACGACTTCGGTCAGCTGTACTTCAACAACAACAGCGTCGCGCTCTACACGGACGCGCTGCCGGCCGAATATCTGCTCCGCAATCGCAGTCTGCCGAATCCCCGCGGCTCGAATGTGCAGCTGGCGCGCGCTGACGAAATATCGGTGTGGCCGGCGCGCGTGACGACGGGCGTCAATCGCGGCTATCAAATCTTACGAGAAGACGGCACCCTGCCCGTCCTCACGGCGGCCAGCGGCCCTGCAATCTATCGCGGCTCGCTGTTCCCAGAGAGCTTCCGCGGTGATGCCTTCATCTGCGAGCCCGCCGGCAATATAGTCAAGCGGCTCGTGATCGAAGAGCGAGACGGCGTGCCTCGCGTACGCAACGCGTACGAGCGCACCGAATTCCTGGCCTCGACCGATGAACGATTCCGGCCGGTGAACCTCTACAACGGGCCCGACGGTTCGCTGTATGTGGTGGATATGTACCGCGGCATCATCCAGCACCGAATCTTCCTCACGACCTATCTGCGCAACCAGATCAAGGAACGCGGGCTCGAAGCGCCGCTCGGCATGGGGCGCGTCTATCGCATCGTGCCCGAAAATGCGCCGCGCCGTGCAGCTCCGAATCTGGCGAACGCCACACCATCGCAGCTCGTCAGCGCGCTCGATCATGAAGACGCGTGGGTGAGAGAAACTGCGCAGCGCCTGCTCGTCGAGCGTCAGGACGCAAGCGCCGTGTCCGCCCTGCGACGTTTGGTTACGAACTCAGCTCGCCCAGCGACACGCGTTCATGCACTGTGGACGCTCGATGGCGTTGACGCAGTCGATTGGCCCACGGCCGCGGCCGGCCTGCGCGATGCCGAGCCACGCGTCGCCGCGACCGCCGCTCGGGTAGCCGAGAAGTTCCTGACGACGGATCCAGAGCGCACGATCAAGGCGCTGTTGGAACGTGCGCGATGGAATGAACCAGCAGTGGTTCGTCAGGTTGCCCTATCGCTGGGCAAAGCCGAGGGAAAGCACGCAGACACGGCCCTGCTGGAACTGGCCCGACAAGCGGGCGCGCAGCCGTACGTGGCGGACGCCATCGTCAGCAGCATCGGCGGCCGCGAACCGGCTTTTGTGAACTCCCTGATTGCGACCGAGAACAAGGCCGATATTTCCAACGCATCCACCGTGCTCGCCGTTGCCACAGCCACGGTGTTACAGACGGGCGAAGTTGATCAGAGCGAGGCACTGCTCAGTCGTCTCACTCAACCGAAGACGAGCGCTTGGGTCCGCACAGCGTTGCTCGACGGCATCGATCGCCTCATCCCTCGCGCCGACGATGGTTCGAGACGCATGGCCTATCTGGCCGCCGAGCCCAAAGCGCTGCTCACCTATGCGTCGAGCGGTGCGGCCGATGCGCCTAGAGCCGCGCAGCTGGCGAAGTTCCTGCGCTGGCGTGGCTCCACGGTAGACACGGCCGCGTCACTCGCGAAATTGACACCCGAACAACGCGCCCTCTATGACAAAGGACGCAGCGCGTTCGCCGTGTGCGCCGCCTGTCACCAGGAAGAAGGCCAGGGAATGAAGGGCCTCGCGCCCGCGCTCGCCGGATCTCAATGGGTCAACAGCTCGCCGCAAGCGGTCGTGCGCATCGTGCTCAATGGCAAGGTTGATCAACTCGCCATGCCCGGGCTCGGCGGCGCGCTCGATGATGAGGCGATCGCATCGATTCTCACGTACGTGCGACGCTCCTGGGGCAACGAAGCGAGCCCCATCGACGCTCGCACCGTCAAATCCATCCGCGACGTCGTATCACATCGCGATGAGCCATGGAGCGACGAAGAGCTGCAACCGCTGCGCTGACGACCTACGGCTCACCTCGCGGCGCGCGTTGTGCGTCAGGCGCAAACACAGCCGCGAGCTCGTCGCCCTCGTACCATAGCGGACGCTCCGGCGCGTTGGCGGCCGCTGCAATCACACCATAGATGTACTGTCCCCAGCGCTGCGCCACATCCCACTGCAGCGGCAAGCTCATGTCATCGGAAGGCTGGTGATAATGACGCGACTCGTATTCGTCCCAGGTCGTTACATCCATGCCGCCGCTGCGAGTCCGGCCGCGATCCGGATTGGGGAACAACACAGGAATGCCCATGCGCAAAAAAGGATACTGATCGCTCAGCGCGAGGTTGCCTCGACCAGGAATCGGATCCGGCGCATGCACCGCATCGATGGCCCGTGCCGCCTCGAGCGACATCCGCCCCAATGTCGAGTGTTCGGCGCCGAGCGCAACGATGCCGGCGAAGTCGTGAAAGGCCATGAGCCCGTCCACACTGATCGCGCCGACGATCTGCCGCAGCGGCACCGAGGGATGCTCGACGAAATAATCCGAGCCCAGCAACCCCTTCTCCTCCGCCGTGGTCGCAAAGAACAGCACCGATCGCTTCGCGCCGCCCTGCGCACGCAGCACTCGCGCGGCTTCCAACATCACGGCAATACCGCCGGCGTTGTCGACGGCACCGTTGTAAATCACATCGCTGCCCGTCTTCGTGCCGACCCACGTGTCCAGATGCGAGACGATGGCCACATACTCACGCTTCAACACAGGATCCGTGCCGGGCAGCACGCCGATGACGTTGGGGCTCGACAGATCCTCATGGAACGATTTACGCGAGAGTCGTATCTGCGCTGGCAGCTCGAAGCCGCGGGGTGGCGAAGTCAGCGGTTGCTCATAGATGCGATCGATGTCGCGACGGGCCTGGGCAAACAGTGTCCTGGCGGCGCGTGGCCCGAGCGTCACCGTCGCTTTGACGGGCGACGCTGCCGCACTGTGCTGCGGATCGATCCATCCCAATGCTGGCAAGGGCCGGACCTGCCGGACCATTTCCCAGGGGGAAAACCGCTCTCGCTCGGGTGACTTCAGCGTCAGCAGAGCGATCGCCCCTGCTTCGGCGGCCATTCGTTCCTTCTGTCGCGTCCAGCTGTAATGCGCGCGCAGCGCGCCCGGAAAACTCGCCGGCGCTCCCTCGAGAATCACGACAGCCTTGCCCTTCACGTTCAGGCCGGAGTAATCGTCGTGCTTCAGGCTCGGCGCCCGGATGCCCCAGCCTGCAAACACCAGCTGCGCCTCGATCTGCTCATCGGTCGAGTAAGGGCTGGCATCGACCGCGATATCCTGTCCGTTCTCGAAAACGAGCGGGCCCGTCTTGGTGAGCAACTCGAACCGGACGCCATTGCTGTGTAACGAGCGACGCCGCAGCGGCACTTGCTGAAAGAAATCCGGCTGCCCCGGCACGGGCACCAATCCATGGGAAGCGAACTGCGCGGCCACATAGGTCGCTGCAATGTCATAGCCCTGCGTGCCTGCTTCACGCCCTCCGAGTACGTCGGCGGCAAGAAATGCGGTGTGCGCCTTGATGGCATCGGCCGAGACGGCGGCTGTCTCCGCATTGCTCTGATGAGCGAGCACTCCCAAGCAGCATGTCACCAAGCCGTGCAGCCAGATCCGTTGGTATGTCATTCAAACAAACATCATGATCGCAAGGACGGCTAGCTTCTCACATCCGCGTGGCGGGCTCGCGCACCAACGGACGATCGGCCGAAATGCGCAATCGACGCCATCGAGCGACGCTTGAAAAGGCTTACCGGTCGAAGGTCGCCGTCTCGCGGCCTTGCGTGGAGTCGAGACCGAACGCTTTATCGAGCCCGCGCGCGCCGACGAAGATGGCATTGTGAATCTGGGCATCGGTCAGGATGGCGCCTTCGAGCCTCGCACCGCTCAGGTTGGCGCCCGCCAGATTCACCCGGCTCAGATCGGCGCGCGTGAGATCGGCTTCACGCAGATCGGCATAGCTCAGATCCCCACGCGACAGATCGGCGCCGATCAGCTTCGCCCCTTTGAGCGACGCATGCGTGAGCACGATCCGGATCAGTCCCATGGGCTGATTGCGCATGTCGGCCCCCGATCTCAAATCGGACAGGTCCGCGCCATCCAGATTGGCGTGATCGAGCTTGCTCATCAGATGCGCGCCGCGCAGATCGGCGCCCGCCAGATTCGCGTTGTCCAGCAGCACGCCGAAGATGTTCGCTTCCTGCAGATTCGCTTTCACCAACACCGCATTGCGCAGCAGCGTCAGATTCAAGTTGCAGCGAGCGAGATTGGCATTGGAAAGATTGGCGCCATCCAGATTCGCACCGAACAATCTGGCACCTCGAAAATCGATGCCGGAAAGATCCACACCGGCCGCTTGCAGATTGGATAGATCCGTCGCACCGGATTTGAGCTGCGATATCACTTCCTCCCGAGTGGCGGGCGCAGCGAATGATGCACCGGCGAGCAACATCGGCGCCGCCAGCCACGCACCGACCAGCCACCTGCATCGCCACAAACCGCTTCGATGTTTCCTGCTACGCACGCGTCTGCCTCGTTTGATGAATGTTTCTCCACGGCAACGACTGTCTCACTGTTCCGATGTGTGCCGTAACAGTGTCACGCATTGACACATCGTGATCTGTTGCCGATACCACACACTCACACGTTTGCTCCTCTGCTGGCTGCAAACAATGGACCGATGCATATTTGTTTCCTACGACTGCGCATCGCGATTCGCAAACGCACCCGCGACATTCGAAGTGGCATAGCGCTTGCTAACACTGTGGAACGGTCAACATCCGTTCGGGAAAACGTCATGCGCATCAAAGAACGCACCAATGGTTTCAGCTCTCCGTTCTGGTACACGGCAGCAGCCGCGCTGCTAGCTGCAAGTTTCTCGCCTCGCAATGCCTCGGCAGTAGAAGTCTCCGCCGGCGACTGGAAGCTGACGGCCAAGGGCAATGTGAACGTTTATTACATTCGTTCCAGCTGCGAAGACGAACGCTCGGCCGGCGTGACCGGCGGACTCGCCTGTCGCGGCGCCGCCGGAGAAGAAAAATCGTCCTCGGTCAGCAACGGTCTGCTGCCCGCGGCGCTCGCGATCAGTGCTGCCACGACCCAGAAGAGCCTGGACCTGTCGGTCACTTTCGGATTCTATCCAGGCATCAGCACCAACGACGGCAGTCCGAACCTGCAGCAAGGCGCCACCGAACTGAATACCGCGCTGGGCACGACCGCCATCGACATGCGTCAGGTGTTTCTGACCATCGGCAACGACAAGATCGGCGAGTTCAAGCTCGGTCGCGACCTCGGCCTGTTCGGCAGCGATGCGATCCTGAACGACATGACCTTGCCGGGCGTCGGCGGGGGCAATGGCAATTATGCGGCGCCGGCGAATACGTCGTTGGGCTCGATCGGACTCGGCTATATCTACGCGGACTGGTACGCCCAGATGAACTACACGACGCCGAGCCTGGCCGGTTTCAAAGCGACGATCGGCATCTTCGATCCGCTCGAGCCCATCGGACAAGCCATTCCTACGCCCAAACGCACGCCCGGCTACCACGGCAAGATCGCCTACAAGAGCGACTTGTTCTATGCGTCGGCGAGCTACATGTCGCAGAAGCAGAATGATCCGCTCACCCTGCGTGACTTCAGAAGCCACGGCTGGGATGCCGGCGGCAAGGTGATGCTGTACGGGTTCGAAGTGCTCGGCTGGTATTACAACGGCAAGGGCATGGGAACGACCGCGTTGTTCCTGTTCGGCGCCACGCCCCTCAGCCAGGAACGCGATTCGGATGGTTTCCTCGCCCAGGCCACCTACAAGTTCCACGACCTCAAGGTCGGCGTCAATTACGGCCGGAGCAATCTGGATCTCGCCTCCGGCGAGCTGCCTTCGGACCTGGTGAGGAGAAACGAGAAATACACGGCGGGTGTCTACTACTCGCTCACCGAGAACCTGACGCTGATCGGCGAGTACTCCGATATCAAAGCCAGGTCTCACAACAACATCGAGAACAAGAGCAACAACTTCAACATCGGTGCTTATCTGTCGTTCTGAGATCTGGCCCCACGACGGCGCCCGAACGGGCGCCGTCGACCACAAACCGACCTGCAGTACTGCTCGGGCGCAGGTGGCGCGCTCGATAATCCATGATGCCGGTGCCAGAGCAGTCGCGAGCAACCTGCCTCAAGTCATGACGGGCGCTGCCGATCCTCGCAGCAATCAAATAGAAACATTGGCTTGAGCCGCTCTGGCGTGGCTCGCGCGAAATTAACATTCGAGGGCATGCTCGCCCAGTAATGGTGATGCCATTCGACGTCGTGCTATATCCCCTGCGCCGTCAATTCCGTGATGAGCGATCCATAGCCGCAGAGCGGAACGCGGCAGCAGCTCCGCGTGCCGTTGGCACGTGCGAATCATCAACATGAATCGATGCTCAGGGGATACACATGGAAAGGAAGAACTCCCGCCGCAGATGGGCCATTGGACTGGGTTTGTTGATCCTGGCCACCAGCGCGCACGCGCAAACGAATCCCTATCAGAAAGGGCCTGATCCAACCTCCGCTTCACTGAACGCAACCAGCGGTCCATTCACCGTCGCCACCTCCAGCGTGTCCAGTCTCGTGGTCGGCTTCGGTGGCGGCACGATCTACTACCCGACGACCACCGGCACTTACGCCGTGCTCGCGATTTGCCCGGGCTTCACCGCGACTCAATCGTCCATCGCGTGGCTGGGGCGCCGGATCGCAACGCACGGCTTCGTCGTGATCACGATCGATACGAACACCACGCTGGACCAACCGCCGAGCCGCGCGACGCAGTTGATGGCCGCGTTGAACTACGTGACCAATTCGAGCAGCGCCACGGTTCGCAGCCGAGTCGATGCATCACGTCGCGGCGTTGCCGGCCACTCGATGGGCGGCGGCGGAACGCTGTATGCCGCACGTGACAATCCTTCGCTGAAAGCGGCGGTGCCCTTGACCGCATGGAGCACATTGAAATCTTTCTCGAGCATGCAGGTGCCAACGCTCGTCATCGGCGCGGAGGCGGACAGCGTCGCCTCGGTGTCATCGCATTCCATTCCGTTCTACAACAGCCTGTCGAGCTCGCTCGACAAGGCGTATGCGGAGTTGAATGGGGCCTCGCACTTCGCGCCCAACACCACCAATACGCCGATCGGCCGTTATTCGGTAGCCTGGGTGAAACGCTTCATGGATAACGACACTCGCTATACGCCATTCCTGTGCGGCGCGCCTCATCAGAGCTACGCCACGTCGCTGGTGTTCTCGGACTATCGATCGACCTGTCCGTACTGAACGCAGTCTCGCGTTCGGATGGCGGCCCTGGGTGCCGCCATCCTCTTTTGAACCAGCAAGGAGCAATGCATGCGAACCCGTCCGCTTGTCGTCATTTGTTTGATGGTTGCAGTGGGCATTGCGGTGATTTGGTGGGTGCGGACCAATGGCCCGCAACCGGTTGCGTCGCGCGCGGCGGACGAACCTGCAGCGACGACGCAAGCAGCAGTAAAGCCCAACGAAGAGATCGACGCGACCGAGCCCAGCCGTCCCATCACGCCGGCGCCCGCGCCAGACTCGCCGCCGGCCAGAACCGACGGCGTCCACCCGTTCCGCGTCGACGGCACAGGCAAACTCGTTATGGACGAACAAACCCGACTCAACATGGAAGCGTTGTTCGCACACACCGACGCCGCCGATCTCTCCCAAGCGCAGCAGAACGCCACGGCAACGCTGCCGCCTGCCGCAGCAACCGAAGCGGCGGCCTTGCTCCAGCAGTACGACAATTATTCAAAAGCACAGCGACAGTCGTATCCGCCTGGCAACGCACCCGCCACTGAAGAGGCGGCGCTGGCCGAGCTCGACGGCTTGCATGCATTACGGGTCGCGCACTTCGGACCGGAAGTCGCCAAGGCGCTGTATGGCGCCGAGGAAGACCTCACCCGCTCGCTGATCGAGCTCATGCGCCTGGAAAAAGATCAAAGCCTCACGTTGCAGGAAAAAGCCGAGCGCGCCCAGCGGTTGCATGACGAGATCGAGGCCCGGCAACAGGGCCGCCGTTAGCTCGTGCCATTGGTTCGCTGGCTCGACCGAATGGCGGCGCCGTCGTAACATCCATGCATGACGCGCCTGCGCACCATTGCTGTAGTGTTTCTTGTTTGCATGGCAAGCATGTTCGCCGCCGCAGCTGGCGCGAAAGAGCCGACGCGACTCGTCGTTCTCGACATCGAGCTCACGGGCGACCTCGGCGGCCCCGAGTTCGCGGCCGAGCATGAAGCTCGACTGAAACTGGCAAGCGCACGATTGCGAGAAGAGCTCGCCGCCACCGGCCTCTATGAGCTGGTGGACACGAGCGCAGCCAGCGACACCCTCGCTCAGCTCAAATCCCAACATCGGTATCTGCACGACTGCAATGGCTGCGACCTCGAGCTCGGTCGCCGTCTGAACGCGGATCAGGTGATGGTCGCGTGGGTGTATCGAGTCAGCGGCCTGGTTCTGACATTGACCTACGAAATTCACGACGTCGCTTCCGGGCAGATCGTCGGCCGGAAATCCTTCGGCTTCCGGGGTGACAACGACACAGCGTGGACGCGCGCCATCGACTACATGGTTCGCGACCTGAAAGCGGCGCAACCCGCGCGCTAGAAGAAACCGTGCACCTGCGCGAAGTAGAACCTGCGATTCTGCTGATCGTTCTGCGGAATGCCGTCATAGATCCGAGCCCCGACGCGCAGCTGCAGGAACTGGATCGGGAAATGTTCCCAGACCAGACTGAAGCGATTCTGCTCGTCCTCGTCCACGTCCGTGTCCGGATCGAAATACTCCGCCGTCAGCTTCAGGTTCTGGCCTTTGACCATCAGCCAGTTCGCTTCGAGCAACCCGACCCATTGCTTGCGCTCGGTCGGACCGAGCGTTCTGTCCATGATGTAGTCGGCCTCGCCCAGCCACACGACGGGCCCGATGCGAACGCCGGCGAACAAACCTTGCATCTGGCGATTGCCCGCATCCGTGTGATTGTGGTTGAACCCTGCGCCGAACCTCCAGACGTTCTGCACATACTCGCCACGCAAGCTCACTTGCTTGCCCTCGTCGGTCTCGTCCCCGCCCGCGGCGCCATTGGTCACGGCGAGCTGCGCGGTCCAGCTCGTTGCCTCGTATCCGACCTGCACGCCTCGATCCGGCGTCGTGAAGTTGATGCCGGTCACCTGTCGAATGAATGCGGTGTCGTCCTGGATGCGCAATCCATAGGGCAGAAAAAACTGCCCGGCCTGAAAATTCCACTGCTGGCCCTTGCTCGTGTAACGCGCGAACGCTTCGAGATTGGTGCTGCCGCCTGGCGCGAGACGCTGATCGACATAAACCGCGAGCCGGTCGGGAATCGGAATGACGGCGAGATACGCCCGCATCTCCTCGATGTCGAACTCATTCGTCGAGGGGTTATGCGGAACATCGGTGTACGTTGCATTCGTGCGCAAGTTCCCTCCGAGCGCCACGAACGAATTCAACATGCCGGTCCACGCCTCCGTTCCGGCCCCTTCGATGCGACGCGCCGGCAATGCGGTCTGCGCATAGGCGTTCCCGAATACATTGCGCATGCCGCCGCCGGTCGGGTTGAAATGACAGCTGGCGCATTTCAAGCCTTCGCGGACAGCGAGGTACGGCTCGGCATGGGCGATATGAAGAGCGGAGGCGACGACCAGTGCGACGAGCGCGCAGACTTTGCGAAGCACGGTGCCCGACTTCATTGAGCCATCTCCACGGTGAAGCGCAGAACGAAATCGCCGCCGGGCGCGCCGTCCCCATCGCCGTCGATGGGCCGGGCCTGCAGATCGGCCATCGCGACTGGATCCGTGCCACGAATGCGCAATTCGTAGGAATCCGCAGCGAGCGGCGCGACACGAGGAGTAATCGCGAGAACTGTGGGCAAATCGGACCGCACCACCGCGTCGACCGGGACGTCATGTTCATTGCCGGAATCGAAACTGCCGTCGCCGCCGCTGGCACGCAGCTCGATCAGGTTCGACTGCATCAGCGATGTATCCAGCTCGACGTTCGAGGTGATGACGACGTCACGCACAGGCGCGGACACAGTCTCATTGCGCGCCGGCGATATCGCCGTCAACTGTACGAGCTCGAAGCGCGAGTTCGCGCTGCCTCCTGCTGCCATGGTGTTCGCCGCACCGTCCGTGATCCATTGTCGAATGACGGCGATCGTTTCCTGAGGCAACGGCGGCAGATTGAGCGGCATGCGTCCGCCCACGGCCGCAGTACCCTCGAGCTTCTGAATCAGATAACTCGCGTCGGGATTGCCCGGCTGAACTCGTAGCATCGAGGGCACTTCGACGCTCGGCGCATTCACGAGCAGCGCATAGGATGCGCCTTCATCGAGTCGCAAGCCCAACGGCGCAGCGGCGCCCGCATGACAGGCGGTGCACACGGGGGTGAAAACGTTGTCCTGGATGGATTTGAAGTCCGGCTGCAGTGCGCCGCCACTGCTCTCGCCAAGCGGCCGGCCGTTCTCATCGAGACCTCGTCCATCGCCGGCGCAGGCCGCAAGCAGACACGTGGTGCACAGTGCGCAGAGCTTCGCCTTCCTCATGCATTCACCCCGGCGTTCTTGTTTGGCTGGCGTGAGTGCCCGCGCACGCAGCGCAGGTTCATTCTGTCGCGTTGAACTTTCCGGGCGACGCTCGGGCACTCATGCATACATCCCTGGCAGAGACGCTCGTCGGGAATGCAAATATGCGCATGCACAGAGCTATCCCAGCTTCGCTTGCATTGACACTGATTGCAGTCACCGCTTGCAGCGGCAGTGGTGGAGACGACGGCGGCTCCGGGCCAGCAATCGCCCAGGCTGCACCTACAGCATCCATCACCGCCCCGCCGGGCGCATCAGTGAACAGGACCGTGACATTGACTGCGACCGCAACCGCGGAGGCGGGAGTGAACCGAGTCCAGTTTCTGGTTGACGGGAATGTGATCGGGACCGCAACCGCGGCGCCCTACCAGACAAGCTGGGACACATCGACCGTCCCCGACGGCGCCCATCAATTGACGGCTGTCACCATCGACAACGCCAATGCTTCCACGACCTCGGCTCCGGTCACGGTCACAGTGCTCAATTCACCCACCATCGATGTCACGGTGAGCTCGGCCGAGGTCTTTCCCAGAACGGGCTCCGCCGCGACCGGCGTGGGACAGTTCACATTCAATCTGGTGACTGGCGCGGTGACTGGCACTGTCACGTTCACTGGCATCGCAGCGACGCTCTCGGACATTCATCAGGGTATTGCGGGCACCAATGGCCCCGCGATCCTCACGCTGTCGGTGAGCGGCACTGATCCAAACAGCTGGGTCGCGCCAGCTGGAGCCACTCTCACAGCGGATCAGGTGAACGCCTTACTTGCGGGCGAGCTATATGTAGACGCGCACTCCGCCACTTTCCCCGACGGCGAAATTCGCGGACAACTTCGCCCGCAAGGCATCGATGTCGCGGTTACAGATATGAGCGGCGCGAACGTGGTGCCACCAGCGACCAACTCGGCGACGGGCTTTGCTGCAATGACTGTGAATGAGACGGCAGGCACCGCAACTGTTCACGTGCAGACCAGCGGCGTGGACGACGCAACGGCAGCCAGCGTGAGCACCGCACCCACCGGCCAGACCGCCTCGGCCCCCCTGTTCTCATTGATGAAAGATCCGGCACTCGCCTCGCATTGGTTCCTGGAAGGACAACCCTTTACCCAGGACAACCTCGCCGCCCTCTCCGCCGGCATGCTGTACGTCGATGTTCTTACACCGGCGTCGCCAGCCGGTGTACTGCGCGGGCAGTTGGCACTGATCATGGCAACGCCGCCGACACCACCCGTTCCAGCCGTAACACTGTCGCAGCTACAATCTACTATCTTCACGCCCATTTGTTCCGTATGTCACACCGGCGGCGGCAGCTCGCTGCCCGCTTCGATGGACCTCACGAGCAGCGCCGCAACGTTTGCAGCGATCGTAGGAGTGGCAAGTACGGAAGTACCGTCGCTGCTGCGAGTAAATCCTGGCAACCCGGATGCGAGTTACCTGGTGCACAAGGTCGAAGGCGCGCCCGACATCGTCGGCTCCCGGATGCCGCTGGGTGGTGCACCGCTCGATCCGACCTCGATCGCCAACATCAGAGCGTGGATCAGCGCGGGGGCCCAGAACAATTGATGCAAGACGGCTGAACGCAATCGGGCAACGACAATCGACAGTACTCAAGCGGCCGTCGATGCGCGTATGCTGCTGCTCCCGAAAATGCCCTCGGACACGCAGCGCGCCAACGGCCCGACATGAGCACGTTCATCGCCAACGATGTCTCATCCCCTGCTCGGCTCATTGCATCGTTCCTCGTGTGCATGTTGGGCTCGATCACGCCCCTCAACGCTGCGCACGCGGAGATCAAATGGGCCGGCTCACTGGCCCTGACCAGCGATTACATTCAGCAGGGCTTGTCACAGACACGGGGCAAGCCGGCCATACAGGGCGGATTGCGCGCCCAGATCGATCAGCGCTGGACGCTCGGCGCGTGGGCTTCTTCGATCGATCGATATGATTGGCAAAGCGCGCGCACCGAAATCGACGTCTACGCAGCGCGTGCCTGGCGACTCAGCCCGGAATGGATCACCTCGCTGACCGCCACTCATTACTTCTACCCAAACGACGGTTCCTATGTGAACTACGACTATGACGAAGTCACCGCGTCGCTGGGTTATCGATCCACGGTGTTCGCGACCGTCGCGTGGTCACCGAACTATGCCGATACGAGTTATCGGGGTTACGCGCATGACCGCTCGACGCTGTCGTATGAATTGAGTGCGAATCAACCGCTCCTGGCGGGCTGGTCCGGCAACGTGGGCATTGGTTATCGGGATCTGAGCGACCTGTTCGACGAGCATTACTGGTACGGCCACGCCGGCGTGATGCATTCGACAGAGCGATTCACCGTGCATCTCACCTATACGTACGTGGACCGAACGGCACGCGAACTGTTCGGACACGACCGTGCAGCGATTACGTGGCTGGGCACCGTGATCTGGAGATTCGGCCACTTGCATTGAACCGCCGGCCTCGCCAGAGGTACTTACCTGCGTGATCACGCGCACTCATAACGAGTCGAGCCGGAGACTGGCGACGGTCGCCAAACCGTCCGCGCTCAGCAATAACGAAGCGGAGCTGGCGCTCATTCGTCGTGTGAGCTTGCGAGATCGAACCGCCTTGCGCGAGCTGTATCTGTTGTATCACCGTCGCCTGTCCCGCTTCCTGCTGCGCTTGACGCAGCGGCAGGATCTCGCCGAGGAAGTGATCAATGACACCCTGCTGGTGGTGTGGAACAGCGCCGAGCGGTTTCGTGGCGACTCCCGTGTTTCCACCTGGATCGTCGGCATCGCGTACCGGCGCGCACTGAAGAGCGTCCGGCGGCGGCACTCCTACGAGATCATGGAGCTGGATGCCGTCGATTCGCTGGTCGGCGCCGATGGCCTGCAGGCCTGCGAGACTCAGGAATGGATCGAAGAAGCCCTGGAAGAACTGCCGATCGAACAACGCCTGTGCCTGGAGCTGGCTTATGTGCTCGGTCACTCCTGCGAAGAAATCTCGATCATCACCAGCTGCCCGATCAACACCGTCAAGACACGCCTGTACCACGCGCGCCGCAAGTTGAGCGCACTGTTGCCACGCCTGGCTGGCTATCCGCAAGGCCTGCCCCAGGACCCTGACCAGAGCCGGTGACATCGCATGCACCCGCGAATTCAAAACCATGAGCACTGCTGGGAATTGATTCCCTGGGTCGTGAACGGCCGGGCGAGCGACGCCGAACAACGTGCCGTGCTCAGCCACGCTGACACTTGCACCGAGTGCCGTGAGGAGTTGCAGCGACATCGCGCTCTTCACAGTCACATGCGGGGCCCGGACGATGTGATCGCGGCCCCGAACGCCGCCTGGCAGAAGCTGCTCACTCAGATCGACGAGCAACCCGTTGCCGAGGCATCCGAGCGTCGCGGCATCAAACGCCCCTGGCTGATCGCGGCAATCTGGCTTCAATTCGTGGCCATCGCGGCGCTCGCCGGTGCGTTGTTCACCTCGGTGCGACAGCCGGAATACCGCACGCTTTCCTCGCCAGCGCCCGAAGCGTCGGCTCCACGAGCGGCCGTGCGAGTGGTGTTTGCTCCCGACGCTTCGTTGAACCGGGTCAACGAGCTGTTGCGGCAGGTCGAAGCAAACATCATTGCCGGACCGAGCGAGGCCGGCGTCTATACCCTCTCGACACCGGACGGCGAGGACGTGCAAGCAATCATCGTGACATTGCGCAGCCACCCCGAAGTCTTGTTTGCCGAGCCGAGTCAGCTGGCAGCCGGGAGCGGGTCCAGCTTATGAAACGGCTGGCCGCAATGCTCTCGATGCTCGTCTTCGCCGGCTGCACCCAGCTCACCCGCGAGACCACGAACGAGGGATTGATCCGCGCTCATCCCGAACGATTCGTCGTCATCACATTGCACAACACCGACGCGATGCCATCCGCCCGCGCCGGCTCGTCACCCCGCGACTACGGCTCGGCCATGCCCTACGCGATCGCGCCAACCACTCGTGCAACGGTCGACCAGATCGCCACGCATTACAAGATGAAACCGGTCCGCGAATGGCCCATCGCGCAGCTGAGCATTCACTGCATCGTGTATGAGATGAACGACGGCGACTCGCAGTCCGATTTGCTTCGCCGGCTGCGCAACGATGCGAGAGTCGAGTCGGCACAGCCGTTGAATTCGTTTGCCACGCTCGGCCACCCCGGTCGAACGCCATATGACGATCCGTACGTCGGCCTGCAGGGCAGTCTGGCCACGATGGGAGTGCCGCAAGCGCATGCCTGGTCACGAGGCAAAGGCGTGAGCATCGCAGTGATCGATACAGGCGTGGACACCTCGCACGCAGATTTCGCGGGCAGCCATATCTCTGTCAGCAATTTCACAGGACAACGACTTCGCCCCGCCGCTCATGGAACTGCGGTAACGGGCATCATCGCGGCGACCGCCGGCAATCGTGTGGGCATCGTCGGTGTGGCACCCGAAGCGGACGTGCATGTACTGGCGGCGTGCTGGTCTGCGCCCGCCAATCCGGCCCAAGCGGTCTGCGACAGCTTCACGCTGGCCGTCGCGCTGGCCAATGCGATCGAGCTCAAAGCCGACATCGTGAACCTGAGTCTGGGCGGGCCGAGCGACCCGCTGTTACGTCGCCTGATCGAGCACGGACTCGCCCGCAACATGATTTTCGTCGCGGCCCTGCCGGCCACCGGGGAGGCGACCGGCTTTCCGTCGGAAATCCCTGGCGTGATGGTCGTCGATGCGGTCGGACACGGGCGCACGGCTCGCGATGTGCTGCTCGCCCCTGGTACGGATGTACTGACGCTGGTATCGCCGAATGGTTATGACTTTGTCTCGGGCAGCTCGATGGCCGCCGCCAATGTCTCCGGCGGCATGGCTTTATTACTGTCACATCGGGTGAAGCCCAACGAAGTCCGCGACCTGCTGATACAGACCGCCCCCGCCGGCGACAGCATCAATCTTTGCGCCGCCCTCGCCAGCCGCCTGTCCGCACACCGTCGCTGCCAGCCCACCGTGTCACGCGCCGCCCGTTCAGATTAGTCCCGGCAAGTACTGAGTCTTCCTCGACCGAACGCCGGACTGTTTCTTTTGCCGCCGCCGGCATACTCTATCCCTGCCTTCACGCAGGGGGGCACCATGGCGCTTGCTGGCCTTCTCGAGTCGAAGAATGGGCAACGCACACTGGCGGCAGTTGCCTCGGGGGCGCTTCACCTCACGATTTTCATCGTCGCTTTCGTCCTGGGCGGCACCCAGGACGGCATCGGCTCGAACGAGGAGTCGTTCGCCCAGCTGGTGCTGATCGAAGCGCCCGAGGTCGACCGCGCCGAAGGCATCGAGCTGCGCCCCATCGAGCCGATGCAGGCTTCGGCCCTGCCCGCCGAGATTTCGATCGCCCCGCCCGAGTTGCCGCTGCCCGCCTCCGAAGCGGTCCACAGCGAGCCCGCGGATGCGCAGATCACACCTCCGGACATTCAAACGCAGCCGCTGCCCCCGCTGGTCACGCCGATCGAACCACCCGAAGCGACCTTCCTGGCCTCGATCCAGGAACAGACCTCGCTGCCGCAACGCCTGGCCCAGCTCGCCGAAGAGCTGCAAAACAAGCCCGAAACACCGCTGCAATGGGAGCAGGACGGCAAGCAGTACACCGCCAGGCTGATCTGGGAGCGAGCCCGGGACGGCACCGCGCTCGATCGGGTCGTGGCCGAAGTGAGCGCGTCGGATCACGGCAAGCTGATGTCGACGCGCATCATGCTCAAACGGCTCGCGTTCTCGCAGTTCACCCAGATCGTGGATCGCTGGGATCCCATGGTTCAGCTGCACGATGACGTGATCGTCGGGCGTTTTCACAGCAATTCCCAGTTCAACGTATTCCACGACTCGCGCGTCGGCCCGAAGTTTCTGGGCAAGGTGACGACTTCCGCTCGCAGTTTCGAGATGTCCGCCCGAGGCCGCGGGCGCCAGTCGGACATTTTCGCCGGCGGCATCGAAACGCATACGAACCGGATCAATCTGCCGCAGTCCCTGCAGCCTTTTGCCTGGGCGCCCTACGACCCGGAAGCACGCATTCATCAGCTCACGGACGACACCCGCATCCGTTTCTTCGCCGATGGAAGTTACATGTGGCGCACCAGTAACGCGCCCGGTTCGGGCTACTTGAACAAGCCGTCCGAGCATCCGGTGTACTTCGTCGGCAACATGGGCTCGACGCTGTACGTGCAGGGCGTGGTCGCCGGCAACATCCTGGTCTACTCGCCGACCAAGATCGTGATCGAGGACGATCTCACTTATGCCAACGACCCGCGCCACGACCCGGCCTCGCGCGACTATCTCGGGCTGGTGAGCGATCGTTACATCGAGATTGCCTCGCCCGGCAGCACCGGTCCGGGCGATCTGACCATTCATGCGGCTCTTTTTGCTGGGCGCCGCTTCGTCGTGCGCGACATCGATCACTCGCGCCCGGCAACATTGAAAATTTTCGGGAGCCTGTCGGCCGGCAGCCTGTCAGCCAGCGAGCCGCGCTACGCGACCGAAATCGAGTACGACAACCGTTTCGAGCAGCGCCGGCCGCCGGGCTTCCCGATGACCACCCGATTCGAAGCGGAGGGTTGGAACGGCCAGTGGATCAAGTCGTCGGAACGAATGGCCGACGACACACTCTAATCGCCAGGCTAGGATTCCACCGGGCGAGGAAGGCTCGGAGAGTTCATGAGGGTCTGGGGGAATTGGGGAGGCTGGCGCCTGACAGGTGTCGAAACAAATATGGCCCCGCGTGTGCTTCTGTTCGCGCTTGCATCGTTGGCACCGTTTGCGTGCCTGGCGAACGATGTCGATATTCCAGCCGCTCCGCAGCCGCCACCGCCGGACCCCGTCGAAGAAGTCGTCGTCGCGGCGCCCGAGCCACGTTACGTCGCTCCTACTCTGAGAGATCGCATCGGCCGAGTCTGGGCGCCGGTATACATCAACGGCAAGGGCCCCTACCGGCTGGTGCTCGATACGGGCGCGAACCGGACCGCGATCGTTCCCTCGCTCGCGAAGAAGATCGGCGTCCCCGCGGAAACGAACGTACTGAAGGTAGTGGGCGCGACCGGCGCGTCGGTCGTGCCGGCCATCAAGGTCCACAGCATCGAGGTCGGTGACCTGTTTCTCGGCGACCGCCAGGTCGCGATCGTCCCGGACGTGTTCGGAGGCGCCGAAGGCGTGCTCGGCGCGGACGGCCTGGGCGACAAACGGGTCAATATCGATTTCAAGAACGACCAGATCTCCATCCTGCGCTCCACCGGCCCGGTGCGCGCCAACGGCTTCACCCGCATTCCGGTGAAGCTGCGCTACGGCCATCTATTGATGTTCGATGTGACGCTCGCCGGCGTTCGCACCCGCGCGATGCTCGATACCGGCGCGCAAAGCACGATCGGCAATAGCAGCCTGCGCGCCGCGCTCGCCAGGAGAAAGCGCCAGGGCGTGGAGAACATCATCATCGGCGTGACGCTCGATGCACAAAAAGGCGAAACGCTGCTCGCCCCGGCCGTCGAGCTCGGCGATCTCACCCTGCGCGGCATGCAGGTGACCTTCGGCGACATGTACATCTTCGAGGCCTGGAAGATGACCGACACCCCGGCCCTGCTCATCGGCATGGACATCATCGGCCTGCTCGACAGCCTGATCATCGATTACAAGCGACGCGAGCTGCATCTCCGGGCACCGCGCTGAAGCACAAAAGCGGGAATTTTACAGTTGGCGTTTCGGCGAAAACGTCGTTCGCCCGACTCGCGCCCGCGCTCGATACACGACTGGCCCTGTCGGCTCCGACCCGACTCGTTCGTCTATCAGACACGCACCCAGCAGGAGCCAGACCATGACCCCCACCATCACTGCTTTCGAACGCTCGCCCGACCGTGGCCAGGGCCTGGCTCGCGACATGCGCGTTCGCTGGGCGCTCGAAGAAGTGGGCCAGCCGTACGACGTTCGGCTCGTCTCTTTCGGTGAAATGAAGGAGGCGGCGCATCGCAAGCTGCATCCGTTCGCTCAGATTCCGACCTACGAAGCCGGCGATCTCGCCCTGTTCGAGTCGGGGGCGATCGTGTTCCACATCGCCGAGCGCCATGCCGGCCTGCTGCCGGAGGATCCAAATGCCCGGGCGCGCGCGATCGCATGGATGTTTGCGGCCCTCAACACGGTGGAGCCGCCGATCGTTGAACGCTCAATGGCCATGATCCTGGAGCGCGACAAGCCGTGGTTCGAGGAGCGCCAGGCGATGCTCGACAATCGCGTCCAGGTTCGGCTCGGCGAGCTGTCCCGTCATCTGGGCGATGCCGACTGGCTCGACGGCGCGTTCAGCGCCGCCGACCTGCTGATGGTGACGGTGCTGCGCCGGTTCAGTAGAGCCGGCGATATCGGGAAGTATCCGAACCTCGCCGCCTACATTGCCCGCGGCGAAGCGCGGCCCGCGTATCAGCGTGCATTCGCGGACCAACTGGCGGTTTTCACCGCGCATTCGCCGAACGGCCGATCCGCATCCGTTGCCGGGTCGATTCGGTCGGCGTTCTACCTCTTGGCCCGGCGCTGGTGCACTCGCATGATGGATGCATGAGCGGCAAGGGGTTTGCATTCCTCATCGTCTGTCTGTTGGCGTGCAGCGCGAGCACTTTAGCCGCCACGCCCGACAGCTCTTGCCCAATCTCCTCTACGGCCTCCCCCGTCGCCTACGGCCGTCTCCACCAGATCCCCACGGTCGCTCGCGAAGATGATGTCAGCCACACCATCGTCACTCCGGGCGGCATGGTGCTGCGCTCCCCGGAAATGGTTGCTGCTACGGACGTTCTGACCGTCGCCGCACGCGATCCGGATGCGATGTGCTTCCACCTGATCACGCTCGCAAAAGATTGGCACAAGTGTGACATTGCCGGCGTCGCCAGGAAGGACGCCGAGAACTCGTACTTGTTTACTGAGGGCAGTGTCGCCGTGCGCTTCCACTTCACCAGCGAAGAACAGGTCGAAGTGGCTCCCCTCGGAACCGCCTACCGAAGTCGATGCGAACCCTCCGGCAGCATCGAGCGGGCGACCTACACGTTGGGCGCGCAATCGAAATGAATGTTGCCAGTCGTGCCGACCAGGCAACCGCAAGCTGCACAGCCGGGGCAGAGGCCCCGGCATCCACGTGATCCACCCCTGGTGCGGGCTTATCCCCGGCGCGCTGCTTCGATCGTGGCGATATCGATCTTTTTCATCGGCATCATCGCTTCAAACGCGCGCTTCGCGGCCGCACGATCCGGATCGGTGGTCGCTTCTATCAGCGCGCGCGGCGTGATTTGCCAGGACAAGCCCCACTTGTCCTTGCACCAGCCGCATTGACTTTCCACGCCGCCGTTGCCGACGATGGCGTTCCAATACCGATCGGTTTCGGCCTGGTCCTCGGTGATGATCTGGAACGAGAAAGCCTCGCTGTGCTTGAAGGCCGGACCGCCATTCAGGCCCAGGCAAGGCACGCCCACCACCGTGAACTCGACCGTGAGCACCTGCCCTTGCTTGCCTCCTGGAAAATCGCCGGGCGCGTGGTGGACCGCCGTCACCTTGCTGTCCGGAAAAGTCCTGGCGTAGAACCTCGCAGCTTCCTCGGCCCCGTCGTCATACCAGACGCAAATTACATTCCTGGTCATCGTCGCCTCCATCCGCGTTCGTCGGTTGAGCAGATCAGTCTACCCAAGGACGAACCAGCCACCCGGGATCCGACAACTTACCCTGAGTTCTTGGGGGCGAGCGTCTTGCACGTGACAGATGGTTGAGCCTGCTCACCCTTCGCGGGAAAGCTCCTCATCGGTGGGGATCCGACCTTGCGGCGTGAGTTTGTCGATGGCGCCTGGCAGCTCGCCACTGAGCCCGGCGAGCAATTGATCCCGAGGCAATCCCGTTTGCTCGACCAGCCACTCGATGCGCTCCTCTCCCAAAGACTGCTCCAGTTCCTTCGGGTCGATGGGCTTGTTCGGCCCCTTGGACACCCAGCTCTGCACCTTCTCTTCTTGGCCGCCCTCGCGGAACCGCTCCACCAGATCCTTCAAGCCGCCCGCCAGCCCGCCTCCGGACAACGCACCGCCCGCACCGCGCGCAGCACCGGAATCACCGGTCCCGAGCATGTCCGCCAATCGCCCCTTACCTTTGAGCGTGCGGTATGCCAACAGGCCCATGAGCCCGACCATGACCGGCGACATGCCGCCGCGGCGATTGCCTCCAATCGAATCCAGCAGTCCCATAAGTCACCTCCGGCTGTTACCGCAAGAATTGTTTCACTGCTCGAGCTCGGTGGATGTAGGCGGTCGACACGGATCGATGGATTGGGATCTCCGGCTGTAGCGGCGCCCGAGGGTTCGACCTACTACCGGCGGGTCATTGAGCTACGAACGAGCTGGCATGCGCTTTTCATCTAGAACCACAGATCTCGTACACAGCGGCCATCCCTGGGCAGATCGTCGAATGTATCCAGCCCATCGAAGTGGTCGATCGGAAGATCCGCAACCGCCTCGGGCGGTGCGAGTCGAACGTTCACCGCGATGCGACGGCGTCCATCCTTGTCGAGGCGCAACCCTCGCCAGCAAAGCACGCAACCACAGGTCGGGCAGAAACGAATTTCCAGCGCGGGATCTGCTTTGCCGGGACGGGTATAGACCGAGCTCGGCCCGGCGATACGAATGCGCTCACCCTCATAATCGTAAGCCCACAGCGCGCCGTACCGTCGGCAGAGCGTGCAGTTGCAGGCGGTTATCGGCCCCGGATCGCCGTCCAAGTACCAGTTCAATGCGCCACAATGACAGGTTCCATTCAGCAAGGCTGTTACTCCCATGTGTGACTGATCGGGAAGCGTATCAGGAAGATTCCTTGCGCCGCGACCAGTCCTCGACCCTCGGTTGGCGAGTGAGCCCGGCCGCCATAGCTTTCCGTGCGTCGCCTCGCGAGTGGCTCGCCGCCGTTGGTTAAAATCCGAGCCGCTGTCGAATCGCATTCCTCTCCGCCAATGACAGAACGATGGGCGGAACGATCGGGGTCTTGTCGTCTTCGGCGAAGAACGGTGAGCGCTTTCCCTTGCCCGCCAGCACGCCTTTGATGATAAACGGCATCACGGTCATGAAGCCCTTGAAGTCGATCTTCTCCGCAGTGCCGCTCGGCGGGGTTCCTTTTGCATATCGACCCATGATGCGACTCTTGACGGCTCCAAGGGTTCTATCGAGATAGCTGGGATCCGTTACGGTGAACACCCGATGCACCAGCCCCGCCCACGGGAAGCCCGGCCTCACGTTTGCCACGGGCGTGTTACAGCAGCTTGCGTACCAGCGATACAGCCCATCAGGGGACAGGCGCAGACATTTCAGAACTTCCCGTCCCGCGTCGATCCGGATCTCCGCCGGGTAAACCGGAATGACTTCGGTGCCACCGGCGGCATCCAGCAAATCCGCCCGATTCAAGCAGTGCGCGAAGGTCTGGCAATCGTCGCAGTAGCACGCGAGGCGACCCGGTGTGTTGCGCGGAAAATTCAAGAGCTGCGCCCGGAAGGCGCCGCATTCGCATTGAATCTGCATG
>NZ_CALFXI010000059.1 GCF_937958065.1 uncultured Steroidobacter sp.
CCTTCCGGCACCGGGCACGGCCGGAGCGCCTTGCGCTCCTCACCGCACGTCCCTGATGAGCCCTGCTGTTGCGGCCCCGTCCCTGTGCCGCAAAGCTGCCGGAAGGAGCTAGGACACTCCCGACGCCGCCGCAACGTCAGCTGCGCTTTGCGCGCGTGACTCTGCTCCAACCACCAACCGTCATCGCAAGAGATTAAAGTTCGCTCGTTGTCGCAACGGCAGTTGCGGCCGCGCTTTAGCGCGGCCGCTCTGGCGACGTTGCAGCCGTCATTTCGGGGCGGTGGCTGTCGGGGGTCTCGGGAAGTTCGCAACCACAGTGACTCGGCCACCGCCGCCATTCGAGCAAACCGTTGCACGCTGGCAGTACAAATGAGGACGCGCGTTGCAGCTCGCAGCGCGTGAGCGCGTCAAGGGCGAGCGACACCGCCGCTGAAACGGCCACTGAGCAAATCATGCGGCAGCCATCGATGCAAAGCCCGCGACAGTAAAGACGCTCGCGAGTTTCCCGAGACCCCCGACAGCCACCGCCAAGCCACCGACACCTCTTCTCTCTTCATGCGAGCGTCGACATCCGCCGCCACTAACACAGCACAAAAAAGGCCGGCGACCAAAGAAGGTGCGCCGGCCATAGGGTCGTACTGGCCCGAAACTACTGAAACCTGTACGTCAAACTCACACCGAACACGCGAGTCGACGGTTCCAGCTGCACGCCGCTGTAGAACGCCTTCTCGTACGTATTGGTGAAGTAGTCCTCGTCGAACACATTCTCCGCATACGCCACCACTCTCAGCTTCTCGCCTTCCACTCCCACTCGCAGGTTCGTCACCTGATAGCTCGGGGCGATGAACGGCCAGGTGTAGTACCGATACACGTACGGGTTCGAGAGCGTCTCGGCTCGGTAATTCCATTCCGCTCTGGCGAACGCTTCGAAGCTCGAGGAGATCGGCATCGTGTACTGGCCCTGCGCACCCGCAGTCCACTTCGGCGCATCCACCAGGGGCTTGCCGGAGAGATCCAGCACCAGGCCGTCGATCAACGCCGCCGGATAATCTTCGTAGTTCGCTTTCAGATAACCCAGCTGCGCACTGAGCTTGAAACGATCGGTGACCGCCGCGTCTGCACTCAACTCCGCACCATAGCTGCGCGCCTTGGCCGCGTTCGCGATGCCGCTCACCGCTCTGATCGCGCCGTTTTCCAGGTATTGGAAGCGGATGAGCTGCTGCACATCCTTCCAATCCATATAGAAGAGCGTGCCGTCCAAGCGCAGCCGCCGGCCCAGCAGGTCGAGCTTCACGCCGGCCTCGTAGTTCCACAGGATCTCCGGCTTGAATTCGTTGCTCAGATTGATGTTGTTGCTGCTCTGGGTACCGCCTGACTTGAAACCTCGCGATGCCGTCGCGTACACCAGCACGTTCGCCGCCGGCTCCCAGCCGATCGTGAATCTCGGCGAGAAATCGTCGAAGTCGACCTTGCGGTCATTGATGCCCGTGAGCACTTCGTTGGAGCGCGTTACGGCGTACGTATCGACTTCCTCGTACGAATAACGGCCGCCGAGCACCATGTGCCACTGATCCGCGAACCGCCACGTCGCCTGGCCGAACACCGCCCAATACTTCGACGAGGCCACTGAATCGCCGCCCGTCGTTTCCATTCCCTCCGGCAAGCGCTGCGGGCTCTCGCGACCGTGATACGTCGACTGGTCCATCGTGCCCTCGTCCTTGCCGATGGACGCGCCGATGCTCCACTCCAGCGTCTTCGTGCCGAGCGATTGCAGTCGCAGCTCGCCGCTGGTCGACTGGCGGTTCAGCAGCAGATCTTCGTAGTAGAAGTCGTGGCTGCCGCCATCCACGTCGCCGTAGTTGAACAGATCCGATTCGATCTTGCCGGCCACCGCGGTCAGCGCCATGGTGTCGAACTCGTAGACCGCTCGCGTGCTGTAGTACTTGTACTCGCTGCCTACGCTCTGCGGCCGATTGAAGTTCACGCGATCGTCGTTGCTTGGATAGAAACCGACGCCATCCGGATCGGTGATGTCGCCCGGCCGATTCCCGTAGTACACCGCTCGCCACGTCGCGGTGATGAAGCCGGTCGGTACACCCACGCGCATGCCGGTCTCCTCATCGCTGTAGCTGTAGGCGAAGTCCCAGGTCAGGCGATCGTTCGGCGTGAGCCGTGCCTGGACGCGACCGGTTTTGTAATCGTAGTCGTTGCCGCCGCCGATCGAATTGACGTTCTTGATCCAGCCGTCGGATTCCTCGATCTGCCCGGAGGCGCGAATGGCGAGGATGCCGTCCACGACCGGAATGTTGATGACGCCGTGACCGCCGCGCGTGTCGAAGCTGCTGTAATCCAGGCCGATCTCGCCGTACCACTCGTTGGTGGGCTTCTTGGTGATGACGTTGATCGCCCCACCCACGGCATTGCGGCCGAAATACGTGCCCTGCGGGCCGCGCAGCACTTCGATCCGTTCCAGATCGACGATCTGGGGATTGCTGGTGCCGGCCACGACATTGAATTCATCGATGTAGAACGCGTAAGTCGCGGGCCGCACGTTGGAATATTGATTCAGCTGGTTGCTGATACCGCGCATGCTCAAGTCCTTGCGGTCGCGTGAGCCGTCGCTCCGGAAGCTCACGTTCGGCGTCAGCGCGAAGTAGTCTTCGATGCCTTTGACGTTCTGATCGCGCAATGTTTGCTCACCCACGGCGGTGATCGCGATCGGCACATCCTGAATGGATTCGGAACGGCGCTGAGCCGTCACGACCACTTCGTCGATGGTCGGCTCTTTGGGATCGGCGGCTTCCGTCTGAGCGGCAGCCAGCAAACAAAGCACCGGTGCGCCCAGCGCTCTGCGACGATCGAGGCGTCGTAACGACGTCCGGGACCGAGTTGGCAATGGCATGATGTACCCCATACATTTTTGTGGTGAACGGCCAGCAGCGTTGCCTCACCATAGGATGCTCTTCGCAGATGCGGGTACAAGCACATGCGCGCGCGATGTTTGTTGCGCCCGACGCAACGTTCGGGCGTGATGGGATCAGGTGGGATTGGAATGACGCGACAGCGCCATTCCGGTGCGATCAAACTCGCAGATGCCCCAATTCGGCGAGCACACCCGGCGCTGCCGGGCCGATGAGGACATGAACGCTGTGCGCCATCGGTCGCGCGATGCCGCGCACGCCTGCGAGCGTGGCAACGTCAGCCGACACGAGCGAGTCATCACGTACCGTGAAGCAAATGCGGCTCGCCGCCGCTCGCATGTCGCGAATGTTCTGCTGGCCGCCGAGCATTTGCAGCAATTGCTTCGCCGAGACGGAACTCGAAACGACCGGCGCCTCGACCATCGCCGATGGTGACTCAGAGGCAACGCTCGCCGGCAGCTTCAGTCCCGCACGAATGGACGACGCCAATTGATCCGCGATCGGCCCGACGACGACTTGCAGCGTCTGCTGTGAGGGCCGCACGAAGCCGCGGGCACCCAGCGACTTGAGTGCAGCTTCGTTCACGGCCTTCTGATCGGCGATCGACAATCGCAGCCGCGTCGTGCACGCGTCGACCGCGACCAGATTGCCCGCGCCGCCGAGCGCACGAATCCAACCCTGAACGGCATCGTCCTGCGTGCCCGCGTCAGCAGCCGCACGCGCGGTGTCTTCGATTTCACGACCCGGCGTCGCGAGATTGAAGCGGGCGATGAAGAATCGGAACAGTCCGTAGTAGAGCGCGAAGTACACGACGCCGATGGGCACGAGCCAGAGGGGCTGCGTCGCCTTGCCGAAGTTCAGCACGTAATCGAACAGACCGGCGGAGAATCCGAAACCGAGCCGCACCTTCAGCAGATCCATCGCCGCCATCGCGAGGCCGGTCAGCACTGCGTGAATGCCGTACAACACCGGCGCGAGGAACATGAAGGAGAACTCGATGGGCTCAGTGACACCGGTGAGGAACGACGTGAGCGCCATCGAGAACAGCATGCCGCCCACAGCAGCACGCCGATGCAGTGGCGCCGCCTGATACATGGCGAGGCATGCGGCCGGCAATCCGAACATCATCACAGGAAAGAACCCGGACATGAACGCACCCGCGGCCGGATCGCCCGCGAAGAAACGTTTGAGGTCGCCGGTCACGCCATGGAAGTCTCCGAGCAGGAACCAGGCGACGTTGTTCAGGATGTGATGCAGGCCGGTGACGATGAGCACGCGGTTCAGCACTCCAAAGGCGAACAAGCCGATGGAGTCGGATGCCAGAACCGCGTCGCTGGTCGCATCCATGCCGCGCTCGAGCACCGGCCAGCCAAAACCGAACGCGATCGCCAGCACGATGCCCGCCGTGCCGCTCGCGATCGGCACGAAACGTCTGCCGCCAAAAAACGCCAGATAGGCAGGCAGCCGAATGTCGCTGTAACGGTTGTACAAGTAGCCCGCGATCAAGCCGTTGAGCAGTCCGGCGGGCACACTGAGCTTGGCCAGCTCACGCTCACGAAATGCGGCGATCGCGAAGTCGCGCGCCTGATCGGTCAGCTGCGCAGTGACTTCCGGCGGCACCGAGATCAGCACTTCCGCGCCTTTCGTCGTGACCAGATAACCCACGACGCTCGCCAGACCCGCCGCGCCATGATTCTCGCGCGCCAGGCCGACGGCGACACCAATCGCAAACAGCAGGCCGAGGTTGGAAAAGATCGCGTCGCCAGCAGCGGCGATCGCGGGAATGTCGAGCAGATCCTGCTGACCGAGCCGGAGCAGCAGCGCCGCGACTGGCAGTACGGCGATGGGCAGCATCAGCGCGCGGCCGACGGACTGCAACCCGGTAATTATATTTTTCATCGCATCACCCCTGCAGAAGCGCTGCTACTCGGCGGCGAGCAAACCTCGCTCCGGTGCCATTGCTTCGTTGGCCAGCGTACGGACGGCTTCTGCCGTATCCATTCCCAGCGCCCGTTGCGCCAGCGAACGGCACGCGTCGACAGTTACGGTGCGGATCAAGCTCTTCAGTTGCGGTACGAGCGTCGGCACGACCGATAGCTCACGCACACCGAGGCCGATGAGAATCGGCACGGCCGCGGGCTCCGAAGCCAGGCCACCGCAGACTGCAACCAACTTGTCGTGTTCGTTGGCGGCGTCGACCGTCATCGCGATCAAGTTCAAGACCGCCGGATGCAAGCCGTCGATCCGATGCGCCAGCTCGGCGTGGCCCCGATCCATCGCGAGCGTGTACTGCGTCAGGTCGTTCGTTCCGATGCTCAGGAAATCCACTTCGCGTGCGATGCGGCTGGCGATCACGGCGGACGCGGGTGTTTCGATCATCGCCCCCACTTCCACCGGCGAAGCGACTCCCAACTCGCGACGCACTTCATCGAGCATCCGCCGGACAGCTCGAATCTCCGCCGGATCGGTGATCATCGGCAGGAGCACGCGACACTGCTCCACCGGCTGCACTCGGAGAATCGCTCGCAGCTGAACTCTCAACAGATCTGGCCGCCACAGGCTCGTACGTACACCGCGCAGACCGAGTGCCGGATTTTCTTCGGCCGGCAAGGGCAGGTAGGGAATCGGCTTGTCGCCGCCGATATCCAGTGTGCGGATGACGAGCGGTCGTTTCTGCAGGGCGCTCGCGATCCCTTGATATTGCTGGAGCTGCTCCTCTTCGCTCGGCGGCGCATCGCGCTCCAGGAACAGAAACTCGGTGCGTAGCAGCCCACAGCCCTCGGCGCCGTGCGCGACGGCCACTTGGGCTTCGGCGATGGAGCCGAGATTCGCAAAGACTTCGATGCGCTCACCGTCGGCCGTGCGACAGTCCGCATGCGCCGCCGCGCGCTCGCTTTGCTGACGCTGCTTCCGCTGCGTCAATGTTTGTTCCGCAGCAGCGAGCGCGACTTGATCGGGAGAAATGGTGAGTGCGCCCTGCTCGGCGTCCAGTACCAGCCATGCACCATCTTCAACGCCCAACACGGACTGACCGAGCGCAACCAGTGCGGGCACGCCCATCGCGGCTGCGAGGATTGCAACATGCGAGGTTGGACCGCCCGCAGCGAGACAAATGCCAGCGAGTTTCGCAGCGTCGAGGGAAACGAGCTGAGAGGGTTTCAGATCTTCGGCGACGAGAATGGCGCGCTCGGGAAGATGAGGAATCGTGACAGGAGCTTCGCCACTGAGGGCGAGCAGCACCTGTGATTCCAGGTCGATCAGGTCGTCGACTCGTTCGGTCATCCGCGGGTCGCCGAGCGCACGCAGCGTATCTGCGCTGTCGCGAACGGCCCGACGCCAGGCGAAGGCGGCGCTCTTGCCGCGAGAGATGGCACGACGCGCCGAGGCGACGAGCTCCCAGTCATCGATGAATTCGAGATGAGCGGTGATGACATCCTTGGCGGCACCTTGTGAGTGCTGCGCCAGCTGCGTAAGCCGAGCACGAACTTCGTCGCGCGCGCGTTCGAACTCTGCGCTTTCGTGAGCGATGCCCTTGCCCGCTTCGACGACGGCAATCTCGGCGGCTTTCAGAGTGACCGCTCGGCCAACTGCAAGACCGCGGCTGGCGATGACGCCGCGCAGGCGGTTCGAGCCTGTAGCCGGCCCGGCACCAGACAGTTCTTGCACCCGACCAGCGCCGCTCGATTCCGAAATCGCAGCTCGATCCTCGCGGGCCGCGGAGCGGCCTTGCGCGAGGTGCGCATCATGCACGCCGGCGGCTTGCGGCGCTTCCTTTATCTGAAGCACCAACTCTTTGAGCTGCTCGAGCGCGGCGGCAGCACCGGCGCGGCGAGCGCTCAGCGTGATCTCATCACCGTATTTCACCCCAAGCGCCATCAGCGAAACCGCGCTCCTTGCGTTGGCGCTGCGACCATGTGCATAGACAGTGATCTCCTGTGTTTGCGTCTTCGCAAAATTGGCGATCAGCGCCGCCGGACGCGCATGAATGCCGTGCTCCAGCGGCACGACGAAGCTCAGGGCATGTTCCTGCGAGCCGTCGCCCGAAACTGCCGCAGCGTTCGCTCCGGTCGCGACCACATCAAACAACGCATCGCCCACATCGACCGCCAACCCCACACACGCGTTGGCGACCGCGAACCGATCGCCATTGGTAATCAGCATCGGCGTGATCAAGCTCTTGGCACCGCGCGCGAGCACATCGAGATCAAACTTCAACAACGGCTGCCCACGACTCACGCGCGCGCCCGGCTCGACCAGCGCATCGAATCCGTTCCCACCGAGCGCAACCGTATCGATGCCGACGTGCAGAAGAATCTCCGCGCCGTTATCCGCTCTCAATGCAACCGCGTGCTTGGACGCCGCGACCGACACGATCTCGCCATCGCACGGCGCGTGCAGCGTGTCGCCCGTGGGATCGATGGCCACGCCGTCGCCAAGAAAACGCTGCGCAAACACCTCATCCGGCGTCTCCTCTAGCGACGCGCACCAGCCGCGCAGCGGCGAGTGCAATTTCAGCGCAGTTGCAGAACTGCTCATTCGGTCCCCGCGACCGTGTCGGCGTTCAGTTCGATGGAGTCGAGCACCCAGATCGGATCGATGCTCTTTCGCGTGAACGAGAGGCACAGGTCGTGCTTGCCCTCACGCGGCGTAATGCTCGCCGGCGGCAAAGTCGTCACGGCGAAGTTGCCGACCGCCGGCGCCAGCGGCAGCACGGCGATGCGCTCACCCTCGCAATCGTCGAGGCGCACTTCCAACTCGCCAGCGGCCGTCGACGGCTCGTGCAGCGGGATCTGTTTCACTGCATCGCCGATCTGAAAATTGAACGGCACCTGCCCGACCGCGGCCACCAGCGAATTCGCTCTGGACAGGTCCGCGCCCTTGAACAACCAGCACGGCTCCATGATGTCGACCTTGAAGACGGCGCGCTCCCCGGTGATCGGCGCATCGTCCTCCAACGACAGTGCAATCTTGTCCGTGCACAGCGCCAGCTCGTGACTGCTGCGACGGAGAGGATCCACAGGTCGCGGCAGCGGCTGTTCGGCAAACCGAACATCGAGCAGCTTGTAACGTTCGAGCTGTGCCGGCATGCGCGCGGAGAACCCCGCCCAATCCTTGGTCGGCGACCAACCGACCTCGGCGAGAGCGGCCACTCGTGGGAAGGCCATGAACTCGACTCGCTCGGGCGTGCGCATGTGCTCCGTCCAGAGGTTCGCCTGGACCCCGAGGATGTGTTTGCGCTGCTCTTCGCTGATGGCCGCCGGCGCCGGATCGAACGCATACACGTCTTCCAGCGTCGATAGCTCGACCCGGCCGGGCGCCCTCGGCGTATCGAAAGGCCGTCGATCGAAATAAAGCGTCGGCTGTGGCGACAAGACAGTGTCGTGTCCGGCCGCCGCGGCGGCGACCGCGCCATCGATGCCACGCCACGACATCACCGTGGCATTCGGCGGCAAGCCGCCTTCGAGAATTTCATCCCATCCGATCAGGCGCCGGCCTCTGGCGCTCAGGAACGCCTCCATGCGCTTGATGAAATAGCTTTGCAGCTCGTGCTCGTCCTTCGCCCCAAGCTCACGCATGCGAGCCTGCACCCGCCGCGACGCCCGCCACTGATCCTTGACCGCTTCGTCGCCGCCGACATGGATGTACTCGCCTGGGAACAACGCGACGACTTCCGCCAGTACGTCTTCCAGGAATTTAAAGGTCGTTTCCTCGACGTTGAACAGATTGGGATAGACGCCCCAATCCGCCGGCACGGCCGGCGACGGTCGATCGATCACCGCCAGCTGGGGATACGCAGCAATGGCGGCGCTGGCATGACCGGGCATGTCGATCTCGGGAACGATGGTGATGTTGCGGGACCTCGCATATGCGACGATCTCTCTCACGTCCTCCTGCGAATAGAAACCGCCATACAGGCGCGGCTTGCCGGTGGCCGGATCGATATCTGCAGCGGCCGCCGGTCCTGCGGGCACACGCCATGCGCCCACTTCGGTGAGCCGCGGATATTTCTTGATCTCCAGGCGCCATGCCTGGTCATCGGTGAGATGCCAATGCAGCACGTTCAACTTATGCAGCGCCATCACATCGATGAATTTGCGGATGAACTCGGGCGGTTGATAGTGACGGGCCGAGTCCAGCATCAGGCCCCGCCAGCCAAAGCGTGGCGAATCCTCGATCGTGACCCCGGGAACGACGAAACCGTCCGCTCGTTTCGACAGCAGCTGCCAGAGCGTCACCGCCCCGTAGAAAAGGCCGCGAGAGTCGCCGGCGGAGATGACGATTCGCGAGGGGGAGGATGTGAGCGAATAGCCTTCTGCGGCGGCCGCGCTCTCGCTGGCCGTGAGCTCGAAACGAATCACATTGGAGTCGGGGGCATTGCCGGCGGCACCCAAGCCAATGCCATAGGTCTTTTGCAACAAGTCGGTGAGATAGGCCCCGAGGCGCTCGCCCTCGACGCCGTCGCCGAACTCCAGCCGGGTGTTCCCTGTGAGCACGAACACGCCTGTGCCAGCGTCGATTTTGCGAGGCGCGGGAATGACTGAAATCGTCGCCGCCGAGAGCGTGGCCGGCTCGGGCGCCTGGCCACTGCAGGCGACCAGCCCGAGAGCGGCCATCATCCCCAGGGCAGTGCGTTTCGCCGCCGCCAGTGTTCTTTGCTTCATGCGTGAATACTCGCCGGCCACAGACCTGTCGTCTGCCGTTGCACGAGCGTGGATCAGGGCCGCGGGCGAATCAACCCGCGGCCCCTGCCAGCATTACAGGGAGAATCGTACTCCGGCGAAGTACCGGCGGCCGTTCTTGTAGAGATTCAGCAAGCGACTCTCCTCGCCCGCGTACTCGTAGTGCGTCTCGTCCAGCATGTTCAGGATCTGCGCCGTCAGCTCGATGTTGTTGGTCAGGCGCCAGCCGAACGCCGCGTCGAGCTGGGCGTACTCGTCGGTGGTCACCGCCACGCCATTGCGGCCAATCTCGCGGAAGTACTTCGAACGCCAGCCGTAGGTCAGGCGAGCATTGACCGTGCCATTGTCGAAGTACGGCGTGAGATTGATGGTGTGCTTGGAGCTGAACGGCAACTGCAGGCCCTCGTCCGTGCTGCCGTCGGCATAGGTGTAGTTGGCCTGCAGACCGAAGTCGCCCCACAGACTGGTCTGATAGGTCAGCTCCGAACCCTGGATTTCGCCGCCGGAGCCGTTCCGCGGACGCGTGACGTCGAAGGTCTCCATCTGGCCGGAGTTGGTATCCAGGTGCTGTTCCGGCGAGGACTGGCCGACGATGAACGAACGCACGTCCTTGTAGAACAACGTCACGGCCAGCAGGCCTTCATTGCCCAGGTACCACTCGGCCGACAGATCGAAGTTGCTGGCGCGGTACGGATCGAGATTGGGATTGCCGCCGTTTCCGGAGTTCGTGGTGTTATCCAGTTCCACGAACGAAGCCAGCGAGGCGAAGTTGGCGCGCGCCATGGAGCGTGACGCCGACAGGCGCACCACCACGTCATCCGCCACGTCCATCGCGAAATTGAAGCTCGGCAACCAGTCGTTGTAGTCCTTCGAGAACGAATTCGGCAGGAACACGCCATTGCCCACACCCGTGAAGCCGGCGCTGGACTGGTCGGTCATCACGTAGCGCAAGCCGAGGTTGCCGCGGAAGCCCTGGCCGGTGAAGTTGAACTGCGTGTACGCGCTGGTGATTTCCTCTTCCACGTCGAACATGCCATTCGGGAACAGCGTCAGCTGGCCCACCCCGAGCGGGGTGACCGGCGTGGTCAAAGGGTTGACCAGCGGAGCGCCCGCCACAAAGTTCTCCAACGCGCCGCGATTCACGGTCATCCAGCGATCCAGGCCGGAGTTCGCATCCGCGCCGTCGAGCATGTTGCCGGGAGTGAGTCCGCCAGCGAATTGCGACAGGCCGAGGCCGGCCAGCGCGCTACCCGCGATGTTTCCCAGACGCGACTGCTGTTCGGTCTGGTGCTCGCGATATTTCACGCCGAACAGCCATTGATTGATCGGACCCCAGCTGAGATCGCGCGTGAAGTCGACCTGCACGTACTGTTCCTCATCGTGCGTCGGCTGCTGACGCGATTGACCGAAGCCGATGCCGGGCATGGAGGCCGGGTTGGCCGGATCGTTCGCGAAAGTGACGGAAGCGCGCTCCTTGCCGATGTCATAGCTGAATGCGCCGCGCCCTTCGTACTCCAGGAAGTACTGTTGCTGAGTGCCGCCATCGGCTTCGGTGGTGCCGATGGTGGCACTGCCGGCCCAGCCGTCGCCGCGCCAGTCGACCTTGAGGTCGACAGCATATGTTTCCACTTCCGAGCGCCGCGAGATCGCATCGAGCAGCGTGAGGCCGTCGGAGAACGAGGCAGAGGTGATCAAGCCATTGCTCACGGTAGCGCGAGTCATGTTCGGCGCCGACGTGTCATGACCGAAGAAGGCGTAGCGGCTCTGGTTGTAGTTGTCGTATTCCGCCTTGACGTACAGGCCGGTGAGATTCAGCTCGAAGCTGTCGCTCGGCTTCACTTGCAGGCCCAGCGTGCCGCTGGTGCGCTTGCGGTTCTGCTGGAACAGCGCCGAATTGATCGCGTTCGGGAACACTGCCGAGCGATCCGGGACGACGCTGGCCGGGACCGGGAAACGATCACGCCCCGCTGTCGGATAGCTGAAGGTCTCGATGCCATGGCGCTCCAGCTCCTCTTCGGACTGCAGCCCAGTGATGATCACGCCGAAAGTATCGGCGTCGTTCTTCCAGCTGTAGAGCGCGGAGTAGTTCGGCTTGCCCTCTTTGGCGCGGTCGTTGTACGCGTAGTCGAGCGACGTGCGCAGCGTTCCGCTGGGGAGATCGAGCGGCCGGTGCGTGTTCAGAACCACGGTGCCGCCGATGCTGCCCTCGTCGATGCGCGCTTCAGGACTCTTGTATACCTCTAAGCTCGACACGATCTCGGGCGCGAGCAGCGTGTAATTGAAGGTGCGGCCCGGCGAATCGAGGATGAACCAGTCGGCGGATGCAACCGTCTGGCCGTTGAGCAGCGTGCGGTTCAACGCAGGATCGGTGCCACGGATGCTGACGCGCTCGCCCTGACCGAACTGGCGATCGATGTTGATGCCGGGGACGTGAGACAACGACTCGGCCGCGTTCTTGTCGGGGAACTTGCCCATGTCCTCGGAGGAAATCACGTCGACGATGGCGGTTGCCTGGCGCTTGGTCTCCACCGACTCGCGCAAGCTGCCGCGAATGCCGGTGACAACAACCTCCTCGACCTCGCTGCGATCGGTTGTCTGCGTTTGCGCAACCGCGGCCTGCTGGAACAATGCCAGCGTGACGGCGGCACCGATCAGAGTCGTGCTTCTGTAGCTCATACGCTCCCTACCCCTTGGTTGTGTTTTGATCAGACCAATATGGGTCCAATATAGTACCAGTACCAGCAAAAAGCCAAGCCCAGTTAGTACCATTGGTTTTTAATCGAAGTTTCTCGATGAATAACAGCAGCTTATTTGACATGAGCGACAGGACCACCCCGCCATTGGTATTGCATTGGTAATATGACGATGGCATCTTCCTACTCCATAACCGCACCACAACAGCCCGACCAGCCCCGAGGAACATCGGTTTGACACTCTCCGAGCATCTGCAGCCACTCGATGAAGCCAGCAGCCTGCCGCTGTATCAGCAGTTGCAGCGCAAGTTGCGGCTCGCCATCGAAAACCGCGTCCTCGGTGCCGACGACGCGCTGCCGCCCGAGCGCGATCTGGCCGAGGAGCTGAACGTTTCGCGCATCACCGTGCGCAAAGCCATCGACGGCCTGGTCGACGAAGGGCTGCTGATTCGCAAGCAAGGCTCGGGCACCTTCGTGACCAATCGGGTCGAGAAGAACTTCGCCAAGCTGACCTCGTTCTCCGAGGACATGCGCGCCCGCGGACGCAAGCCTCGCAGCGTCTGGCTCGATCGCGCCGCCGGTACCGTCACTCCTGGTGAATCGCTCACACTGCGCTCCAGCCCCGGCACGCCCGTCTATCGGTTCAGCCGAATCCGTTATGCCGACGACGCGCCGATGGCACTGGAATATGCGACGGTGCTGGCCGATTGCCTGCCGTCGGTCGAGTCGGTGGAAACATCGTTGTATGAAGCGCTGGAGCGCACCGGCAATCGTCCGGTGCGTGCCTTGCAGCGCTTGCGCGCCGTCTTGCTTACTGCCGAACAGGCGCAATTGTTGAAAGCGCAGGAGAAGGACGCGGGCTTGCTGGTCGAGCGCGTCGGCTTTCTCAAGGACGGCCGGGCCGTCGAATTCTCACAGTCGTTCTACCGCGGCGATATCTATGATTTCGTCGCAGAGCTCAGCGCATCGTCATGACCACGGGTACGGACAGCCGCATGTTCAATGAAGCCGGCCAGGCACCCGACGCGGTGCGCGGCCAGCTGGAGCACAATGCAGTCAACGTGCGTCGTATCGGCGCACTGTTGAGAGACATGAGCCCGCGTGCAGTGGTCACTTGCGCACGCGGCAGCTCGGATCATGCAGCGACGTTCGCAAAGTACTTGATCGAGTCGCACACCAAGCTGCTGACTACGTCCGCCGCGCCTTCGATGAGCTCGTTATACGATGTGCAACCGGATCTCCGCGGCGTGGTGTTTCTCGTGATCTCGCAGTCAGGCAAGAGCCCCGATCTGCTTGCCTCCGCCGAGAACGCCAAGCGCAATGGCGCGTGTGTGATTGCATTGTGCAACTCGCCGGCGTCGCCGCTTACACAGATGGCTCATCACACGATTCCATTGTGTGCCGGGCCGGAGACCAGCGTCGCGGCCACGAAGTCCTACATCGCATCGCTCAGCGCCATCGTGCATCTGGTCGCGTGCTGGACCTCCGACCAGGCGTTGATCAATTCGCTGATGCGCGCACCGGATCAGCTGGAACAAGCGTGGCATCTCGATTGGAGCGCGGCAGTGCCGGTCCTGCAACGAGCGAACAATCTGTTCGTGGTCGGACGCGGCTATGGGCTCGGCGTTGCACAGGAAGCGGCGTTGAAGTTCAAAGAGACCTGCGGCCTGCATGCGGAGGCGTTCAGCGCCGCCGAAGTCAAACATGGGCCGATGGCGCTGGTCGGCCGCGGCTTCCCGGTGCTGATGCTGTCGCAGAACGACGAGAGCCGTGGCGGCATCGAGAAACTTGCCGCCGATTTCGTGACACGCGGCGCGGACGTGTTGATTGCAGGGCCGCGAGTGATGGATTCGATTCCGCTGCCGACGATTTCTGCACACGCAGTGATCGAGCCGCTGCTCATGGTGCAGAGTTTCTATCGAATGATTGCCGCACTCGCGCCGGCCCGCGGCTTCGATCCCGATCGACCCCCGCATCTCAACAAAGTGACCGAGACGATCTGATGACGCTCGCGCTGGTCAATGGCCGCTTGCTGCGCGACTCGGGATGGGTCGACGACCAGGTCGTGCTCATCGAGGGCGCTCGCATCGCGCAGATCGTGTCGAGCGACTCCGAGTGGCATGCCGACGCGAGTTACGATCTGCAGGGCCAGACGTTGCTGCCCGGCTTCATCGACATCCAGGTCAACGGCGGTGGCGGCGTGCTGTTCAACGACGATCCGAGCGTCGCCTCGATTCGAGAAATCGGCCGCGCGCATCGCCGCTTCGGCACGACCGGATTCCTGCCCACGCTGATCAGCGACGATCTCGACGTCGTCTCGCGCGCGGTGAAGGCGGCGCAAGATGCGATCGAAGCGGGTGTGCCCGGCGTGTTGGGCATCCATATCGAAGGGCCGTTCTTGAACGCAGCCCGCAAGGGCGTGCATGACGAAACCAAGCTGCGCTGGCTCGATGAAGATGCGCTGGGGCTTTTGACTTCGCTCACAGGCGGCAAGACGCTGGTGACGCTCGCCCCCGAGCGCACCACTCCGCAGATCATCCGCAAGCTCACCGATGCGGGCGTCATCGTCTCCGCCGGTCACACCAACGGCACGTATGCCGAGATTCGCAGCGCGCTCGATCATGGACTGACCGGCTTCACCCATCTGTTCAACGCAATGTCACAACTCACCGGGCGCGAGCCGGGCGCGGTCGGCGCGGCGCTGGATGATGACAACAGCTGGTGCGGGATCATCCTCGATGGCCACCACGTCGATCCGGTCGTGCTCAAGATCGCGATGCGCAGCAAGCGCCGGGATCGTTTCATGCTCGTGACCGACGCCATGCCGACCGTCGGCGCGCCCAACAAAACATTCAACCTGCAGGGCCGGCCGATCTCGGTGGCATACGACAACATGCTGGTGGACGAGAACGGCCGCCTGGCCGGCTCCGACATCGACATGGCGACCGCGGTCCGCAACTCGCTGGAGATGCTCGACCTGGATTTGCCGGAAGCCGCGCGCATGGCCAGCCTGTATCCCGCCACTTTTCTTGGCCTGGATCATCAACTGGGCCGCATCGAACCGGGTTATCGCGCCGACCTGGTGCTGGTGGACTCGAGCCTCAACGTGATCGAGACCTGGATCGCCGGCCAAACCGCGCACTGACCTGCCACCGCGCAGGACTGATAGGATGCTCCCTGGTCAGCAGCGGTTGGGGGGAGCCGGGTGCGCGGTAAAGGGAAAGCCACGTCGTTCGACATCGCCTATCGAGCCGGGGTATCGCAGCCGACCGTGTCACGCGCATTGCGCGGCAGCCCGACCGTCAATGAGCAGACGCGACCAGCGCATCCTGCAGATCGCCCACGAACTGAACTACAAGGTCGACAAGAACGCGTCCAACCTGCGCAATCAGCAATCCGGCACGCTGGCTTTGCTGTTCTTCGAAGACCCGACGCTGGATGATTCGCTGATCAATCCGTTCTTTCTGTCGATGCTTGGGTCGCTGACCCGCGCGTGCGCCGTGCAGGGGTATGACTTGCTGATCTCGTTCCAACAGCTGTCCAGCAACTGGCACGTGGAATACGAGGACAGCAAGAAAGCCGATGGCCTGATCCTGTTGGGTTATGGCGACTATCTGGAGTACGTGTCGCGCCTGGAGCTGCTCGTCGAGCAAGGCACGCATTTCGTGCGCTGGGGCGTCGTGCTGCCTGGCCAGCCCGGCGTCACCATCGGTTGCGATAACTTCCACGGCGGCCGCGACATGACCCGGCATCTGCTCGAACGAGGCCGTCGCAACATCGCCTTCGTCGGGCACGCCTCGGAGCACTATCCGGAATTCCTGGAAAGATACAAAGGTTATTCGGACTCGCTGCGCAACGCCTTGCTGCCAGTGCTGTCAGAACTGCAGGTCGATGCGTTTACGACCGAGCGCTCTGGCTACGACGCGGTGAATGCGCTGATTGCGCGCGGCATTTCGTTCGATGCGCTGTTCTGTGCCAGCGACCTGATCGCTATCGGCGCGATGCGCGCGCTCGTGGATCGAGGCATCCGTGTGCCGCAGGATGTCGCTGTTGCGGGCTTCGACGATATTCCCATCGCGAGCTTCACGAACCCGAGTCTGACGACCGTGCAGCAGGACACGAAAGCAGCGGCAACGCTGCTGGTGGAAAGCCTGCTCGCGCTGATTCACGACGAGCCGGTACAAAGTCACACGATTCCGGCAAAGCTGGCCATTCGCCAATCTACAAAATAACGAGGGATCGGGCATCCTGCCACGACCCTCGTGCGAGTCGGCAAAAGGCGCGACTTTTACCTCTCGCCGCCTCCAGCGGCGGGGTACATCCCTGTACCCGAGGGTGGCCCTAGTTACGGGCAACCAACCGGATGAGCGTGATCTCGGAGGGTGCGCCGAAACGTTTCGGCGGCCCCCAGTAGCCGGTGCCGCGGCTCGTGGACACCCACAGCGACCCGAGGCGGTCCAGCCCCGCCGTGAACGGCTGCTGGAAGCGCACGAAGAAGTTCCAGGGCCAGAACTGACCACCGTGCGTATGGCCGGAAAGCTGTAAATCGAATCCCGCCGCCGCGGCTTGCGGCGCCGAGCGCGGCTGATGCGCAAGCAGTATCTTCGCTCCGGCGTCCGCGGGTGCATCCGCAAGCGCCGCGAGCGGATCGCTGCGATGAACCGGATCGAACTGATGCGCACTGAAATCCGTCACGCCCGCGAGCACGAGCTTGGCATCGTTGTGATCGACCACGACATGCTCGTTCATGAGCACACGCATGCCGAGACGGCGCAGCTCCCGCGTCCACGCGCGCTCGCCGGAATAGTATTCGTGGTTGCCCGTGACGAAGAACGTTCCGTACCGGGCACGAAGTTGCGCCAACGGCTCCACCTGCGAGGCCAGCTCGCGGACGCTGCCATCGACCAGATCGCCGGTGATGGCGATCGCGTCGGCCTCCAACCGGTTGACGGTCGCAACGATGCCCGCCACGTAATTGCGCCGGATCGTCGGGCCGACATGGATGTCACTGATCTGTGCGATCGAGAAACCATGCAGCGCCGCCGGCAGATTGGGGATGGGCACATCGACGTGCACCACTCGCGCGACGCGACGAGCGTTGATGAATCCGACCAGCGTCGCGAACACCGCAGCCGCAACCACGATCCACGCCGAGACCTCTTGCACTCGCCCACTAGCCAGCACCGATGTGAACACCGCCGCGATCAGCAGGACCACATCCCGCAGCAGCGTGAACACCAGCAAAGACGAGAACAGCCCCATCGCGATGAGCGCGGTCCACACCAGACCGCCGGCACCATTGCCGTTCGTGTGCCGCGATCGCACCGTCAATCCCATCGGAATCAGCAGCCACGAGACCAGCAGCAGCAGCACCCCGACGACCTGCCCGATCACGCCGATCGACAAGGGCGGCAGCAGGCGCAAACCGATGTAGACATGCAACAGGCCGAGCAGGCCCAGCATGATCAGGAAACCGCGTCGCAAAGAATCCGCTCCCGCCGCGTGCACCGGAAGGTACAGCGGCCATGATATAGAGCCGGATTAAATGGCCCTGGGCCGGGCCGATTGCAAGCGGGACGGCGGGAAAAATACTTCGGTCAAGCCACCTTGATGCTCAGCCAGGCCCGCGCGAAGCGCAGCTCGCGCACGACCGCATCAGGACGAACGTCCAGCAAGCGAGCGGTCTCCTTGACGCTGACTCCCGCGAAGTAACGCAGATCGATCATGCGGGCGCACAGCGGGTCCATGGCATCCAGCCAGGCGAGCCATGCTTTCACGTCGCCGAAGGTCACGTCCGTGCCTCGCACCCGGGTATCCGGCCTGGCCGAACCGATCACCAGGCGGCGTACCAGCGGCGCGACGAAAAACAGAAACCGCAGCCGCTCGACCCCGGGGTGATGCCCGCCAAAGCGATTCACGAACAGCGCCTCCAGCGTGGCCCGCAGCCGCGACGAGCAGTCGGCCGCGTGCTCGCATAGCTCGTGGCGGGTGGCAGTGGACAGGCTGGCGAGGACTCGACCGGCGAGGCTGGACATGGAAACGGGTGTGGACTGACTGGCGTCTGCCGTGCTCATTGGCCGGACCTTGCTCTCACCGCATCTGAAAGGACTACTGACTCGTGCCAGTCGCCGAGGCGACCTTTTATTCAGACGTGGCAGATCCGGAAAAACCTCAAGCGTCCGTCAAATGGGCACAATGCCCCGGCAGACGATCTCGCTCCAGCCAGCTTGGCTCGCGCTCTTTGCAGCGGAACGCAGCGGAATGGTCACCGAGCGGCAACTCCGCTCCCTCGTGCCACCTCGATGTTTAATGCTGCGACGGATCACCCTGTATACAGCGCCTCGCCGCTAGCTCAGCCGCGTTTTTCTGAGTTTCGACAGGCTCGTCAGGAAGCGCCTCAACGCGCCATGAACGTTGTAACGAGGGCCGAGATCGACGTTGCAATGGCGTGAGACGGCCTCGAACAGGTGATCGGAGAAACGCCGCGTCAACTCGCCAGCTGGGATCTGCGGCCCGCTGATCCGGCCGCGTTCGTGCCAGTGTCGCAACGAAATCTCGATTTCGCTCAGCACATGGCGCAGATAGTGCTGCAAGCTCGTGTGCCACTTGTACCAGACAAAATCGCAATAGCGATGTCCGAGGGTGTCATAGGTTTCGCGCCAGGCCCACGCATGGGGCAGGTCGTCCGGCGGCGGCTGTCCGTACGCTCGCCGCAAAAGCCAATCCACCTGCAGTCCTTCGAAGTCCCGGTAGTACCAGTGTCCGGACGGCATCCCGTCGGTGCTCAAGCCGAGCAACAGATCCTGGCCATGCGCCTCGAGAATCAGACCGTGTTGCAGACTCATCTTCACCCACAAGGAGGCGAAGCTCGCACACAACACGTCGTCGACGAATTGCAGCGGCTGCTTGAACGTCTTCTCCAGCATTCGAACCAGCAGCGGCACGTGCTCGCCATCGCCGCCGATCAGCGAAAACAACGGAGCAACGCCTGCCTCGCCAGACAATATCTCTGGCGGCACTGGCCGCACGATTGCACCAGCATCCAAACCACGCCGCGGCGAGAATCCGACCGTTTCGGGGATGAAATGAAAATTCTCCGGCAGCGTGCCGGATGCAGCGGCGATGGTTTTAGCGAACCCGATCGCGCGCGCCACTCGCATTCTGGAAACGGGACGCTCGCCGACAATCCGAGCGAGCAACGACGTCTTTACGAAACGCGCCCGGTCTGCTCGGCCGTCCGGCCAGACGAGCAGAGTTCGAATGCTCGACGTCGGCAGCGCCCATAAGCGCTCATCCAGCGACGCATCGCGCGCTCCGGCGTCGGACAAGAAATCACGATAACGATGCAACGCCGTGGGATGAATCGGAAACAGAACTTCGTCACCACCGCGGCGATCGCCCCCGAGGCTGAGCTGCTCGCCGATCTCCCCCTGCGTCACGACAAATAGATGTCGTCGCGGCACCCAATAACACGGCAACGGGAACGGTCGGGAATGTTGCGGGAGATACCGTGCATCGAAGCCAGGATCGCGCGCTGTATCAAAAAATATATCGGGCCTGTGCAGATGATGGCGCTCCAGCGTCAGCCAGGACCGTAGCGCCGCCGGCAACTGCTGGGTGACCTCCTGGTCGACGAACTGACCCGACATCGAATGCTCCCTGCTCCAGATTCGACTGCGCACACCCTAGCATTCTTGCCTGTGACGACGCACGGTCGGCAAGCGCGAGCGCGTTCTCCAATAATCCAACTCTGACCCCATGCTGCGGTGTGGCAATCGAAGCCGGACCGTGTCGGACGGCTCGCATCACCCGGGCGCAAACTCACTGGCATGACCCTCTCGACAGCTACTCACTACAAGGCACGAAAGTTTCTCGACTTTATCTGACACGTCGATCCGCACGCGCGCACCATCGGCAAACGCGATCTCGAAGCGCGCCACCGATTCACACGTCCTCGAAAGTCGCGCCGACCGAAGCGCCTCGGGGCCGCGCCGCTTGATCTCGTTCGGCACCGTGCACACCCTTTCGGCGCCGTCCTAGGAAGGTAAACGGAACCGCGATCACAAAGGAGTAACGCACATGATCAAGCTCGGCAAAGTCTCCACTGAAACCCGTGACTTCAAGTTCTCTCCGGATCCGGAGGGCTCGGGCGCCCTGCAGATCTTCTTCTAAGAAGATCGAGAGCTGCCTCGAGGGCTTGATCAACGCTTGAGGCGGCGGAGGCGCGTGGCCCTGAAGCCGCGCGCCCCTTCGAGCGCCACGAGCACACGTCATGGATACCTACCTACTTCCGATGCACGTTCATCTGTGTCGCCGCGGCGACGAGTTCGTGTTTCTCGATTTGCGACAGGACGATTACACATTGGTCAATGGCCCCGCCGCTGCAGCACTGCGCGCATCGCTGTTTGGCGAACGCGACAGCAACTCGAACGCGATTCCCGCCACTGCGCTTCAGGAACTGCTCGAAGGCGGGTTGCTGACCAAGAGCGCGGACGCAGGCAAACCCCTGGCCGTCACCGACGTCGAAATCGCGACCGAAGCCTTGCTGGATCTCGAAACGATGCCGGCGGCGCGGATCACTTTGGTGAGATTCTGCAGGTTCTTCGCGGCTTGCTTACACGCCTTCGTGCGTTTGCGCTGGGGACGCCTGGAAAACACGATCGGCGCCGTCTCCAGGCGCAAGGCGCGGCACGCAGCCGATCGGTTCGATGTCGGCCGCGCACGAGAGCTGACTGCGACATTCTACAAACTGCGCGCGCTGTTTCCTTTCAACTATCTGTGCCTGTTCGACTCGCTGGCATTGATCGAATTCCTGGCGCGCCATCGCATCTATCCGACCTGGGTGTTCGGCGTGAAGCTGGCACCTTGGGCCGCGCACTGCTGGATCCAGTACGACAGCTTTGTGTTCAACGAGGGAGTCGAAGAGGCCGCGCGCTACACGCCCATCATGGCGATCTGACGCAGGGAACGCATGAACCGCTTACTCGCGATCGTCTGGGATCCGCGCAATCTGGAAGCCGTGCGGGCCCTGGAAACGTTGAACCCTGGCGCATACACGACCCGCCAGCCGGAGTCCTGGGTTGCGGTATATCAAGGACCGGGCGCCCTGGTGCTCCATCATCGGCAGCACCACGACAAACCCGCTCAGGTCTATTCATTGGGTGAGCGGCGCGGCGTCATCGTCGGCCGACTGTTCGAACGGCGCCAGGACGATTACTCGACCGCTGCCAGGATCAGCTTCGACGAACGTCGCTCGCGCCGCATCGTCCAGAGCGCTGGCCGGTATCTGATCGATGAGTATTGGGGCACGTACCTCGCGATCGTCTGCGACGAAACTGCCGGCAAGTATCACGTGTTCCGCGATCCCGTCGGCACCGCCCCCTGTTACTTCATCAGCCACCGCGGCGTGAACCTGTTCTGTTCGCACATCGAAGATGCCGTTCGACTGCTGCCGGGCGAGTTCCCGATCAACAGTCGCTATCTGGCGCGCTGGTTGTTCTATCCCAGCCTGATGACGACCCAGACCGGTCTCGAGAATGTCACGGAGCTGCCGAGTGGTGAGCGCCTGACGTTCGAACGCGACACGATGTCGCGCGCTCGCCTGTGGAACCCGGTGAGCTTCGCCTGCGAACCGGATTTTTCCACGCCCGAGCAGGCCGCGCAATCGTTGCGCTCGACGCTGCAAACCACCGTGAACGCCTGGGCTTCCTGTTACGGACGCATCACCCATCGTCTGTCCGGCGGACTGGATTCTTCCATCGTGGCCGCATGTCTGGCGCATGCGCCGAGCAAGCCCGAGCTGACGTTCCTGAACCTGTCCATCGACGTGGGTTTCGATCAGCTGCGTTTTCATCGCCATGGTCTCGACAAGCGTACCGAAGAGAAAGTGCGCGCGATCGCCGGGCATGGCGACGAACGGTACTTCGCGCGCCTGGTCGCCAAGCGCTGGAACGTCGAGCTGGTGCAGCGTCAGCGGGATCTGTCCATGGACCTGCGACGACTCTGGAACGTGCGACTGACGACGGCGCCGTCGATGTATTTCACCCAACTGGAGATGGACGACGCGGAGCTGGAGCTCGTGCAGACCCATCGGCCCGAAGCGTTCTTTTCGGGCCAGGCGGGCGATTCGGTATTGCTGGCAACGCTGCAAGCCTTGCCCGCGATCGACTATGCACGCTTACATGGTTTGCGCCGCGGACTGTGGGACCAGATCGTCGCATCCTGCGCGCTCAGCAAGGATTCGCTGTGGTCGGTGCTCGGCAAGACACTCTCGAGCGGGTTGCTGGGTCGACCGTACGTGCCGCCGCTCAGCATTCTGGATCGGCCAACGCTGCTGAACCAGGTATTCACCGCTGAGGACTTCGGCAGTTCCATCGTCGAGCTGCCGAATTACGCGGCGCTGCCGCCCGGCAAGCAAAACCATGTACGCGGCGTGGCCTGGTCGGCGTTCCACGAGTTCGTGTTCGGCAGCGGACAGCACGCCGAGCATGTCGATCCGCTCAACTCACAACCGGTATGGGAGCAGATGTTGCGGCTACCGACCTATACGCTGCTGGTCGGCGGCGTGAGTCGTGGGCTAGCGCGTCGCGCGTTCGCGGACGTGCTTCCCTCGGAAATCCGGAGACGGCAGGTCAAAGGCACTGGCGGACCGTTCTATCAGCATCTGCTCCGACGCAATAAGGCACTGGTCCGCGAGACCTTGCTGGACGGCCTGCTGGTCAAGGAAAACTATTTCGATCGCGACAAGCTCGACGCATGTCTGGGCCAGGACGATCCGTCCATCACCATGCCGGCACACGTCCTGCTGTGTTACCTGGCCGCGGAAATCTGGCTTCGACAATGGCGCGAGATCAGTCAGCGCGATTTCAAAGCCTCGCAAGAGCCGCAACGCGCTATTCCTTGAGCGCACCGCCCGTCGCTTGCTGCTGCTCTCGCAACTGGCGCCAGCGTTGATACTGCGCCGACTTGGCGGGGTCCGGATCCTCGTATCCTTGCAGCCAGAAGCGGAACCAGTCGAGATTGCGCGCGGCGATCGCCTGCAGATGGGCGGGTTGCCACTTGATGTGTGTTTCGTTCGTGAACACGTAGGCATCGTAGGGCTTGCCGGCTTCCGCCATGTGTTTCATGAGGCGCACTTGACCCATCATCTCGCTGGCGGGCGTCTGTATCAGCAGCGGCGCTTCGATGCTGTCGATGTTGTCGGCCAGATCGATGTGCTTCCAGATATCGTGCCCCGCCGGTTTTTGTTCCAGCAGCCACTTGTAGATGGGAACGGCAGTTTTCAGGCCGGCGCGCGTGGCCTGCAGGTACTCCCACTGATTCCAGCCCGGGCTTGCAATGGACACCGCGGCGAGCCGATCGTGCTTGAGCACGATATGCAGCGGTACGAAGCTGCCGTGACTCACTCCGCCCATGCCGACGCGAGTGGTATCGATGAAACCTCGCGCCGCAGCGACATCCAGTCCGCGCAGCGTCGATTCTGCGTACATGGACAGATGGGGGAAATCCAGCTCGACGGAGTAAGGCAGCTTTGCGTACTCGGGATTGCGACGTACTGGCGCGGCGAGCGGATTGCTGGTCGGAAACTGCGTGTGCAGTACCAGGATGCCGTTGGCCGCATAGACGTGCAGTGGATTCTCGTAGGTCGATTCGTTGTCGAAGCCGAGCGCCGAGTAGACATCCATGTACACCGGATATTTTTTGCTGGCGTCGAAATCGGGCGGATACAGGATGTAACCGTAGGTACGCTCGGGATAGACACCGGCCAGCGGCTGACCCGGTTCGGCCCAGGGGAAGCGCGGCGTCTGCCATTCGAAGCGCTCGATCCTGCCCAGACGGACGTTACGAAACTCGGGATTCACATCCGCGATCTCGGCGATGCGCCCCGAGCGCAGATCGATCGCAGCGACATGCGCGGGACGACCGGGCGTTTGCCTGGCGCAGACCAGCCGATCGGGCGCGAGATCGCAGAATTGCATCATATCGTCGAGGGTGTGAACGACGGTCGAGACGGTCGCTTTGCCCGGCGACCAGCGATACAACCCGACCTCTCCGCCGCCGACACCTTCGCGACGCAGAAACAAAACGGACTGCCCATGCCACCACAGCTTTTCGATGAGGCCAGCGCACGGCTCGGCCATGCATGCGACCGCATTCTCAGATTGCGGAAGCACTGCCGTAACACGGAACGCGAAATCATCCGAGCGCGCCAGCCAGGCGCGCGCGGCATCGGAGCGAACAGCGGCCAACACCGCATCTCGGGGCAGTCCCGAGCGTAGTCCGCCTCCGCCCAGGTCACGCTCCTGCGCTACCTTGAACGCCGCCAGCTCCTCGTCGTTCGCCAGGCGCTCCACACCGGACTTCGTGACCCAAGTGACGCGAGCTTTGTCCAGCGGCTGCCGGCGCTCGGGCAGCAGCAGATCGCCGAAGAAGTTCAAATCCTCGTCGTACCGGTACCCGTTGCGTTCCCGTTGCTGTTCGCTCGCCCGCAACTCGGCGCGCGGGCTGCCGACGGTGAAATAGAGAAGCTCGCTGTCTTCGCTCCATGAAAACTCACGTACGTCAGCGGGATTGTGCGTCACTTGCTCCTGCCCGCTCCCATCCGTCCTGCTGCGCCATAGTTGCACTTCACCATTGCGCAACGAGGTATGGGCAATCCAAAGGCCATTCGGCGACCACTTCGCGGCACGACGTTCAATCGAGCCTCCGATGCTGCCGCCCGGCCCTTCCCGCGCGAGCCGCGCATCGCCAGCATCACCAACATATGTCAGCGCGCCGCCACCAACGGCACCCACGAACCAACCCGAGTGATAAACATTCGCCCTGGGATCGGCGCGACGCACCAGGATCGCGAAGCGGCGCTTGTCGGGAGACAAGGTCAGTGAATCGATCCGCCGCAGCGTCGTCATGTCCTCGACCGTGATCGGTCGCGGCGCGCTGCTGGGCACCTCGGGAATCGTCAGCGATGGCCCGGGCTGACTTGCCAGCACCGCGAACGCGGACCATGCGAGCGCAGCCCCCAACAACCAGCCACCGACAGGAAATGTTTTCATCCACTCATCTCATGCCGCGAAAATTAAAAAGGGGCTGCCATGGCGACAGCCCCATGCCCCTCCACGAGCAGCACGCGTTACCAGGTCTTGGAGAACTCCAAGGAGATCAGCCGGCCGAACGGGCTGGCATTGGTCGGATCGAAGCCGGGATCGGAGCTGTTGGCCGCGACCGCCACGCCCGGCGGATCCTCGTCGAGCACGTTGATGGCGCTGAGCGCGACCGTGAAGCCCGACAGGAAGCCGCTGGTAAAGCGATTCGAGAAGTTATACGCCACGCGCATGTCGACCGTGGTGTAGGCGTCGATTTCGCGCAGGGCCGGTGCCGTCGTGACCCGGTTGTCCTGATACGAGTCGGTGTGATTGACGAACAGGTTCGCGCCCAGGCCGCCGCGCTGCCAGCTCATCGAAGCGCGCGCCCGCCAGTTCGGTGGATTGAAGATGGTATCCACGGTGTCCGTCTCGTCGGCGAGCCGCGTGACCCGCAGGTCGCGCTCCAGGATATAAGTACCGCCGATGCCGACCAGGAACGAATTCGCCCCCACCTTCCAATCGTACTGCGTGGCCAGATCGATGCCGCTGGTGCTCACGGAGCTCAAGTTCCGACGCCGGGCGTCGACGATCACGTCGATGGTTGCCGGATCGAAGTTGGTGTTGGGCGTGAAGTTCGGGTTCAAGGCACGGAAGCCCTGGATGCCCAGGCGACCGATCGCGATGAACTGGTTGACCAGATCGACGCTCGGATCGTTGAACAACAGATCGCCGTACACCGCCGGATTGCCGATCAGCACGGCCGGCGTGCCCGGGGTGGCGATGAAGCCGCTGTAACGGATCTTGTAATAGTTCAGCGACAGCGTCAGGCCCTGCGCGGTTTGCGGAATGTAATCGAAACCGAACGACGAGCTTTCCGACTCTTGCGGCGACAGGCCCGCCACGTCCGTGCCCGTGATCTGCAGCAGATGGGTCAGGCCGCGACCCGGCAGCGGCACGAAGCCCGCGATCGCTGCGTTCGTCGCCAGGTTGTAATCGACCAGGCTCGGCGCCTTGTACGAGGTGCCGTAGCGGCCCCGCAGGCGGAAGCCGGCGACCGGCTCCCACATCAAGCCGGCCTGCGGATCGAATGACGAACCGGAGGTCGAGTAATCGTCGTAACGGCCCGCCAGCGACAGCTCCAGCGCCCGGATGCCTTGCACGGCGTTACCTTCGCCAAAGATGGGCACATACACCTCGGCGAACGCGCTCGTGACCGACTGGTCGGCGTCGGCGCTGAAATTCACCACGCCGTTCGGTCGCTTCGATAGCTCTTCATACGATTCGGAGCGATAGCCGCCGCCGATCGCGGCGCGCACGTTGCCACCCGGCAAGGTGAACAATGTGCCGTCCGCCTTCAGCTCGCCCGCTTCGATCTGAAACTGGGAGTCGAACAGGAACGGGTTCTGCGAACCGGCCACCAGGTTGTTCTGGGTCTGCTCCAGTTTGTTGTCGGCATAGGTGCCGGAGATCTGCAGCTGCCAGTCGCCCGCCACGTTCCAGTCGAGGCCCACGGTCGCCTGGAACTGCGGATTCTCCGTCAAGGTGTTCTCGCCGAAATTGATTCGCCCGCCGGCGTTGAAGCTGTCGCGATTGGTATACAACGCGTCGACGAACATGCTCAGCGAGCCCGCCAATTCCTGCCGGCCGCTGATGATCGCCGAGTAGTTCTCATCCTCGGGCGCCAGCGAGCCGACCAGGGAGTTGGCCGGCACGAAATCGCGATCGCTCGCCCGCAGCAGCTCGCGATCGTAGTACTCGAGCGACAGCATCACGTTGCCGGTGTCCCACGCGCCGCCGACCGCCTGGCTCACGCGATACTCATCGACCCCATCCGCCGCGCCGGCGCGCACCCGTGTTTCCACCCCTTCGAAATCGTTTCTCAGGATGAAGTTGACGACACCGCCCACCGCATCTGAACCATAGATCGCCGAGGCGCCGTCCGTGAGAATTTCAACCCGTTCGACCGCGGATAACGGCAGCGCGGATATATCCACGGCAGCCGATCGATAGCCCGGAGACAAGCGTCGACCATTGATCAGCACCAACGTCGTGCCTTCGCCAATGCCGCGCAGGTTGATCGCCGCACCTTCCTCGCGCGAGCCGCCGACGCCGGGGATGTTCTGACCGCTCTGGTTGGCGGCAGCAAAGTTTTGCGTCACCGATGCCAGCAGCTGCGAGGGCGTGCTGTAACCGGACGCATTGATATATTCGCGAGTCAGCACCGTCACCGGCGCCGTGTTGTTCTCGATGCCCCGGATATTGGTACCCGTGACGATGATCTCTTCGATGTCCTCCAGGGGGCGGCCTTCCACCAGGCGCCCGCGCCGCCCGATCGGTTCGCCGCTGTCCGCTTGAGCCAGACGGATGCGTCCATTGCTCGAGCTGTAGCTGGCGCTGGTCGTTGTCGCCGCGCTGGTGCTCGCAAGCTGAATGGTGACGGTCTTGTCGTCGAGATGACGGAAGGTGAGGCCGGTGCCTTCGAGTACCTGTTGCAGCGCCTGCTCGGTGGTCGCCTTCATTTTCAGCGGCGGCGCCGATTGCGCGTCGACCAGTTTCTTGTCGAACAGGATGTTGCTGTCGGTTTGCGCCGCGATGTCTCGCAACGACTTCGCCAGCGGCTGCTCGGGCAGATCCCATTCAGTCATGGCCTGGGCGTTGGCCGCCGCGGCGAGAATTGTCAGCACACTCCCTGTCAGTGCCGCCGCGCGCGATGCGAAGCGGGCGCCGCTATCGAACGTCCGATTGTTGGTGCTCAAAGTCGTCTCCTAACCGATGAATCCCCAATCCCCAGGTCCTGAACCATTGTCAGGATTTTTGACACACCGATAATCGACGTTGCAGCCCGCGGAAATCCTCACTGAACGGGTTTGCCAGATAGAACTATTTCGTCCCCGCGTTGGCTGACCGTGAGGCCATAGGCTTGTGCGACTGCGTTCGCGAAGTGTGTGGAGTCACCCGCTTGAAACAGACCGTTGATGGGAAGCGCGGCCGCCTCCGGATCGACCACAACCAGCTTGGTTTCGTTATATCTGTTCATCTCGGCGACCGCGGCCTGCAGCGGCGTGTCATCCAATATGACCTGCCCGCGACGCCATGCAGTCGTCTTCTCGATCGAAGGTGTATCGAGGCGCGTGGCCGCGCCACCGGTGAACGTGAGCCGTTGGCCCGCCGCGAGCTTGATCTCGCCGGCGCCGCGCTGGGGCTCGAGTGCGCCAGCCACCGGCGCCTCCTCGATCGCACCGGGCGCTTCCATCGTTGGTTGAGCCACCTGGGACAGGTCAGGCTGCACGGGAGACACCAGCACACTGCCCTCCACCAGCGTGACCGCCACGCGCTCCGCCTCTTTGCGGACCACGAATGAAGTGCCCAGCGCCTTCACCTGGCGATCGCCAGCCAGGACGATGAAGGGCCAGTCGCTGCGCTTGGCCACATTGAACAACGCCTCGCCGCGCCGGAGCTCGACCCGGCGCGCCCGCTCGTCATATTTCACGACGATGCGCGTGTCCGTATTTAGAAATACGCGAGTGCCGTCTTGAAGTACCAACTGGCGCTGCTCCCCGACCGCAGTGGCAACGACACCCGCGTATTGAAACCAGATGATTCCGACGATGCATAGCGCCAGTACCGTAGCGAACGCGGCGATCCATGCGCCCCGATGCCGCCGCGGCTCGACCCGGTGCCATGGCCGGAACGGCACGACGGTACGCAGCTTTTCGGACTCGTCCCAGACTTCGGTGGCCAACTCGAACGCGCGTGCGTTCTCCGGATGAGCCTGCAGCCAGCATCGCAACCCATCCTCGATCGCCCGGTCGCGCGCCTCGCCATGAAGCTTCGCGATCCACACGCTGGCTTCGGCGAGGCGCTCGGGCGGCACATTCCGGAGGGTTGGCGCTGGCGTAGGAGTCATTCCCGTTGTCGTTCCATGGCGAGAATCGTGACGGCGCTCGCGACATGTTTCTCGACGGCGCTCACGCTGATCCGCAAGCGGCGCGCGATCTCGGCGTGACTGAAACCGTAGAGACGATGCATGAAGAAAACTTCCCGTGTCCTGGGGTTGGCGCGATCGAGCGCATCCCGCATCCTCATCAGACGTTGCTCAGCCGCAAAAACCTCATCCGGCGTGGGCTGCAGGTCGGGCAGCTCCAGGGTCTCGACCGGCTCGGCCTCATAACAGTGCTGGCGGGCGTGCCGGTGCTGATCGACGGACAGATTGATTGCCGTACGGGTCAGGAATGCTTCCTGATTCTGGACCCGCCCCCCCTGACGGGTATAGGCGTGCAGACGCAGCACCGCCTCCTGGACCAGGTCCTCCGCCTGTTCGGGCGTCGCACCGCGCCGGCGCAATAATTTCTTCAGGCCACGCAGCTGCCTCAAGAGCACTTCCATATATAGGCATCCTGTTGTTTCGAGCTCGTCCGCGAAACGCGCGGCATATTGCGGGATTCGCCACGGGCGTGACAACGGAGTCTTACCGAAACGTCCTTAGTGCCGGAATAAACAAATGCCCGAGCAACTGCAGCATTGATTCGGTAATAATCGGCGACCGAAGTTGTTGCACGGCACCGTGCCCGAATCGAAAAGGAGTTGCTGCCAGTGAGTACCCGCTTCGTAGCACGAGCGATCGCATTGATGGCGATTGGCCTCGCGAGCACTGCGATACACGCCGCCGAACGGCGCACGATCACCCACGAGGATGTCTGGCTGTTGCCACGGGTCGCCGCTCCGGCCGTGAGTCCCGACGGCAAGCTCGCGGTATTCAGTGTGACCGAACCGGCGTACGCCAACGATCAGCAAGTGAGCGATCTGTGGCTGGTCGCCACCGACGGTAAGACTCCGCCGCGCCGGCTGACTCAAACGCGCGCATCCGAGTCCGGCATGAGCTGGAGTGCGGACAGCAAGCGCATCGCGTTCGCCTCGAAGCGCGACGGTGACGAAGTCCCCCAGATCTATATCCTCGACATCGCGGGTGGCGGCGAGGCGCTGCGTGTCACGAGCCTCAGCACCGGCGCCCGCTTGCCGAAGTTCTCGCCCGACGGCCGCATGATCGCATTCACCAGCGACGTGCCGCCGGCCAGTCGCAACGACGAGGACAGCAAGCGCATCGTCGCGGAAGAAAAGGCGCGCAAATATAAGATGCGTGCCTACGACAGCTTCCCGATTCGCAATTGGGATACGTGGCTGCCGGAGAATCGCCAGCCGCATGCCATCGTGCAAACCATCGGTGCGAACGATGCGCGCGATCTGTTCGCCGGCACCGAGATGATCGAGCAGCCTGGCTTCGGAGGCCGCAGCACGCAGGGCGCCAGCGAGCTGGATCTGCTCTGGGCACCGGACGGCAAGAGCTTGATCTTCTCGGCGACTCGCAATGCCAATCGGGGCGCCTTCGACTACACCAATACCGAGCTGTGGCAAATCGCACTGAGCGGCGGAGAGCCGCGGCGCCTGACCGGCGGCGACGATCTCAAGGGCGGCGATGGCTGGAGCGAACCGAAGTTCAGTCCGGATGGCCGCACCCTGTATGCACTTCGAGAAGTGCGCGGCAAAACGGTGTTCAGCCCGACGCACCTGGCGGCATTCGACTGGCCCTCATTGCAACGGCGCGCCGACATCACATTGCCGGCCGAGCGCGATCCGCTCAACTTCGTGATCGCCCCCAACAATCGCGACATCTATATGCTCGCCGAAGACGCGGGCTCTTCGAAGATCTATCGCGGCAAGAGCAGCGGCGGCGAAGCGACGCTCGCCTTCGACGTGCAGGCCGGCGGCTACGGCAATCTCGTTGGCGCGGATCGTTCGAGCTCGCCCGTCTTGATTGCGAACTTCGATAGCGCAGTCAGCCCGCCGGAAGTCGTGCGAATCGATCTGCAACGTGGCAATCACCAGGCACTCACGCGCTTCACCGCCGACAGGATCGCGCAGCTCGATCTGGCACCGGTCGAACATTTCTGGTTCGACAGCAAGCGCGGCGCCCGCATCCACAACATGATCGTGCGGCCGCCCGGCTTCGATCCGGCGAAGAAATATCCGCTGCTGGTGCTGATGCACGGCGGCCCGCACAGCATGTGGCGCGACACCTTCTTCCTGCGCTGGAACTATCATTTGCTCGCAGCGCCCGGGTACGTCGTGCTGCTCACCAACTACACCGGCTCGACCGGCTTCGGCGCCGCGTTCTCGCAGGCCATCCAAGGCGATCCACTGGAAGGTCCCGCGTTGGAGATCAATCAGGCCGCGGACGAGGCGATCGCCCGCTATTCATTCATCGACGGCACGCGGCAATGCGCCGGCGGGGCCAGTTATGGCGGCCATCTGGCGAACTGGATGCAGGCGAGCACCGATCGCTATCGCTGCCTGATCAGTCATGCCGGCCTGATCAATCTCGAGAGCCAGTGGGCGACCAGCGATGTCACCTACTCGCGCGAACAGAACATGGGCGGCCCGCCCTGGCAGCAGGGCGTCGACTGGGACACTCAGAATCCGATTCGTTATGCCTCCAGGTGGCGCACACCGGTGCTGGTCACCGTCGGCGAGCGTGATTTCCGCGTGCCCATGAACAACACGCTGGAGTACTGGAGCGTGCTGCAACGTCAGCAGGTCGAGAGCCGTCTGCTGGTATTCCCGGACGAGAATCATTGGATCCTGCAAGGCGAGAACAGCCGGCAGTTCTTCAATGAGGTCCACGACTGGCTGGCGCGCTGGCTGAAAGCTCAGTAACGTTATCGATTCCATGACAGGAGAACGTGCAATGTCTACACGCCGCCAGTTCCTGAGCCAGTCGGCCGCGGTGCTCGCCGGGTCTTCGCTGCTCGGCGCCTCCTGGCACTCGCTGGCCGCGGCAAGCGAGAGCAACATGCTGTTGAGACGAACCATTCCCTCCAGTGGCGAAAGCGTGCCGGCGATCGGCATGGGCACCTCGGGCAGTTTCGAGATCACTCCGGGCAGCCCGGAATACGATGCGCTCAAGGAAGTGCTGAGGCGCTTCTTCGCTGCCGGCGCGACGCTGATCGACACCGCGCCGACCTACAGCAACGCCGAAGACGTCCTCGGCCCGCTGCTGGCCGATGCCAGGCTGCGTCCGAAAGCGTTCATCGCCACCAAATTGTCCGGCGTCGTGGGCCGCGACAGCGGCCTGGCGCAGTTTCAGAAGACGCTCAAGTCACTGCGCACCGACAAAGTCGAGCTGCTGCAGGTTCACAACCTGGGCGACTGGAAGACACAACTGGCGCTGGCCCGCGAGCTGAAGCAACAAGGCAAGGTGAAGTACACCGGCATCACCCATTATCTGGACTCCGCGCAGGACCAGCTTGCCGATGTCGTTCAGGAAACCAAGCCCGACTTCCTGCAGATCAATTACTCGGTGACCAATCGTGGCGCCGAAAGACGGCTGTTCCCGATGGCCAGGGACCTGGGCATCGCCGTGCTCGCCAATCGCAACTTCAACGACGGCAAGCTGTTCAACCAGGTCAAGGGCAAGCCGCTGCCGGGCTGGGCCAGTGAAGTGGGCGTGACCTCGTGGGCGCAGATGTTTCTGAAGTTCTGCCTGAGCAACGAGGCCGTCACCGCCGTCATTCCGGCGACCGGCAAGCCCGATCGGCAATCCGACAATCTCAAGGCCGGCTACGGCCCGCTGCTGTCGGCGGCGCAGAAGAAGGAACTGGTGCAGCTGGTCGGATGATGTTTCGAGTGGCTGCTGCGGGCGATGGCAACGTTCCCGCAGCAGCTGCCTCGAGATCAGCTCGGCTTGTCAGCAGGCGTATCCGGGCTGGCCACCGGCACCAGGGCCGAGACGGTCAGCTCCGGGGTTTGTATCGACAGCTGGCGCGGGACGCACTGAACGCGGTCGGCCTCGATCTTCACCGACAGCTTGGGCAGCACGTGGTCGCGCAGACCTTGCATCAACTCGCAATCGCCCGGCTGCAGATCCAGCTTGCGATCACGCGACAGCGCGACGGTTTTCCATTCGGCCGGGAATGTTTGATCGAGCTTGCTGGAAGCAACCCCCAGACGCTTGAGCAACTCATCGCGGCTGGCCTGCCCCGGGGTTTTCGACAGCTCCGAGGCCGGCACGGGCGTAGCGGTCGTGATCGTGATGAAGAAATTCCGTGACGGCCGGTTGAGCATGCAACCCTGTGCCGACACCCGCGTCTGCTCGTGCGCACCCAACGCTCGCAAGATCGCCTTGATTCGATCCTCGGCGGCATCACAGTCATACGCGGTGGTGAACCCGGTATAGCTGTAACGAATCTCCTGGGTCTTCCAGCCAGCCTGAACCGGCGCTGAACTGTCGGCAGCGAGGCTCGCCAGCGGCAGTAGCAGGCCGCCGCAGCACGCTGCGAGAAAAATCTTTCGTGATCTATCGGCTGCAACGCGCATAGGGACTCTCCGAAACACCCGAATCTGAAAGCGGGCCATACTGCTTGGACGAACGACCCCTCATCATGTTCCCGCGCCCGGACGCCGCGGCGGTTAAATGTCGTTCATGAAACGTTTGATCTCGGCGGCATGAACAAGGGTGAATCGCGCGACCTGCGTGAGCGAATGTTTGCTTGATACGCGAGCAGCGATGGTGTGTTAGTTCAAAGTCGCGCCTGCGCACGGGCGCGCGTGGTTCATGACCGCACCTGCTTCTTGGGCCGCTTGCCGCGCCAGACGCGCTTCTGGCCGCCACAGCGCGTGACGTAAATCCCCAAGCTGACGCCAGCGTCGCCGCGGTCCACATCTGAATCAGGGCGGGTCCCGAAATCCCCAGGCGCTCGGCCCAGGTCCGTTGGGACTCCCGCCACGGAGGGGCAATGGCCAGGTTTCAGCAGGGCGCCGCCTTGGAATCGCCGCTGGCCGCCCCCACCCCTGCGGACCGGCCCGAAAAACCACGACATGTATGACGCCCGAAGACGCGACTCCCCACCTGGTCGAGGTTTTTCGCTCGCTGCGAATGCCCGAGTGCGACCAGCAGACCCTGATCCTGTCGGCGGTCGGGATCCATTCCTGGACCGTGGTGCGTGGGGGCGTGTTCGTGGTCGTGGTGCCTGAGGAATCGGCCGCTCTGGCCATTCGGCACCTGACCGAGGTGGCCCAGGAATCCAAGGCACCCGCTCCGGCGATCACGCTGCCGAAGCTTCACTCTCGCGCCTGGACCGGATCGATTCTCTACGCGCTGGTGATGATGGCCGTAGCCTATGCCGCGGGCATCGGCGCATTCGGGTTCGACTGGCTCGATGCGGGCGCATTGAATGGGGCGGTTCCAGCGACGCACGAATGGTGGCGAGTCGTGACCGCACTCACCCTGCACGCCGACGTTGGTCACCTGCTCAGCAATCTGGCGTTCGGCAGCGTCTTCGGTTTTCTCGCCTCACGCGCCTTGGGCGGGGGTGTCGCGTGGGCCGCCATTCTGATCGGCGCGATGCTCGGCAACGGCCTCGATGCGCTGGTGATGCCGACGGAGCAACGCTCCATCGGCGCCTCGACCGCGGTGTTCGCAGCGCTGGGCATTCTCAGCGCCTACGCGTGGACGCTCGAAAGCGCGACCCATCTGCGTTGGGCGAAACGGCTCGGCCCATTGATCGCCGGCGTGATGCTGCTTGGATTTCTAGGTGCCGGCGGCGAACGCACCGACGTCATCGCGCACGTGACCGGATTCGTCAGCGGCTGCCTGCTGGGCTTTGCGCTCGGGAAGATTCCCGAGCGCCGGTTCGATTCGGGCGCCCTGCAGCTCGCAGCCAGCGCCTTCACCATCGCGGCGCTGGCCGCCGCGTGGTTGTTCGCAATGCGCTGAGCCTCATTCCTCGAGCTGGAAATTCAAGCGCAAGCGATAGCGCTGATTCTTGCACTGGCTGCTCATGATCATCGCGCCCACTGCTTGGACTGCGCCTTGATCCAGTCGGGGCGACAGGCTGCTCGCGACCACTTTGATGTCGGTCGGGCTGGCGGCCTTGCCGGGCACGGTGAATTCCACGACCACCGGGCCCTGCTCATCGAGCTCGCGCGCCTCGTCGGGATAGAAGTCGGAAATATTCACCGGCTTCACGACTTCGTATTTGCAGTTCGCTTCGGTCTTGAGCGCCGGCAGCGGCGGACGCGGCTTGCAGGTCGCCTCGAAGGTGGCGGCACTGACGCCCTCCTCCGCCATGCTCGAAACCACCGCACGAATCGTTTTCTTCAGTACCACCGCCTGTGCCTCGGTCTGCGGATTGCCCTTCGCGTCAGTGCCCTCGTATTTGATATACGCCTTGCACTCCAGCTCCTGGTCGGAACCGTTGGTGACGAACACCGTGCGCCTCACGCAATGCTTCTGTCCCTCTCCGCCGCAGTAACGTGGCGTATCGTCACGGATGAGCGTGTAGCTCCACGCGCCGCCTTCCAGCTCGAAGGAATACCCGTCCGCTTCCTTGACGATATTGCTGGGCATGGGCGTGCCGCCCGGCGCCGGCGCGTTGGTGCGGTTCTTCGCCGCCGCCATCTGAGCGCTGCAGTCCGCGGCCTTGCCGCCGGCACCGCCCTTGGTGCTGCGGAAACTCTCCACCTGGTCGTTGTAGCAGTTCGCCAGACCGGCCAGCTCGTCGGTGGTCGAGTTGTGCGTGTCGACATATTCCTGCATCAGCTTCTGGCGAGTCGCCTCGTCCTTGCCCACGGTCGCCTGGCTCGCGTCACCCTTGATACAGCGCAGGTATTCGCCCATTTCCTGATCCAGCTTCACCAGCGCCTGGGCGGCCGTCTTCATCTCCTCCTCGGTCGCCGATGCGCCGTCGGGGATGCTGATCTTGAAATTCGGCCGCGTGCAGGCCGCGTAGGCCGAGCTCAGCGGCAGGGCTGCGGCCAGCCCGATGACCGAGAGCATGGCCATCTTCGAAGCAATCACTGCGAATCGCATATCCCCGTCTCGAAGCTTTTGATGCACAGATTGTCCGCGATGCTTGGCGACGGCGCCAGCGGCGCGACCCTGACTGAACCGGTGCCCCGACCGGAATTCAAGGGATTATCGGCGGCCCCGTGTCGGCGGGGGATTCCCCATCCTATGAGCCGGACGCCCAGCCGCCCGCCCCGTAACTCGTGTACTCTCGGCCGATCATGAGCCGCACGGACCATGTAAGCATCGATGAGACGCTGCGCCAGACGCTGACGCAGGGCCTGACCGCGACCGAGCTGTGGTCATTATTGCTCTCGGTGTTGGAACAGCGAGCCGCGCAGCGCATGCCCGCGATGGTTCGGCAGCAGTGGCAGAACGATCGTTTCGTTCAGCCGTGCGCGGTGAATCAGCGCACGTTGTCCGAGCTGGATTCGCATCTGCTCGCGGCCGCCGCCGAGTTCGAAGCTCTCGAGCTGTCACCGCTGGCGCCGCTCGCCTCCACCTCCGCAGTCGCGCTCACCAGTCAGAACCGGGTTGTTTCCACCGCCCGCGGCACGGAAGTCGTTTCCGATCCGACCAACGTGCTCGCACTGGAGTGCGCCAAACGGCTACGAGAAGCGCCGGGGGCGGTGATCAAGCTCACCACCAGCCATCGCTGCGTGCGCGCGCAGGCGATTCCCAAACGCCCCGGATTCGCGGCGCATTTCAGAATGTTTTGTCTGGCCTCGGCCGCGCACGAGCGAGAGGATCACGGCTTCGTCACTGAGGCCCTGATCGAGCACATTCGCACTCACATCTCGGCACTCGATCGACTGGAACAACACGGCTATCGATTCCCGGAGCGCACGCTGCGCCTGCTGAGCACGCCCGAGCGCTCGCACCTGGCCAGAAGAATCGCCGCAGCCATTCCGGAGATTCCCGCGACACTGGCGCCGCTGGAGCACAAATATTACGACGGCCTGAGATTCATGCTCGATGCGGGCACACCCGACGGCAATGCCATTCCCCTGATCGACGGCGGCGCCTTCGACTGGCTGCGCAAGCTCACCGACAACAACCGGATGGTGTACGTCGCGAGCGGCATGGGCTCGCAGCTCGCGGCGATGTTATTTCGCCGCGTCGCTCAGATCGCCTGAGATGCAGGCGCGGAGATCTACGCCCGTCGGCGGAACGGTGAAGTCGTCGCGGTCGCGGCGCGCTCGGCGGAAAGAATCGTGTTGTGCAGGAGCATGGTGACCGTCATCTGCCCCACACCGCCGGGCACCGGCGTGATGTACGAGGCCTTCTCTTTCACGCCCTCGAAGTCCACGTCGCCGACGATGCGGCCGTCCGGCAGCCGATTGAAACCCACGTCGATGACGACGGCACCGGTCTTCACGATTTGCGGCACGATCAAGTTCGGCACGCCCGCGGCAACGACCAGAATGTCCGCCAGCAATGTGAAATGTCCGAGGTCGCGGGTCTTCTTGTGACAAATGACCACGGTCGCGTCCTGCTGCATCAACATCAGCGCGGTGGGCTTGCCGACGATGTTGCTGGCGCCGACCACGACCACGTTCTGACCTTCGACTCGGATGTTCTCGTGCTCGAGGATCTTCTGCACGCCATACGGCGTGCACGGCGAGAACACGGTATTGCCGGTGACCAGGCCGCCCATGTTGTACAGATGAAAACCGTCGACGTCTTTCTCGACGGAGATCTTTTCGATGACGCTCGGCACCCTGATGTGCGCCGGCAGCGGCAGCTGCACGAGGATGCCGTGCACAGTGACATCGTTGTTGAGCCGCTCGATGTGATCGAGCAGTTGCTCCTCGGTGGTGCTGGCGGGCAGTTCGACCAGCTCGGAGCGGATACCGACTTCCTTGCAACCGGCGATCTTGTTACGAACGTAGGACTGGGACGCCGGATTGTCGCCGACCAGAATGACGGCCAGCGCCGGTGTCACGTTGTAGCGTGAGCGCAGCACCTCGACGCGCGCGTGATATTCCGCCCGCAGCTTCTTCGCAATCGCCTTGCCGTCGATGATCTTCGCAGTCACTTCAGTACCACCGTCTTGCTGCCGTTGGTGAACACGCGCCGCTCGGCGTGCCACTTCACGGCCCGATTCAAAACCACGCTTTCCAGATCCGAGCCGATGCTCACCAGCTCCTCTGGAGTCATGGTGTGATCCACGCGTGCCACTTCCTGTTCGATGATCGGACCTTCATCCAGATCGGTCGTCACGTAGTGCGCCGTCGCCCCGATCAGCTTCACGCCGCGGGCGTGCGCCTGGTGATAGGCCTTCGCGCCCTTGAAGCCGGGCAGAAACGAGTGATGGATGTTGATGGCGCGGCCGGCGAAATAGTCGCAAGCCCTCGGCGTGAGGATCTGCATGTAGCGCGCCAGCACCAGCAGCTCGCCATCGACCTTCTCGAACAGCTCGATGATGCGCTCTTCCTGCTCGGCCTTGCGTCCGGCGAGGACCGGCAGATAGTGGTACGGCACGCCGTGCCACTCGCTCAGGCTGCGCATGTCCTGGTGATTGGAGACGACGGCCACGACTTCAATGGGCAGCGTGCCGGTGCTCCAGCGATGCAGCATGCTGTTGAGGCAATGGCCATGCTGGGACACGGCCAGGACCGCGCGACACTTGCGCTGGGCTTCGTGAAATTTCCAGCGCATGCCGAAGCGCTGCGCGACCGAAGTCGAGAACGACTCGTCCAGCTTCTGCAGCGACGGCGCGCCATGACCATTGTCATGAAATACCGTGCGCATGAACGACGTATCGGAAACTGGATCGTCGTAGTGCTGGGCCTCGGTGATCAGGCAATTGTGGCCAGCGAGGAAACCGGCCACGGCCGCCACGACACCGGTGGTGTCGGGGCAGGCCGTGGTCAGGACCATGCTCGGCGGCTTCGCCCCTCCCGGACCTCGTGCCGGCGCCACCGCGCGTGACAAAGAGGTCGGGTTGGCGGGAGTCGAGCCGTCGGACATGGTCATCTCCTGAACTCGGGACCGGGCGTCCCGATCAATAGCGGTAATGATCCGGCTTGTACGGACCCGCCTTGTCCACGCCGATGTACTTCGCCTGCTCGTCGGTCAGCTGCGTGAGCTTGACGCCGAGCTTGGCCAATTGCAGCCGGGCCACCTTCTCGTCCAGGTGCTTGGGCAGCACGTAGACGCCGATCGGATACTTCGCCGTGTTCGTGAACAGCTCGATCTGCGCCAGCGTCTGGTTGGCGAACGAGGAGCTCATCACGTACGAGGGATGACCGGTCGCGCAGCCCAGGTTCACCAAGCGGCCTTCGGCCAGCAGGATGATGCGCTTGCCGTCCGGGAAGATGACGTGATCGACCTGCGGCTTGATGTTCTCCCACTTGTACTGCTTGAGCGACGCCACGTCGATTTCGTTGTCGAAGTGGCCGATGTTGCAGACGATGGCGTTGTTCTTCATCTGCTTCATGTGCTCGTGGGTGATCACATGGAAGTTGCCGGTGGTGGTGACGAAGATGTCGCCGAGCGCGGCCGCATCTTCCATCGTCACGACCCGATAGCCTTCCATCGCCGCCTGCAGCGCGCAGATCGGATCGATCTCGGTGATCAGCACGGTGGCGGACAGCGCACGCAGCGCCTGCGCCGAGCCCTTGCCCACGTCACCGTAGCCGCACACCACTGCGACCTTGCCGGCAATCATCACGTCGGTGGCGCGCTTGATGCCGTCGACCAGCGACTCACGGCAGCCGTACAGGTTGTCGAACTTGCTCTTGGTGACCGAGTCGTTGACGTTGATGGCCGGGAACGCGAGCTTGCCCTCCTTCGCCATCTGATACAGACGCTTCACGCCGGTGGTGGTCTCTTCGGTGACGCCCTTCACTTGTTTCAGGCGCGTCGAATACCACTTGGGGTCGACCTTGAGCTTGGCCTTGATGGCATTGAACAGGCAGGTCTCTTCTTCGCTGCCCGGGTTGTTCAGCACGCTGCTGTCGGTTTCAGCGCGCGTGCCCAGATGCAGCAGCAGCGTCGCATCGCCGCCGTCGTCGAGGATCATGTTGGAGTAGCCGCCGTCCGGCCACTCGAAAATGCGATGGGTGTAATCCCAGTACTCATCCAGCGACTCGCCCTTGTATGCGAACACGGGCGTGCCCTTCACCGCGATCGCGGCGGCGGCGTGGTCCTGAGTCGAGAACACATTGCACGACGCCCAACGCACCTGCGCGCCGAGCGCCTGCAGCGTCTCGATCAGCACCGCGGTCTGGATGGTCATGTGCAGGGAGCCGGTGATGCGGGCTCCTTTCAAAGGCTGGGACTTCGCGAATTCTTCGCGGATCGCCATCAGACCGGGCATTTCGGTCTCGGCGATCAGGATTTCCTTGCGGCCCCAGTCGGCCAGGGACAGGTCGGCCACGTGAAAATCGCCCTGGGAAGCAGGCTTGGCGACTGCGCTCATACAGTTCTCCGTCAATGGTTGGAGGGCGCCGTTGCCTAAAGGCGGTGCGAGCCGAGCCTGGCAGGTCTCGGAAGAACTCCGGAGCTGCTGCAGCGCCCCTCGGATCGCGGAGCTGAAAGTTTATCAGAAACGCCACGCGCACCATAAAACTCGGGATCGGGCATCCTGCCACGACCCTCGCGAAATCAGCAAAAGGCGTGACTTTTGTTGATTTCTCGCCGCCTGCGGCGGCCGGGTACATCCATGTACCCGTGGTGGCTACCTGTCAGGTTCGCTCAGGCGTTGGCCGCGAGCTTTATGCCCGCTTCGGACGCCAGCAACTCGGCCTTGTCGGTCTTTTCCCAGGTGAACTCCGGCTCGCTGCGGCCGAAATGGCCGTAGGCGGCGGTCTTCTGGTAGATCGGCCGCAGCAGGTCGAGCATCTGGATGATGCCCTTGGGCCGCAGGTCGAAATGTTTCGCGACCAGCTCTTCCAGGCGCTCGTCGGACACCTTGCCGGTGCCGAACGTGGTGACCATGATGCTGGTGGGCTTGGCGACGCCGATCGCGTACGACACCTGCACCTGAGCCTTGGTGGCCAGGCCCGACGCGACGATGTTCTTGGCGACGTAGCGCGCGGCGTATGCAGCCGAGCGATCCACCTTCGACGGATCCTTGCCCGAGAACGCGCCGCCGCCGTGGGGAGCGGCACCGCCGTAAGTGTCGACGATGATCTTGCGACCGGTCAGACCGCAGTCGCCCTGCGGACCGCCGACCACGAAGCGCCCGGTGGGATTGATCAGATAGTTCACCTTCTTGCCGATCATCTCCTTCGGCAGCACCGGCTTGACGATCTCTTCGATCACCGCCTCGGAGAGCTGCTTGTGCTCGATGTCCGGATGGTGCTGGGTGGACAGCACGACCGTATCGATTTCTTTCGGCTTGCCGTCGACGTAACGGATCGTGACCTGCGACTTCGCGTCCGGACGCAGCCAGGGCAGCTTGCCGTTCTTGCGCAGCTGCGCCTGCCGCTCCACCAGGCGATGCGACAGGTAGATCGGCAGCGGCATCAGGCCGGCCGTTTCATCGCACGCGTAACCAAACATCAGGCCCTGATCGCCAGCGCCTTGATCCAGGTCGATGCCGCGGCCTTCATCCACGCCCTGCGCGATGTCCTGGGACTGTTTGCCGTAGGCCACGAGCACCGAGCAGCCTTTGTAGTCGATGCCGTAATCGGTGTTGTCGTAGCCGATGCGCTGAATGGTGTCGCGCGCGACCGCCTGGAAATCGACGACGGCGCCCGTGGTGATCTCACCCGCGAGGACCACCAGACCGGTGGTGCACAGGGTCTCGGCGGCGACGCGCGAGTACTTGTCCTGCGCCAGGATGGCATCGAGCACGGCATCGGAAATCTGATCCGACACCTTGTCCGGATGGCCTTCCGAAACGGATTCGGAGGTGAAGAGGAAGCTGCTGCTGCTCATTAAGAACGTCCTTTGACTTGAATGCGGATGCTAACCCGTCGGCGGTTATAGCGGGGTACCAAAATTTTCCCGATAGCGGGTAGCAAATTCGTCCGGGGTGAAGCGATGGTTCTGCGTGCCGCGCGATTCGATCTTGATCGCGCCCAGCAGCGAGGCGATCCGGCCGGTGGTTTCCCAATCCCGACCATGGATCAGACCGTGCAGCAGACCGGCCCGATAGGCATCGCCACACCCGGTGGGATCGACCACTGCCTTCGGCCTGGCGGCCGGAATCATGATTTTGCGCTCGCGCGTGTGGATCTCCGAGCCCTCGGCGCCGCGCGTCACGATCAGCGCCTGGACGTGCTTGAGTATTTGGGCTTCGCTCCAGCCGGTGCGCTGCTGCACCACCTGCCACTCGTAGTCGTTCAATGCCAGATATGTGGCCTGCGAGATGAAGGTCTTCAAGTGCTCGCCGTCGAACAGCGGCATGGCCTGGCCCAGATCGAAAATAAACGGAATGCCGGCGGCGGCGAACTGGGCGGCGTGCTGAAGCATGCCGTCACGCCCGTCGGGCGCGACGATGCCCACTTTGATGGGGTGCTCGGCCTGCTTCACCGCCTGGGCGACTTCATTGACATGCGAGTGCTGCATGGCGCCCGGATGGAAGGCCCAGATCTGGTTGTCGTCCAGATCGGTGGTCACGAAGCCCTGCGCGGTGTGCTCGCTCTCGAGCACGCGTACGTAGTCCGTCGGGATGCCGTTCTGCTGCATCCAGTCCAGATACAGGCCGGCATCGCGGCCGACCGTCGCCATGAGATATCCAGTGTCGCCCAGCAGCTTGAGGTTGTAGGCGATGTTGCCGCCGCATCCGCCGTACTCGCGGCGCATCTGTGGCACCAGGAACGACACGTTCAGCATGTGAATCTTGTCGGGCAGGATGTGATTCCGGAACCGGTCCTCGAACACCATGATGGTGTCGAACGCCACCGAGCCGCAGATCAGGGCCCGTCCACCGGCCTGTGCATGCTGAGTCAAAACGCTGTTCTCCTGAAGCTGCCAAATCATATTGGGAAGTCGGGCAGGGTCCGCGTCGGCCACCGGCGACAGCCCTGTTGCGAGCCGCCGGGATTGTAGGCGTCCGCCGCCCGGCCTACTACCTGCCAATGCCATCCGGGCCGTCCCGCGCCGGACGGAGTACCGATGAACCCGTAGGTCGGTTCAAGCGTTAGGGCGCTATCCAAGGCGGGGTCCGCCCCAGGGGAGTGACGGATTGATCAACGTGGAGCCTCGCAACCGCTTCGATCGCTCGACCGGGCCCAGCGCGTCGCCGGATGACGACGGCTCGACCGGTTCCGATGCTGGCGCCGTGTCCCCTCCGGCTGCGACGTCCATTCTCATCGTCGAGGATGAGGGCATCGTCGCGCAGGATCTCATGGAGGCGCTCACTCGCCTCGGCTACCGCATCAGCGGCGTGGCGAGCGAAGGCACGCAGGCGGTCGCCATGGCGCTGCAATTGCGGCCCGAGCTGGTCGTCATGGATGTGAGCCTGCGAGGCGAGATCGACGGCATCCAGGCCGCACGCATGATGCAGGAACGCTCGCATGTGCCCATCATCTTCCTCACCGGCCACCGCGACAGCGCAACGCTGCAGCGGGCGGTGCTGACCGGTCCGCTGGGTTATCTCATCAAACCGTTTCAGGAAGACGAGCTGCGCTGTGCGATCGAGGTGGCGATCCACAAGCATAGATCCGAGCAAGCGGTGCGCGAGCGTGAGGAGGAACTACGTCGAAGCGCGGAGCTGCTGCAGCACCTGACCCTGATCGACGAGCTCACTCAACTGCGCAATCGGCGTGGTTTTTTCGAGCTGGCGCAGCAGGCGCTCAAAGTCGCCCAGCGCGAGCACTACGCGATGGGCGTGTTCTTCATGGATCTGAACGGCCTGAAGCGCATCAACGACACGCTCGGCCATCAGGCCGGCGACCAGGCGCTGCGCGACACCGCCGAGGTCCTGCGGGATACGTTTCGCGGCTCGGACATCCTGGCGCGCATCGGCGGCGATGAGTTTGTCGCGATGGCTCACGTGCACTCCACTCAGGATCTGCACGCGCTGGCGGGCCGGCTGCGCGAGCATCTGCAGATCTTCAACCAGACCCATCGTCGGCCGTATCCGCTGAACATCAGCGTGGGGATGACTCTGGTGGATGTCCCCACCGAAGAGGATCTCGAAGCGCTGCTCGCGCGCGCCGACGCAGCCATGTACGAAGACAAGCGCGCCGTCTCCAACCGGGCCTGAGTCTCGAATCCGCCTCTGCCCTGCCACCGGGCTATCATGAGTGCCTCGATCCGCGCTCATGAGACCCGCCGATGTCGAATGCCGTTGTCACCGACGATCCCGTACGGTGGCTGGAAACTGTCGCCGCTGACGACCCGCAACGCTTGCTG
>NZ_CALFXI010000060.1 GCF_937958065.1 uncultured Steroidobacter sp.
ACCGCGAGCGCTTCCAGCAACTGGTGCAGCAGCTGAATCTGAAGCAGCCGCCGAACTGCACGGCCCGCACCGAAGAGCAGGCCATCAGCATGTCGAAGACGGTGGGCTTCCCGCTGGTCGTGCGTCCCTCGTACGTGCTGGGCGGTCGCGCCATGGAAGTGGTCTTCAATGAAGACGACTTGCGCACCTACATGACCGATGCGGTGAAAGTGTCGAACGACAGCCCGGTGCTGCTCGATCGCTTCCTCGATCAGGCCATCGAAGTCGACGTGGACGCGATCTGCGACGGCGAGGACGTTTATATCGGCGGCATCATGGAGCACGTCGAGCAGGCGGGGGTGCATTCGGGCGACTCGGGTTGCTCGCTGCCGCCGAACAGCCTGTCCGCCGAGACGCAGGCCGAGCTCAAGGAACAGACCCGCAAGCTCGCCAGGGGTCTGAACGTCGTCGGCCTGATGAATATCCAGTTCGCGATCCAGAACGGCGTCGTCTACATCCTCGAAGTCAATCCGCGTGCCTCGCGCACGGTGCCGTTCGTCTCCAAGGCGACCGGCGTGCCGCTCGCGAAGATGGCGGCGCGGGTCATGGCCGGCGCGAAATTGAAGGATCTCGGCCTGACCGAGGAGCGCGTGCCGAAGTTCTTCGCGGTGAAGGAATCGGTGTTCCCGTTCTCGAAGTTCCCCGAGGCCGATCCGATCCTCGGTCCGGAAATGAAGTCTACCGGCGAGGTGATGGGCACCGGCCGTTCGTTCGGCGAGGCCTACGCCAAGGCGCAGCTCGCGTCGGGCGTCATTTTGCCGACGCGCGGTGTGTGCTTGATCAGCGTGCGCGAGCGCGACAAGCCCGCGGCGGTGCAGCTGGCGCGGCGCCTGGTCGCGCAGGGGTTTGAAATCGTGGCAACCTCTGGCACTGCGGAAGCGATCAGCAACGCGGGAATTCCGTGCCGCACGGCCAACAAGGTGCGTGAGGGTCGCCCTCACATCGTGGACATGATAAAAAACGACGAGATTTCGCTGATCGTCAATACCACCGAAGGCAAGCAGGCGATCTTCGAGTCGCGTTCCATCCGGCGCGAAGCAGTCCACAAGCGCGTCACGTACTACACGACAGTGGCGGCGGGACTGGCGACCTGTGATGCCATTGCCCACATGAATGAGGTCGACGTGAACCGATTGCAGGATCTGCATCAGGAGATCTCGCGTAGCAGCGGGACTGTCACGGCCGGCCAGCGATTGGAGATCGCATCGTGAAACGTCTGCCGTTGACTTTGAAAGGCGCCGAGAAGCTGCGCGCCGAACTGAAGCGTTTGAAGAGCGAGGATCGTCCGCGCGTGATCCAGGCGATTGCCGAGGCGCGTGCGCATGGGGATTTGAGCGAGAACGCCGAGTACCACGCCGCTCGCGAGCAGCAGAGCTTCATCGAGGGCCGCATCAAGGACATCGAGTCGCACCTGTCGAACTCGGAAATCATCGATGTGGCGTCGATGCCGGCGAGCGAAAAGGTGGTGTTCGGCGCCACCATCGATCTGGAAGATGAAGACACCGGCAACAAGGTGCTGTATCAGATCGTCGGCGACGCCGAAGCCGACATCAAGCAGGGCCTGATCTCGGTGTCTTCGCCGATCGCGCGGGCCCTCGTCGGCAAGTCGAAGGGCGACGTCGTGGACGTGGTCGCGCCGAACGGGACGAAGAGCTACGAGATCGTTGGCGTCCGCTATCTCTAGCGTGTAACGCAGCAGCTGCTCTTACTTGAACAAGGATCGAGTCGGCCTGCGCCAACGCGGGCCGGCGCGGAATGCAGCGAATAGGGCAGCGTATCGATGGCTACCGCAATCGAACAGACAGCATCGCCGGCTCAGCGCGGCCGGCGCTTGCTGGATTTCTGCTCGACAGTCCTGGTGACGCTCTGGGCCGGCTCGCTGTGGACGGTCTGCGGCATCGTCGCGCCTCAGCTGTTCGCAACCTTGCCGGAGCGTCAGCTTGCCGGGCAGATGGCGGCGCGGCTGTTTCACATCGAGACGTGGTTGGGCGTGGTGATCGCGATCGCGCTCCTCGCGATCTTTGCTTCGCGCAAAGCGTTCGCCGCGAGTAAAGCGATTCTTTGGTTGATCCTGCTGACTGCCGCCGCGCCGCTGGCGAGCGAGCTGATCCTCGGACCGATGATGAGCGCGGCCCGCGCAGCAGGCGACATGGCCCGCTTCGGGATGCTTCACGGCGTGTCCGCCGTGCTGTTCCTCATCGCCTGTCTGAGTGCGCTGGCGCTGGTCTGGAAGGCGCGCCAGCAGGCCGTCTAATCGGCGGGCAGGATGATCTTCGGCTTGTCCTTGTGCGGACGGTAGAACACACCCACATTGCCGATGCGTTGGACCAAAGAGCTGCCGCTTTGCCGGGCCAGTTCGGCGAGAATGGCATCCCGCTCTTCACGGTCGCCGACGCGGGCTTTCACTTTCACCAGCTCGTGCGCGCCGAGCGCGCTGTCGAACTCCCTGGCGACCGCCGGGGACAGTCCCGATGAGCCGATGAGAATGATGGGATCGCGGCCGTGAGCGAGCCCACGGAGGTACTTTTTCTGCTTTTCGGAAAGCTGCTGAGCTGAAGTCATTGACGGAAGCACTGATTATTCGAGCCCTACTGGCTGACGGTTCACAGCTGGTTGCAATCTTCCGATGAACGAAGCTGGACGGGCGTGAGGTCGAGCTGGGTGGGTACAGGTGAGTAAGCGTACTAAATCGAGCCGGGAATGGCTCGCCGAACATGAGAGCGATCCCTACGTAAAACAGGCGCGCCAGCTGGGCTATCGCTCGCGCGCCGTGTTCAAGCTGGAGGAGATCCAGCGCACCGACCGCCTGATCCGTCCCGGCATGACCATCGTCGACCTGGGCGCCGCTCCGGGCGGCTGGAGCCAGCTCGCGGCCAAGCTGCTCCACGGCAAGGGGCGGATCGTGGCACTGGACATCCTGCCTATGGACGCCATCGTCGGCGTCGATTTCCTGCAGGGCGACTTCTCCGATAACGTGGTGCTGGAGCAGCTGGAACAAATGCTCGGGGAGGAGCGCCCGCAGCTTGTAATGTCGGATATGGCCCCCAATACCACCGGCATTGCCGATGTGGACCACGACCGCTCGATGCATCTGGTTGAACTGTCGTTGGAATTTGCCCGTCAGCGGCTGCGCCCGGGGGGCGATTTCCTGGTCAAGGTGTTCCAGGGGCGGCACTTCCAGCCGTTCGTGAAAGAGCTCCGGGCGAGCTTCGCGAGCGTCAAAGTACGCAAACCGGACGCCTCCAGGCAGCGAAGTCCGGAACTTTACCTGCTCGGCCGAGCCTTTAAGGCATGAGCGGGTCGGATTGAAGTTTCAGGTTGCTCAGGATCAGGAAGTCGGTTATGGCGCGTCCCGGTCCGGTGGTGTAGTGTCAATCGGCGCCTACTTATTTACTTCCAGGCTGCTGCCACGGTCCAGGATCGAGGGGACGGGGCACACGAGGATGGGACTTTGAACGACCTAGCCAAGAACATCGTACTCTGGATCGTCATCGCCGTGGTCGTCGCCACGGTGGTCAGCAACTTCAGTGCGCGATCCGGCGGAGTACAGGAGATGCCGTACTCCACATTCCTGCAGCAGGTGAAGGACGGCGGCGTTGCCGAAGTCACGCTCAACAAGACCACGGATGTGATTCGTGGCGTCCGCACCAACGGCGAGCAGTTCACCGTCAACAATCCCGAGACGGAAAACTCCGAGCTGATCGGCACGCTGATCGAGCACAACGTGAAATTCTCGGGGGCCGCGCCGGAGCGTCAGTCGTTCCTGATGCAGCTGTTCATTTCCTCCTTCCCGATCCTGCTGCTGATCGCGGTATGGGTGTACTTCATGCGCCAGATGCAAGGCGGCGCCGGCGGCAGGGGGGCCATGTCCTTTGGCAAGAGTCGCGCACGACTGCTCGGCGAGGACCAGGTACAGGTCACGTTCGCCGATGTCGCAGGCGTGGACGAAGCCAAGGAAGAAGTGGTCGAGATCGTCGAGTTCCTGAAGGACCCGGGCAAGTTCCAGCGCCTGGGCGGCAAGATTCCGCGCGGCGTGCTGATGGTCGGCTCGCCGGGTACCGGTAAGACGCTGCTCGCCCGCGCCATCGCTGGTGAAGCCAAGGTGCCGTTCTTCACCATCTCCGGTTCCGACTTCGTCGAAATGTTCGTCGGCGTGGGTGCATCCCGCGTGCGTGACATGTTCGACCAGGCCAAGAAGCACGCGCCGTGCATCATCTTCATCGACGAAATCGACGCCGTCGGTCGGCATCGTGGCGCCGGCCTGGGCGGCGGTCACGACGAGCGCGAACAGACCTTGAACCAGCTGCTGGTGGAGATGGACGGCTTCGAAGGCACCGAGGGCGTGATCGTCATCGCCGCCACCAACCGTCCCGACGTGTTGGATCCGGCGTTGCTGCGTCCGGGCCGCTTCGACCGTCAGGTCGTGGTGCCGCTGCCGGACGTGCGCGGTCGCGAGCAGATCCTCAAGGTCCACATGCGCAAGCTGCCGCTGGCCGAAGACGTGAAGCCGCAGGTGATTGCGCGCGGTACGCCGGGCTTCTCCGGTGCCGACCTCGCCAACCTGGTCAACGAAGCTGCCCTGTTCGCCGCTCGCGCGAACCGTCGCACGGTGACCATGGACGAGTTCGAGCGCGCCAAGGACAAGATCATGATGGGCGCCGAGCGCCGCTCCATGGTCATGGACGAGCAGGAGAAGAAGCTCACCGCGTATCACGAGGCCGGTCACGCCATCATCGGCTTGACGGTGCCCGAGCACGATCCGGTCTACAAGGTCACCATCATCCCGCGCGGTCGCGCGCTGGGCGTGACCATGTTCCTGCCGGAAGCGGATCGCTACAGCACCAGCAAGCGTCGCCTGGAAAGCCGCATCAGCACGCTGTTCGGCGGCCGTATCGCCGAGGAAATCATCTTCGGACCGGATTCGATCACGACCGGCGCGTCCAACGACATCGAGCGCGCGACCGAGATCGCCCGCAACATGGTCACGAAGTGGGGTCTGTCGGACCGCCTCGGCCCGCTGACCTACAGCGAAGATCAGGGCGAGGTGTTCCTGGGTCGCCAGGTGACCCAGCACAAGCAGGTCTCCGATGTCACGGCTCACGCCATCGACGAGGAAGTGCGCTTGCTGATCGACAACAACTACAAGCGCGCCAAGGACATCCTCGAGACCAATCTGGAGAAGCTGCACAAGATGGCCGAGGCGCTGATCAAGTACGAGACCATCGACGAGACCCAGATCAAGGACATCATGGAAGGCCGCGATCCGAAGCCGCCCGCCGGCTGGGATGACAACGCCACCCCGTTCGGTGGCAATGGCAGCGGCAAGGGCCGCGAGCGCGAGAAGGGCGAGTCCCCGATCGGCAAGCCGGCCAGCCAGCACTAACCGCTGGCGGGTTCAGAGTGGGAGAGAGGCGCGGCAACGCGCCTCTTTCCGTTTCAGCCGGAAAGAAAACTCATGCAGCTGCGCTGCGGCTCTCAACGACTCGATCTGTCCTCACCGCGGGTGATGGGCATCCTCAACGTTACGCCCGATTCTTTTTCCGACGGCGGCAAGTTCATCGACGTGTCGCGAGCCGTCGAGCACGCGCTGCGCATGATCGAGCAGGGCGCTGCGATCATCGATGTGGGCGGCGAGTCCACGCGACCCGGTGCCGCCGATGTGAGCGAGCAGGAGGAGATTCGTCGCGTCGTCCCCGTCATCGAAGCGCTCGCCGCGCGGACCTCCATTCCCATTTCCATCGACACCAGCAAAGCCGCCGTGATGAGCGCGGCCGTGGCTGCCGGGGCAACTTTGATCAATGACGTTCGCGCCCTGCGGGAGCCCGGCGCTCTCGACGCCGTCGCTCGCACCGACGCGGCGGTGTGTCTCATGCACATGCAAGGACAGCCGCGGACCATGCAGCACGAGCCGCGCTACGACGACGTGGTAGGCGAAGTGACCGCATTCCTGGAGCAGCGGGTCGAAGCCTGCCTGGCGGCGGGCATTGGCCGGGAGCGGCTGGTTCTCGATCCCGGTATCGGTTTTGGGAAGCGCCTTGAGCATAATCTCGACCTGCTGGCGCACCTGACCCAGCTGGGCCGTCCCGGACCGAATGCCGGGCTGCCGCTGCTGGTCGGTGTGTCCCGCAAATCCATGTTCCAGACTCTGCTGGGCCGGCCCGTGGAGCAGCGCCTGGCGGGCGGATTGGCCGTGGCCACGGCTGCCGTGCTCGCCGGGGCTGCTATTCTTCGGGTCCATGACGTGGCCGAGACGGTGGACGCCGTGAAAGTCGCCCAGGCCTTGCGCGCCGCCGGTTACAGCGCACGCGCGCCAATTGAAAATTAAGCATTCGAGGGAGCCGTTTTGAGCCGCAAGTACTTTGGCACCGATGGCGTGCGTGGCCGCGTTGGCGATCATCCGCTGACCGTGGAATTCGCACTGAAGCTGGCGAGCTCGGCGGCGCGCGTGCTCGCGCCGAAGGGCGGCACGGTGCTGGTGGGCAAGGACACGCGAATCTCCGGTTATATGTTCGAGTCCGCGCTGGAAGCGGGCTTCGTCGCCTCGGGCGTCAACGTGATGTTGATCGGCCCGTTGCCGACGCCCGGCATCGCCTATCTCACCAAACGTTTCGAATGTGACTTCGGCGTGGTCATCAGCGCCTCGCACAATCCCTACGAAGACAACGGCATCAAGTTCTTCGATCGCAACGGCGGCAAGTTGAGCGACGAGGTCGAGGCGCAGATCGAACAGTATCTGGACGATCCGCCGGTGACGCGCAGCTCGAGCGAGCTCGGTCGCGCGTCGCGTGTCGACAAGTCGCGCGTGCGTTATCAGGAATTCGCGATGAGCACGGTGCCGGGCCTGGATTTATCGGACTTCAAGCTGGTCATCGATTGCGCGAACGGCGCCGGTTACAAAGTAGGGCCGCGCGTGCTCGCCGATCTCGGCGCCGAAATCGTACCGATCGGCTCCTCGCCGAACGGCCGCAACATCAATCTGAATTGCGGCTCGACCTCGCCGGGCCTGTTGCAGCTCACCGTGCCGGGCGTGCAGGCGCAGGCGGGCGTCGCGCTCGATGGCGACGGCGATCGCCTGGTGATGGTCGATCATCTCGGTCGCACCGTCGATGGCGATCAGCTGCTGTACATCATCGCGCGGGCTCGCAAACAGAAGGGATTGTTGAAGGGGCCTGTCGTCGGCACCGTGATGAGCAATCTCGGCCTGGAGCACTCGTTGCAGAAAGAAGGCATCGAATTCCGCCGCGCCAAGGTCGGCGATCGTTATGTGATGGAGCTGCTCAAGGAGACCGGCGGCACGCTCGGTGGCGAGACGTCCGGTCATCTGCTGTGTCTGGATCACACCACGACCGGCGACGCCCTGATCAGCGCATTGCAGGTGCTGGCTATCATGAAGGAGACCGGCAGCAGCCTGGCCGAGCTGGCCGCGCCGATGCCGAAGTATCCGCAGGTGATGGAGAACGTCCGCGTGGCGAAGAAGATCGACCCGTTCAGTTCCCCGCAGATCGCTGAGGCAGTGGCGCGGGCCGAGGCCCGGTTGGCCGACAGCGGCCGCATCGTGTTGCGTCCGTCGGGCACTGAACCCGTGATCCGCGTCATGGTCGAAGGCAGGGACGAAAAGCTGGTCAGGGAAATCTGCCGGGAACTGGCGGGCACGGTGGCCGCCGCGGCGGAACAGAAGGTCGCCGTGGGGTGAGTCACCTAACTCGTGATTTCTGTTTGATTTCCACCTGATGCGCCGCTAAGCTTCCGCGCCCTTCGCAGGGGCGGCCCGAACACCAACCGTGGAGGTACTGCGATGCGCCGGCCATTCATTGCCGGGAATTGGAAGATGCACGGCTCGCGCGCGCAGAACGCCGAGTTGATCGAGGGCCTGTTGCTCGGCTTGCCGGGGCAGGTGCCTGTCGATATCGCCGTGTGTCCGCCCAATGTGTACCTCTGGGAAGTGGGGCGATTGCTGAAGGATTCGATCGTGAAGCTGGGCGCGCAGTCGTGCTGTGCCGAGTCGATCGGCGCGTTCACCGGCGAGGTCTCCGCGGCCATGCTGAAGGACGTCGGTTGCACTTATGTGATCGTGGGCCACTCGGAGCGGCGCACGATCTACCGCGAGGACGACGCGCTGGTGGCGCGCAAGTTCCTGGCGGCGCAGTCGCAGGGTCTGATCCCGATCCTCTGCGTCGGCGAGACCCTGGAGGAGCGGGAGAAAGGGCAGACCATGCAAGTGGTCTCCCGGCAGCTGAAGGCGGTATTGGACGTGGCGGCCCCGGGCGCGCTCCAGCAGGCGGTGCTCGCGTACGAGCCGGTCTGGGCGATCGGTACGGGCAAGAACGCGACGCCGGAGCAGGCGCAGGAAGTTCACGCACATATTCGCGCCGAGGTTGCGGCTCGTGATGCTAATATCGCGGCCCGCTTGCAGGTGCTGTACGGCGGCAGCGTCAAAGCCGGCAATGCGAAGGAGATCTTCGCGATGCCGGATGTCGACGGCGGACTGATCGGTGGCGCGTCGCTGAAGGCGGATGAGTTCCTGAAGATCTGCGCCGCGGCCCAGGCTCATTGAGCTCGAGCGGCGGGGACAGCTTTAGAATGTGTCCCCATGTGAGTGGCGCATTGATGCGGAATCGAATCGTATGAACTGGTTACATTCGGCGGTGGTGATTGTTCACCTGTTGATCGCCGCGGCCATTGTGGCGCTGGTGTTACTCCAGCGCGGCAAGGGCGCCGATGCGGGCGCCGGCTTCGGCGCGGGCGCGTCGGGCACCGTGTTCGGTGCTCGCGGCTCGGCGTCGTTCCTGTCGCGTACGACGGCGACCCTCGCGGCGCTGTTCATCGCGACCAGCTTGACGCTGGCGTACCTGGGCGGTCGCGCGCCGTCCGCGCCGAAGAGCGTGCTCGATCGTGTGAATCTGCAGGACCAGGCACCGGAGCTGCCGGCGACCAGCACGCCGCCCGCGCCGCCTGCCAATCAGGCGACCAACGATCAGGCGGCGGAGCAGCCCGCGGAGCCGGCACCTCAGCCGGCACCGAACGAGCCGCCGAAACAGTAGAATTAGGGGAACAGGTTTTCAGCGAGTCGAAGAAGCTCGCGAGTCGATTTCAGTGCGGCTGTGGTGGAACTGGTAGACACGCTACTTTGAGGTGGTAGTGGAGCAATCCGTGGAGGTTCGAGTCCTCTCAGCCGCACCATTCGTTCTCACATCGGCGATCGCCCGGAAGTGCCCGCGCCATCGCCGTTGACCTTTCCCGCCCGGCTCCGGGCAGACCCGCAGGCAGATAACAAAGAATTCACCGCGACCGGTCGTTGCAGTACCGATCGCAGGTGCTTGCCAACTGCCTGATTCAGCGTATCCTGCGCCCGCCTTCAAGCGGCGGGGCGGAGTTGCTCCAGTGGGTTCGACGACGCTCAACTGCTGCTTTTTTTCGGCTTTTTTGAGGGTTCTTCGCCGAAGAAGGCTGCCTTCGTGCAATTCTTATAGAACCCTTTCTGAACCGGCCTGATACAATGCGCGCCGCCGCCGGACCCGGCGCGTCAGCAGCTTACGCGATGTTGCAAAACTACGTTCCCATCCTGATCTTCCTGGGCGTGGCCGGCGTGCTCGGCTCGGTGCTCATCGGCCTGGGCTTCCTGCTCGGCCCGCGCAAACCCGATGCCGAAAAGCTCTCCGCGTACGAGTGCGGCTTCGAGGCGTATTCCGATACGCGCATGAAGTTCGACGTGCGCTATTACCTGGTGGCGATCCTGTTCATCGTGTTCGATCTGGAGATCGCGTTCCTGTTTCCGTGGGCGGTGGCGCTCGATGCCGTCGGCATGGTCGGGCTCGCGGCCATGGGTGTGTTTCTGCTGATCCTGGTGGTGGGCTTCGTGTACGAGTGGAAGAAGGGGGCGTTGGAATGGGATTGACGGCTCCCACGGCGGAAACGCCGGACGCCGCGGTGACTCAGCGCGGCTTCATGACCACCACGGTCGATTCGCTCATGAACTGGGCGCGCACCGGCTCGATGTGGCCGATGACTTTCGGTCTCGCTTGTTGTGCCGTCGAGATGATGCATGCGGGCGCGGCCCGTTATGACCTCGACCGCTTCGGTGTGGTGTTCCGTCCGAGCCCGCGTCAGTCCGACGTGATGATCGTGGCCGGCACCCTGGTGAACAAGATGGCGCCGGCGCTGCGCAAGGTCTATGACCAGATGCCCGAGCCGCGCTGGGTGATCTCGATGGGTTCCTGCGCCAACGGCGGCGGTTATTACCACTACTCGTATGCGGTAGTGCGCGGCTGCGACCGGATCGTACCGGTCGATGTGTACGTGCCGGGCTGCCCGCCGAGTGCCGAAGCATTGCTGTACGGCATCCTGCAATTGCAGAACAAGATCCGCCGCACCAGCACGATTGCGCGATAACCGCGCATCGACATTGTGCCCGCTGAAGCGGGCTTGAGTTTTTGCGAGAACGGGATGAGTTCACGTACCGAGACATTGGCCTCGCGACTGACGGCGCGCTTTGCTCAAGAGCTGCGGCCGCTGCCGGCGCTGCCCGACGAAGTTGCGTTCGAAGTCGACGCAGCGAACCTGCTCGCCGTCTGCAAGGAATTGCGCGACAACGCCGAATTCGGCTTCGAGCAGCTGATCGATCTGGCCGGCGTGGATTATCTGGATTACGGCCGCGAGGAGTGGAACACGCTCGCGTCCACCTCCACGGGCTTCAGCCGCGGCGTCAATCGCATCAAGGAAACCGTGAGCGAGCCGCGGACCGCGCGTTTCGCGGTGACTTATCAACTGCTGTCGATCTCCAACAACTGGCGCCTGCGCCTGCGCAGCTTCACGAGCGAAGGCGAGCCGCCGGTGATCGACTCCGTGTTCGAGATCTGGAACAGCGCCAACTGGTTCGAGCGCGAAGCGTTCGACCTGTACGGCATCCTGTTCCGCAATCATCCGGACCTGCGCCGCATCCTCACCGACTACGGCTTCATCGGCCATCCGTTCCGCAAGGACTTCCCGCTGATCGGCAATGTGGAAGTGAAGTACGACACCGCCAAGGGCCGCGTCGTGTACCAGCCGGTGAGCATCGAGCCGCGTACGCTCGTGCCGCGAGTCATTCGCGAAGACAACCGCTACGACCAGGTGCTCAAGGAAGTGCCGGTCGGCGCCGCCGCCAATCGCTGAAGTTAGCCATGGCAGACATTCATAATTTCACGCTCAACTTCGGCCCGCAGCATCCTGCCGCGCACGGCGTCTTGCGCCTGGTGCTGGAGATGGATGGCGAGGTCATCCAGAAGGCCGATCCGCACATCGGCCTGCTGCATCGTGCGACCGAGAAGCTGGCCGAGTCCAAGCCGTTCAATCAATCGATCGGCTACATGGATCGTCTCGACTACGTCTCGATGATGTGCAACGAGCACGCGTACGTGATGGCGATCGAGAAGCTGCTCGGCATCAAGGTGCCGGAGCGCGCGCAGTACATCCGCGTGATGTTCGACGAGATCACCCGCATCCTGAATCACTTGATGTGGCTCGGTGCGCACGGTCTCGACATCGGCGCGATGACCGTCTTCCTGTATGCGTTCCGCGAGCGCGAAGATCTGATGGACGTGTACGAGGCGGTGTCCGGCACGCGCATGCACGCGACTTACTATCGTCCGGGCGGCGTGTATCGCGATCTGCCGGACAGCATGCCGAAGTATCAGCCCTCGAAGTGGCGCTCGCAGGCCGACGTGGATCGTCTCAACGAGCGTCGTCGCGGCAGCATGCTCGACTTCATCGACGACTTCTGCGCGCGCTTCCCGGCGAACGTCGATGAATATGAAACCCTGCTCACCGACAACCGCATCTGGAAACAGCGCACGGTGAACATCGGCGTGGTCTCCCCGGAGCGTGCTCTGCAGCTCGGCTTCACCGGCCCGATGATCCGCGGCTCCGGCATCGAGTGGGACCTGCGCAAGAAGCAGCCGTACGAAGTGTACGACCGCATGGATTTCGACATCCCGGTCGGCGTCAACGGCGATTGTTACGATCGTTATCTGGTGCGCGTCGAGGAGATGCGCCAGTCGAATCGCATCATCAAGCAGTGCGTCGACTGGCTGCGCGCCAATCCCGGCCCGGTGATGCTCGAGGATCACAAGATCTCGGCGCCCAAGCGCGAAGAGATGAAGGGCGACATGGAATCGCTGATCCATCATTTCAAGTTGTTCACCGAAGGCTACTGCGTGCCGGCCGGTGAGACTTACGCCGCGGTCGAGGCGCCGAAGGGCGAGTTCGGTATCTATCTGGTGTCCGACGGTGCCAACAAACCGTATCGGTTGAAGTGCCGCGCGCCGGGCTTCCCGCACCTCGCCTCGCTCGAGGAGATGGTGAAGGGCCACTTGCTGGCGGACGTGGTGGCCGTGATCGGCACGCAGGACATCGTATTCGGGGAAATCGACCGATGAGCGGCAGGCAGGATCCAGGTTCCAACGACGGCGGCAAGAGCGCGCCGGAGCTGGATGAAATCGACACCGGCAACGTCGCTCACGACGCGCCCGAAGGCTACAAGGGCGTGCTCTCCGAGCATGCGCGTCACGAGATCGATCATTGGCTGACGAAGTTCCCGCCGGATCGCCGGCGCTCGGCCGTGATCGCGGCGCTGCGTGCCGTTCAGCACGACATCGGCGGCTATCTCACCAAGGAAGCGATGGACGCGGTCGCCGAGTACATCGGCCTGCCGCCGATCCAGGTCTACGAAGTCGCGACCTTCTATTCGATGTTCGAGACCAAGCCGGTCGGCCGTCACAGCATCTCGGTGTGCACCAACATCTCCTGCATGTTGTGCGGCGGGGAGGAAATGCTGTCGCACGTCGAGAAGCGGCTCGGCATCAAGGTGGGCGAGAGCACGCCGGACGGCCGCTTCTTCCTGAAGCGCGAAGAGGAATGTCTGGCCGCGTGCAACAACGCGCCGATGATGATGGTCGACCACGTGTACTACGAGAATCTCACGCCCGAAAAGATCGACGAGATTCTGGATCGGCACAAGTAACGCCTCGCGATACCCATAGCCATCGCCAACCATGACTGACGAATCAAACAATCTGCTGTTAGGCAAGTACGCGAGCAACTTCGTCTGCTTCGCGACGCTCGGTATGGAGCGTCCGTCGTCGATCGAGACGTATCGCAAGACCGGCGGCTATGAAGTGTGGGAGAGGATCCTGCGCGAGAAGACCCCGAAGGAAGAGATCATCGAGCAGGTGAAAGCCTCGGGCCTGCGTGGCCGCGGCGGCGCCGGCTTCCCGACGGGCATGAAGTGGAGCTTCATGCCGCGCAACGCGCCGGGCCAGAAATACGTGGTCTGCAATTCGGACGAGAGCGAGCCCGGCACCTGCCATGACCGCGACATCCTGCGTTACAACCCGCACGCCTTGATCGAAGGCATGGCAATCGGCGGTTACGCCATGGGCGCCTCGGTCGGCTACAACTACATTCGCGGCGAGTTCCTCGACGAGCCCGTGCCGCGTTTCGAAGAAGCATTGAAGGAAGCCTACGCCGCGGGTCTGCTCGGCAAGAATCTGCTGGGCTCGGGCGTGGACTTCGATCTGTATTCGTTCGTCGGCGCGGGTGCGTACATCTGCGGCGAAGAAACCGCGCTGCTGGAATCGCTGGAAGGCAAGCAGGGCCGGCCGCGTTTCAAGCCGCCGTTCCCGGCGAACTTCGGTCTGTACGGCAAGCCCACCACGATCAACAACACGCAGAGCTACGCGTCGGTGCCGACGATTCTGCGCAAGGGACCGAAGTGGTTCACCGACCTGGGCGTGCCGAACGCCGGCGGCACCATGATCTTTTCGATCTCCGGCCACGTGAACAAGCCGCAGAACATCGAGCTGCCGCTCGGCATTCCGTTCAAGGATCTGCTCGAGATCTGCGGTGGCGTGCGCGGCGGTCGCAAGCTGAAAGCCGTGATCCCCGGCGGTGTGTCCGTGCCGGTCGTGCCTGGCGACGCCATGATGACCGCCACGATGGACTACGACGGCGTGCGCAAGGTCGGCTCGAGCCTCGGTACCGGCTCGATGATCGTCATGGACGAGACCACCTGCATGGTCAAGGCGCTCGAGCGCATCTCACGTTTCTATTACGCCGAGTCGTGCGGCCAGTGCACGCCGTGCCGTGAAGGCACCGGCTGGATGAATCGCATGCTGAAGCGAATGCTGGCCGGGCAGGGCAAGAAGTCGGACCTCGACATGCTGGTGGACGTCGCCAACAAGATCGAAGGTCACACCATCTGCGCCTTCGGCGATGCCGCCGCCTGGCCGGTGCAGAGCTTCATGAAGCACTTCCGCCACGAATTCGAATACATCATCGAGCACGGACACAGCATCGTCGAACGCGATCGCCGTGCCGCTGCCGCTTGAGAGATGACCCATGAGTGACGAGGTCAATATTGAAGTCAACGGCGTGCCCATGAAGGCGCGCAAGGGTCAGATGGTGATCCAGGTGACGGACGCGAACGACGTGTACGTCCCGCGTTTCTGTTATCACGAGAAACTGCCGATCGCCGCCAACTGCCGCATGTGCCTGGTGGAAGTGGAGAAGGCGCCGAAGCCGATGCCGGCCTGCGCCACTCCGGTCGCCGAAGGCATGAAGGTGTTCACCAAGTCGCCGAAAGCCATTGCCGCGCAGCGCGCCGTGATGGAGTTCCTGCTGATCAATCATCCGCTCGACTGTCCGATCTGCGACCAGGGCGGCGAATGCGAGCTGCAGGATCTGGCGATGGGCTTCGGCCGCGACATCTCGCGCTATAGCGAGCGCAAGCGCGTCGTCAAAGACAAGAACCTCGGCCCGCTCGTGTCCACCGACATGACCCGCTGCATTCACTGCACCCGCTGCGTGCGCTTCACGCAGGACGTGCAGGGCTTCCAGGAACTGGGCACGGTCGGCCGCGGCGAAATGACCGAGATCGGCACGTTCATCGAAAAGAGCGTCGATCACGAGCTGTCGGCCAACATCATCGATCTGTGCCCGGTCGGCGCGTTGAACAACAAGCCGTACCGCTATCGCGCGCGTGCGTGGGAAATGACTCAGCATCCGCTGATCTCTCCGCACGATGCCGTGGGCACCAACATCTACGCGCACGTTCTGCGTGGTCGCGTGATGCGCATCGTCCCCCGTGCCAACGAGGACGTGAACGAGACCTGGATCGCGGATCGCGATCGTTTCAGCTACCAGGGCATCTACAGCGAAGATCGCCAGTTGAAGCCGTCCATCCGCGAGAACGGCGTGCTGCAGGAAACGGATTGGGAAACGGCGCTGCAGAAGGTCGCCGAGAAGCTGGGCCGCATCGCCAAGCAACATGGCGGCGGACAGATCGGCGCGATCGCCTCGCCGAATTCGACGTTGGAAGAGCTGTTCCTGCTGTCGCGCATCGCACGCGGCCTGGGCAGCGCGAACCTCGATCATCGGCTGCGTCGCACTGATTTCCGCGACGACGCGAGCGATCCGTTGTTCCCGTCGCTCGGCGTGTCCATCAAGGAGCTCGAGGCGCAGAACAGCGTGCTCGTGGTCGGCTCGAACCTGCGTAAGGAAGTGCCGCTGCTCGCGCATCGCATCCGCAAGGCTGCGTTGAAGGGCGGCAAGGTGTCTTTCATCAACGCGCAGCGTTACGACTATCTGTTCCCGGTGGCGGGCTATCTCACTTCGAACGGCATCGGCTCGCTCGATCACCTGGTCGCGGTGGCCGCTGCTGCAATCAATGCCAGTGGCAAGACTGCGCCGGCGTCGATCGCGTCGCTGGTCGGTCAGGCGCAGCCGAACGACACGCACAAAGCCATCGCTCAGCAGCTGAGCGAAGGCGAGCGGCGTTTGATCCTGCTCGGTGCGATCGCTCAGCGCGATCCGGCGTTTGCCGATCTGCGTCTGGTCGCAAGCGCGCTGGCTGAAGTCACGGGCGCAACGCTTGGTTACCTGCCCGAAGGCGGCAACGCCGTCGGCGCGCATCTGGTTGGGTTCCTGCCGGGCCGCACGGTCGGTGGTCAGGCCGTGGCGTCGCCGGGCCTGAATGTCGCGGACATGTTCGCGGCCAAGCTCAAGGCTTACATCGTGTTCGGTGCCATCGAGCCGAAGCTCGACGTGGCAGCCGAGAACGTCAGTGCCGCGCTGGAAGGCGCCGAGTTCGTCGTCGCGCTGTCGCCGTATTCCACGGCGGCCCAGTTCGCCGATGTGGTGCTGCCGATCGGCACGTTCGCCGAAACGGCCGGCACGTATGTGAATCTCGAAGGCCGCTGGCAGAGCGTGCCGGGGGCGGCGGCGCCGGTGGGCGAGTCGCGTCCGGGTTGGAAGGTGTTGCGCGTGCTGGCGAACCTGCTGGATCTGCCGGGCTTCGAATACACCGCGGCCGATCAGATCACCGCCGACATTCGCAAAGTGATCGAAGAAGCGGGTGCGTTCACTGCCAAGGCGGCCACGCGCACGCTGCAGGCGAAGTCGGCCGGCGCGCCGGTCGTGCGTGACGTGCCGATCTATCAGGTGGATGCGATGGTGCGTCGTTCGTCGGCGTTGCAGAACACGCGTGAGGGTCGCGAGACAGTGCGAGGACAGAACGCGTGAACGGTGTTCCTGACTTTGTAAACACACTGCTGCCATTCCTGCCGGAGTGGATCCAGGCCGTGGTTTTCTACGGCGTGGTCGCGCTGATTCTGTTCATCAGCGTGATCCTGACCATGGCGTTCCTGACGCTGGCCGAGCGTCGCGTCATCGGCTCGATCCAGGCACGTATCGGTCCGAATCGCGTCGGCCCCGGCGGCTTGCTGCAGCCGTTCGCCGACGTGCTCAAGCTGATGCTGAAGGAAATCGTCATCCCGACGGCTTCCAACAAGTTCCTGTTCATCATCGCGCCGCTGCTGGCGGTGATTCCCGCGCTGGCCGCGTGGGCGGTCGTGCCGCTGTGGCCGGGTTTCGCGGTCGCCGACATCAACGCGGGTCTGTTGTATCTGCTCGCGCTCAGCTCGGCCGGTGTGTACGGCGTGATCCTCGCCGGTTGGGCAACCAACTCCAAGTACGCATTCCTTGGCGCCATGCGCGCCGCGGCGCAGATGGTCGCTTATGAAATCGCCATGGGCTTCGCGCTCGTCGGCGTCGTGATGGCGGCGGGCTCGCTGAATCTCGGCGAGATCATCGAGAAGCAGGCGGGCGGCTACTTCAGCTACTTCTTCTGGTGGATGATTCCGCTGTTCGTGGTGTATTTCATCTCGGGCGTGGCCGAAACCAACCGCGCGCCGTTCGACGTGGTGGAAGGCGAGTCGGAAATCGTCGCGGGCTTCCACGTCGAGTACTCGGGCATGGCGTTCGCCGTGTTCTTCGTCGCCGAGTACGTGAACATGATCCTGATCTCGGCGCTGACCTCGATCTTCTTCTTCGGCGGCTGGCTGTCGCCGTTCGAAGGCTATCCGCTGCCGGGCTTCATCACCGCGCCGGGCTTCCACTGGCTGTTCCTGAAGATCTCGTTCTTCCTGTTCTGTTACCTGTGGTTCCGTGCGACGTTCCCGCGCTATCGCTACGACCAGATCATGCGCCTGGGCTGGAAAGTGTTCATTCCGGTGACGCTGGTGTGGCTGGCCGTGCTCGGTGTCTTCTTCGCGTACGACATCGGGCCATGGTCGAAGTGATTGGGTCGAAGTAAGGCGGTAAGCAAGAGTTAGCCATGAAAACGCCTGCCAGTTTTTTCAAGACGTTCTTCCTGACGGAGCTGATCGTCGGGCTGTACGTGACGATGCGTCAGTTCGTCGCGCGCCCGAACATCACGGTTCAGTACCCGGAAGAGAAGACTCCGCAATCGCCTCGCTATCGCGGCCTGCATGCGCAGCGCCGTTATGCGAACGGCCAGGAGCGCTGCATCGCCTGCAAACTGTGCGAAGCGGTGTGCCCGGCGCTGGCGATCACCATCGAGTCCGATGTCGCGGCCGACGGCACCCGCCGCACCACGCGCTACGACATCGACCTGTTCAAGTGCATCTTCTGCGGCTTCTGCGAAGAGGCCTGCCCGGTGGACGCGATCGTCGAGACCCGGATTCACGAGTATCACTTCGAGAATCCCGGCGAGAACATCATGACCAAGGACAAGCTGCTGGCCATCGGCGATCGCTACGAAGCCATGATCGCGGCCGACAAAGCTGCCGACGCGAAGTACCGCTAAGTTATGTCCATCACCGAAATTCTTTTCTACGCGTTCTCCGGCGTGCTGCTGGTTTCAGCCGTCGGCGTCATTACCGCGCGCAACCCGGTGCACGCGGCGTTGTTCCTCGTGTTCTCGTTCTTCAACAGCGCGGTGCTGTGGATGCTGCTGGAAGCGGAGTTCCTCGCCATCGTGCTGGTGCTGGTCTACGTCGGCGCCGTGATGGTGCTGTTCTTGTTCGTCGTGATGATGCTCGACGTGAACGTCGCGGAGGTGAGGGCAGGCTTCACCCGTTACGCGCCGCTGGGCATTCTCATCGCACTCATCGTGGTCGCCGAAATCGGCAGCGTCGTGTGGGTGAAGAGCCTCGGCACCGAAGTGACGCCGGTCGCTCAGGTGGCGGTGGCGGAGGGCTATAGCAACACCGGCGCGCTCGGTCAGCTGCTCTACACCAAGTATCTGTATCCGTTCGAGCTCGCGGCGGTGATCCTGCTGCTCGCCATCGTGGCGGCGATCGTGCTGACCATGCGCCGTCGCGCCGGCCTCAAACAGCAGGACATTGCGGCGCAGGTGTCGGTGCGGGCGCAGGATCGAGTGCGCGTGGTGAAGATGCCTCCGGTGATCGAAGGGGGCGAGAAGCAGTCATGATTTCCCTGAACTTCGTTTTGATGCTGGCGGGCATCCTGTTCGCCCTCAGCGTCGCCGGCATCTTCCTGAACCGGAAGAACGTCATCCTGCTGCTGATGTGCATCGAGCTGATGCTGCTCGCGGTGAACTTCAACTTCATCGCGTTCGCGCGCCAGCTGGGCGACCTGGGCGGCCAGGTGTTCGTGTTCTTCATCCTTACGGTCGCGGCCGCCGAGTCCGCCATCGGCCTCGCCATCCTGGTGGTGCTGTTCCGCGAGCGTAAGAGCATCAACGTCGAGCAGCTCGACACGATGAAGGGCTAGTCCCCGGATTAACAAGAAATGATCTCGCAATCCGTACTCCTGACCATCGTTCTCGCGCCGCTCCTGGCGGCCATCCTCGCCGGCATCGCCGGCAAGGTCATCGGCCGCGCCGGCGCTCATACCGTCACCATTGCCGGCGTCGCCATCGCGTTCGGCCTGTCGGCCTACGTGCTGAAGCTGCTGCTGGTGGATGGCGCGCCCATCGTCAACCAGACCGTCTACACCTGGCTGGTGAGCGACGGCATCCGCATGGAGGTCGGCTTCCTGGTCGACAACCTGAGCGCCATGATGATGACCGTGGTGACGTTCGTGTCGCTGTGCGTGCACGTCTACACCATCGGCTACATGAAGGACGATCCGGGCTATCAGCGCTTCTTCGCTTATATCTCGCTGTTCACGTTCTCCATGCTGATGCTGGTGATGTCGAACAACTTCATGCAGCTGTTCTTCGGCTGGGAAGCGGTGGGCGTGGTGTCGTACCTGCTGATCGGCTTCTGGTACACGCGCCCGTCGGCGATCTTCGCCAACCTGAAGGCCTTCCTGGTCAACCGCGTCGGCGACTTCGGCT
>NZ_CALFXI010000061.1 GCF_937958065.1 uncultured Steroidobacter sp.
TCATTCAAGAGCTCGAAGCCGCCTTCCTCGGCGCGGGCTGGAACGTCATCAAGGTCATCTGGGGCTCGCGTTGGGATCCCCTGCTCGCCAAGGACACCAAGGGCCTGCTGCGCCGGGTGATGGAAGAGTGCGTCGACGGCGAATATCAGAACTTCAAGGCCAAGGGCGGCGCTTACACGCGCGAGCATTTCTTCGGCAAGTATCCCGAGCTCAAAGAGATGGTCGCCAACATGTCGGACGACGACATCTGGCGCCTGAACCGCGGCGGCCACGATTACAAGAAAGTCTGGAACGCCTACAACGCGGCGGTGAATCACAAGGGCACGCCCACGGTGATCCTGTGCAAGACCGTCAAGGGCTTCATGATGGGCCGGTGGGGTGAGAGTCAGAACATCACCCACCAGCAGAAGAAGCTCGACGACGAGGCGCTGAAGGAATTCCGCAAGCGCGTCTACATCGACATTCCGGACGAGCAACTCGCCAAGTCGCCGTTCCAGCGACTGCCGGAAGACAGCGAAGAGATGAAATATCTGCGCGAGCGCCGCGCGCGGCTCGGCGGTCCGCTGCCGCAGCGACGCGCGAATGCGCCGTCGCTGACCGTGCCTTCGCTCGAAGCCTTCGACTCGCTGCTGCAGTCCTCGGGCGATCGTGAGTTCTCCACCACGATGGCGTTCGTGCGCATCCTGCAGATGCTGGTGAAGGACAAGAACATCGGCAAGAACGTCGTGCCGATCGTGCCGGACGAGGCGCGCACCTTCGGTATGGAAGGCATGTTCCGCCAGGTCGGCATCTATTCCTCGGCGGGTCAGCTGTACACGCCGCAGGACGCCGATCAGCTGATGTTCTACAAGGAAGACAAGAAGGGTCAGATTCTCGAGGAAGGCATCAACGAAGGCGGTGCGCTCGCTTCGTTCATCGCGGCCGGTACCGCGTATGCCAACCACAACGTGAACATGATTCCGTTCTACATCTATTACTCGATGTTCGGATTCCAGCGCGTTGGCGATTTCATCTGGGCGGCCGGCGACAGCCAGGCGCGCGGCTTCCTGCTGGGCGGCACGTCCGGCCGCACGACGCTCGCGGGCGAAGGCTTGCAGCACCAGGATGGTCACAGCCATCTGGCGGCGAGCACGATTCCGAACTGCGTCGCCTACGATCCGACCTTCGCATACGAGCTCGCCGTCATCATTCAGGATGGCCTGCGCCGCATGTTTGCCGAGCAGGAAGACATCTTCTATTACCTCTCGGTGATGAACGAGAACTACGCGCACCCGGCCATGCCGAAAGGCGCGGAGGCGGGCATCCTCAAAGGCATGTACCTGCTGCAGTCGGGCGGCAAGGGCAAAGTGCGCGTCAACCTGATGGGCTCCGGCACGATCCTGCGGGAGGTCATCAAGGCTGCCGAGATTCTCGAGAAGGATTACGGCGTGCCGGCCGACGTGTTCAGCGCGACCAGCTTCTCCGAGCTGCGTCGTGAAGCGCTGGATGTCGAGCGCAGGAACCTGCTGAATCCGGATGCGCCGCAGGCCGTGCCGTATGTGCGGCAGGTGCTCGGCGATCGCACCGGTCCGTTCATCGCTTCGACGGACTACATGCGCATCGTGCCCGATCAAATACGTCAGTGGGTCCCCGGACGGTTCATCGTGCTCGGCACCGATGGTTACGGCCGCAGCGACTCGCGTGCCGAGCTTCGCCGGCATTTCGAAGTCGACGCCGCGCATGTCGTGGTGGCCTCGCTGCGCGCGCTCGCCGACGAAGGCAAGCTCGACATGGCGACCGTCAAGGGTGCGATCAAGAAGTTCAACATCGATCCGGACAAGCCGAATCCGGTCACGCAGTAAGGCCCGGTCAAGCGCTGATTAATCAAGATGGCAACAGATATCAAAGTCCCGGATCTCGGCGACTTCAAGGACGTCGAGGTCATCGACGTGCTGGTCAAGCCCGGTGACCAGGTCGAAGTCGACACGCCGCTGCTGACGCTGGAAACGGAGAAGGCGACCATGGACGTACCGTCCACGGCCGCTGGTGTCATCACCTCGCTCGCGTTGAAGAAGGGCGATCGGGTTTCCAAGGGCAGCCTGATCGGTCAGATCGAAGCCCAGGGGGGCGGCGTGCAAGCGCCGTCCGCGCCGGCGAAGAAGAGCGGCACGGCGGAGGAGCCCGTCTCCACCAACTCGCTCAGCATCGAACAGTCCAAGAGCAATGCCGGCGCGTCGGCCAAGGCTGATGCTCCAACCGATGCGGCGCCGAGCAAACCAGCTGCGAGCGGCAGCGCTGCGGGCGGCGGTGAAGTTCGCGTGCCCGACCTCGGTGACTTCAAAGATGTGGAAGTCATCGATGTGCTGGTCAAGCCCGGCGATCGCATCGAAGTCGACACGCCGCTGCTGACGCTGGAAACCGAGAAGGCGACGATGGATGTTCCGTCCACGGCCGCCGGTGTGCTCAAGTCGCTTGCGTTGAAGAAAGGCGACCGCGTTTCCAAAGGCGCTTTGATCGGTCTGCTCGAAGGGGCTGCTGCCCCTGCTGCGAAGAGTGCGCCGGAAGAGCCCAAGGCGCCCCGCCCTGAACCCGCGAAAGCCGCCGCACCCGCTGCGGCGCCGGCGAAGCAAGAGCCGGCACCTGCTCCCGCAGCCGCTGCTCCGGCTCCCGCTGCAGCGAGAGGCTTGCCGCCGATCGACGAAGCTGGATTCGCTCGTGCTTACGCCAGCCCCTCGGTTCGCAAGTTCGCGCGCGAGCTCGGCGCCGATCTGAGCCATATCAAAGGCACGGGGCCGAAAGGTCGCATCACGCCCGACGACGTGAAGGCGTTCGTCAAGCAGGCACTGTCCTCGGGGGCTCCTGCTGGCGCGGCGGCCGCTGGCGGCGGCGCGCTGCCGAAGGTTCCGGAGATCGATTTCTCCAAGTTCGGCGAGATCGAGATTCAGCCGCTCAGCCGCATTCAGAAGATTTCCGGCCCGCATCTGCAGGCCAGCTGGCTGAACATCCCGCACGTCTGGCAGATGGACGAAGCGGATATCACCGAGCTGGAAGAAACCCGCAAGAAGCTCAAGGGCGAAGCCGAGAAGCAAGGCATCAAGCTCACGCCGCTCGCGTTCGTGCTGCGTGCCTGCGTGCTGGCGTTGAAACAGTTCCCGAACGTCAACAGCTCGCTGGAGTCCTCGGGCAAGAATCTGGTCCTGAAGAAGTACATCAATCTGGGCTTCGCGGCGGACACCCCGGGCGGCCTGGTCGTGCCGGTGATCAAGGACGCCGACAAGAAGGACATCTATGAGATCGCGCGCGAGCTCGCCGTGCTCTCCGAGAAGGCGCGTGCCGGCAAGCTGACGATCGCCGAGATGCAGGGTGCGACGTTCACGGTCTCGAGTCTGGGTGGCATCGGTGGCGTGGGCTTCACGCCCATCATCAATGCGCCGGAGGTCGCGATCCTGGGCGTGGCGAAGTCGAGCTTCAAGCCGGTTTATAAAGACGGCCAGTTCGTGCCGCGCCTGATGCTGCCGTATACGCTGGCCTACGATCACCGCGTGATCGACGGTGCTGCCGGTGTGCGCTTCACCACCTTCCTGGCGGAGAAGCTCGCTGACGTGCGTAAGCTGATCGAGGCGGTGCCGTGACCAAAGTCAACGTTCCCGATATTGGTGACTTCAAGGACGTCGAAGTCATCGACGTGCTGGTCAAGCCGGGCGATGAGATTGCGCTCGAAACGCCGCTGGTCACGCTGGAAACCGAGAAGGCGACCATGGACGTGCCGTCGAATGCGGCGGGTGTCGTCAAATCGGTGGCCTTGAAGAAGGGCGATCGGGTTTCCAAAGGCAGCTTGATTCTCGAAGTCGAGGCCGCGGGCGCCGCCCCGGCGGCCAACGAAGCCCCGGCTGCAAAAGCAACAAACGCCGCAGCACCTGCCCCCGCCAAGAAAGAAGAGGACGTTCCTTTCACGGACACGATCGTCCGAGAGCAGAAGGCGAAAGCTGCCGCTGCAAGCTCGGCCGCAACCGCTCCGACGCCTGCCAAAGATACGTCGGGCGGCTCGTACGACTACGACATGGTCGTGCTAGGCGCTGGCCCTGGCGGCTACACCGCCGCGTTCCGTGCGGCCGATCTCGGCATGAAGGTCGCTTTGGTCGAACGTTGGCCGCAGCTCGGCGGCGTGTGTCTCAACGTTGGCTGCATCCCGTCAAAGGCGCTGCTTCACGCCGCAAAAGTGATCGAAGAAGCGCACGAGATTGAGGTGGCCGGCGTGACTTTCGGCAAACCCCAGATCGACACCGCGAAACTGCGTGGCTGGAAAGAGAAGGTGGTCGGCAAATTGACCGGCGGTCTGGGCATGCTCGCCAAGCAGCGCAAAGTCGAGGTCATCCGCGGCATCGGGACATTCGTCTCGCCGCACGAGATGCAGATCGCGAACACCGACATGACTCCGCAGTCCACGGTGTTGTCCAAGGGCGAAAATGCGCCGGGCGAAGGCGCGCGCAGGATCTCCTTCAAGAACTGCATCATCGCGGCCGGCTCTGAAGTCGTTCGGCTGCCGGGGCTGCCGGACGATCCGCGCATCATCGATTCCACGGGCGCGCTCGAGCTCGATCTGCCGAAGCGCATGCTGGTCATCGGCGGCGGCATCATCGGCCTCGAAATGGCCTGCGTATACGATGCCCTGGGCACCAAGGTCAGTGTCGTCGAGCTGACCGACGGCCTGATCCCGGGTTGCGACCGCGACCTGGTGCGTCCGCTCGAAAAACGCATCGGCAAGCGCTACGAAAAGATCATGGTGAAGACCAAGGTCACCAAGGTCGAGGCGCTCAAGGAAGGCATTCGGGTCACGTTCGAGGGCGAGCAGGCCATCGAGCCGCAGGTCTACGACAAGGTGCTGGTCGCCGTCGGCCGCAGCCCGAACGGCAAGAAGATCGGCGCGGAAGCGGCCGGCGTGATCGTCAACGAGCGCGGCTTCATTCCGGTCGACAAGCAGATGCGCACCAACGTTTCGCACATCTTCGCGATCGGCGATATCGCCGGCCAGCCCATGCTCGCTCACAAGGCCTCGCATGAAGGCAAGCTCGCGGCCGAAGTCGCCCATGGCGAGAAGCGCTTCTTCGACGCGCGCGTGATTCCGTCGGTCGCATACACCGATCCGGAAATCGCGTGGGTCGGCCTGACCGAGACCGAAGCCAAGGCCAAAGGCATCGCGTACGAGAAGGGCAGCTTCCCCTGGTCCGCCAACGCCCGTTCACTCACGCTCGGGCGCGACGACGGCCTGACCAAGGTGCTGTTCGATCCCAGCACGCATCGGATCATCGGGGGCGGCATCGTCGGCCCGAACGCCGGCGACCTGATTTCCGAAATCGCCCTGGCCATCGAGATGAACACCGATGCCGCCGATCTGGGCCTGACCATCCATCCGCATCCGACCCTGTCGGAGACGGTGATGTTCTCGGCCGAAGCCTATGAGGGCACGCTGACCGATCTGTACGTGCCCAAGAAGGCGGCCCGCGCCGCTCACTGATCGAAGCGACGTCGCCCAAGCGTCATATTTTGGAGATGTTCATGCAACGGCTTGTCCTGCGGGACAAGCCCCCGCCAAGTTGCCTTGCCGGTTGGGCAAGACCGGGGCGCCATCCTGCTGATTGCGCTTGGATTATTTTCACTACGTTCGGATAACTGAACGGGGACCACGGTTGCGTGGGACCTCCAGGGTTTGATTCCGGACGATGACCGGTCCACCTCAGTGGAAACCCCTTTTGCACAACCCGCCGACGAAGGATACAACTACAGTCGCGATGCATAAGAGTGGTCGGACACACGTCGCTTAGGAATGTTTGTGATCGATCGTCGGAGCTACGGGGACGTCGAGGTTGGCTCGCCTGCGCGTACGGTCGACGCGCCTCCAGCAGCTGCCGGTTCAGCCGCACCGGGCCCGGTCGATCACGGTAACTCGAGGAACCGCTTCGCGCAGTGGTTCAAGGATTGGCGCAAGCCCGTGAGACATTGGTTGTCCCGTCGCGCTTCGGTTCCAGCCGCCGAGCTGGACGATCTGGCCCAGGAAGTGTTCCTGCGGCTGCTACGTTATAGCGAGAACACCGCGGTCGAGAACCCTTTGGGGTACCTGTTGCGGATAGCAGGCAATGTCGCCAGTGAATGGCGCGAGCGTGCCCGCGTTTCCAAACCGCATGACCGGGAGTGGCTCGAGGAGTTGCAGATCGAGCCCGATCAGGAGCCGGAGAATTCAGTCAGCCAGGCCCGCAGCGACGCGAACGTGCAGGCCGCGGTCGAGAAGCTGCCGCCGCGCCAGCGCCAGGTACTACTGTTACGGGTGAACGAGGGACTCACGTACAAGCAGATCGCCGAGCGACTCGAACTGTCGCCCCGCGCGGTGCTGCGTGATCTGTCCCGTGCCTACAGCCAGCTGCGCACGCGCCTGGACCCGGAAGACCTCAAGTGATGGAAGCACAAGAGGAACAGGATATGTCAACAGCATCGGACCGTACGCGCATGACGAGCCAAGAAGCGGCCTACTGGTACCTTCGCTGCTCCGACGAGCGGGCCATGCGGTACTTCGATCGCAAGCTGTTTCTTTCCTGGCTGAAACGTTCGCCGGAGAACGTCGCGGAGCTGCTGCGCATCGCCGATCTGGACGGGAAGTTCGCCCGGCTGCGCTTGCTCTCCGTGGTCAACGAGCTGCGGGACTCCAATGTCTACGACATAGCGACCGGCGGCCTCGTATCGCAGTACGACTACAACCCGAGCAAGTTCGTCCCCGATACGGTGAAAACGAAGTTTCGATCGGGCTGGGCGCTGGCCGCCACGGTTTCGGCCCTCGCCATATTGTTCTCGTTCGGTGTCGAGCTGCGGGACAAGCCGGCCGAAGGCACGGTGACCACGGCGGTGGCCAGCCAGCTGCAGCAGCTGACCCTGGCCGACGGAAGTGTCGTTCACATCGATGCTCGCACCCGGCTCGACGTGGAATTCACTGCGGAGCGCCGCCTCGTTCATCTCTATGAGGGACAGGCGGTGTTCGAGGTCGCGAAGGATCCGAGCCGGCCGTTCACGGTGAGCACTCACATCGTCGATGTCACCGCCGTCGGTACGAGATTCGGTGTCGCGATCAGCCCGGGAGTGACCACTACCGTGTCCGAAGGTGTGGTGAGGGTTACGGCCCACGGCAAGCTGGATGACGATTCGGCCGTACGGCTGCATGCTGGCGAGCAACTGCGTGTGCACGATGTCGGCTTCGGCCAGAAGCTGCGGGTCTTTGGCGGCCTGTCCACCGATCTCTCCAAGCCCCAGGTCGTCAAAGTCGATGCGGAACGCAAGCTGGCCTGGGTCGACGGCTGGTTGAAGTTCGAGGGCGAAACGGTCGAAGAGATCGCGAACGAGTTCAATCGCCGCAATGTTCAACAGATAGAAATCGAAGATCGCGCCATTGGCGAGCGACATCTGACCGGCTACTACCGGTTCCGCGCCAACAGCCCGGAGAGCTTCGTCAAGGTGCTCGACAGCCTGGAGGGTATCGCTGTGCGCAGAGAGGGCGGGAACGTATTGCGCGTCACGTCGGATTGACCGCCGGTGACTCATTGTCGATGGCGTTTGCCAAGGACGCTCGCCGCCGCGCTAACGATGGCGTGGGCTCATCTGACCGCTGCGCAGAGTAGCGCGGCCGGCACAGAATATTCCCTGTCCATCCCCAGCGGCTCATTGATCACGGCACTCGACCAGTTTTCCAAACAGACTGGCCTGCAGATTGCTGCGGAGCTGAAAACCCCGGAGCTGCAGCAGCATGCGGTGGATGCGGTGGTAGGGAGCTTCAGCGCGGAAGCGGCGCTGGCCAAATTGCTCGCCGGCAGCGATCTGAACTACGTCTGGATGGACAACGCCACCGTCAGGATCTACCCGGGCGCGGTACCCCCCGAAGGCGAGGGCGGTCAGCGTGCGGTGGTCGTTACGGGAAGCCGTTTGGGCGGGGGCGAAGGGCCGGCGCCGGTGCGGGTTTATGGGCGGGAGGAGATCGATCGGCTCGGAGTCTCTTCGTTGGCGGCTTTAGCGACCTATTTCACCCAACAGCCGTTTTCTTTAGGGGAGTGGTCGCAGGGCAGCGGTGCCCAACACTTCCAAATGCGTGGTCTGGGTGTGGATACCACTTTGGTACTCATCAACGGTCGTAGAGCGCCGCCAAGTGCGACCAGCGTAAGCCTCAATGCTTTTGACCTGAACACCATCCCTCTCACCGCGGTGGACCGCATTGAGGTCATGTCTGATTCGGCGTCGGCAATTTATGGTGCCGATGCAATTGGTGGAGTGGTCAACATCATTCTCAAGAAGGACATCGAATCGCCTGAGGTTTATTTTCACTATGGAACGGCCGCTGGCGGGGCTGATGAGCGCCGCGTTGCTGGGGCCATTGGGGCTTCCGCAGAACGTTTCAAATCGTCTTTGGCACTCGACTATTTTGAAACAAGCATGCTGGTAGGGGCCAGTCGGGGTATCTGGAGGAATCAGGATTTCCGCCGGTTTGGCGGCGAAGATTACAGAGTGAGGACGACGAATCCGGCTAATGTTTACTCTATTTCGGGAGGGGCATTGCCTGGGTTGCCAACGTCGAGCGCATCGGTCCCTATCGGCAGTACTGGAATAGGGCTAACGCCAGACGATTTTCTCAGCACGGCTGGAGTCGAGAGTCTTGGCAGCTCCAATGAGACCTGGTCCATTGTGCCGGAAGCGACCCGATCATCCGCTTTCGCCTCGGCTGAACTGTCGCTGAGCGCAGGCTCGGCGATCTTTGGGGAAGTGCTTTGGGCCAAGAGTGACATAGTTTCCCAGAATGACTTGCCTTTCCTGCTCGGGGAGATTGTTCCCGCCACGAATCCTTACAACCCCTTTGGCGAGCCAGTCGTTGTGGATTATTCCCTAATCGGAATGAAACCGGTCTCGAGCTTGACGGAGTCGCGCTTTGAACGTTTCGTGGTCGGTGCGCGGGGTGGGCTCCTGAGTAGTTGGGACTGGGAACTGACGTTTGTTTCTAACGAGGAGCACGTTGATTCGAAAAGAGCTAACGACGTGGATCCGAATCGGGTTCGGGCAGCATTGGCGTCCTCCGTCCCGCAGACAGCACTGAACCCTTTTGCGGATGGACCGGCCGGCGGCGAGGATTTGCTGTCCTCACTCGTTGGCGACCCGAAAGTTCTCGATTCGTTTTCGGGTGCCTTGCAGGTTTCCGGGTTCGTGCGTGGCAAGATGTTACAGATGCGGGGCAGATCGAGTGAGTTCGTTGCTGGCGCGGAGTGGCGGCGAGAACAGATAAGGTATATCAACATGGCGCCTCTGGAGCACGAGCGCGATGTCGCTACTTGGTTCGCAGAGATGAAGGTTCCGCCCTTGCCTGGAATAGAAATCAAGGTGGCCGTGCGCGGTGACTCCTATGAGCGCGCGAGTGATTCGATAAACCCGCAATATGGCGTTGTGTGGCGCCCGGCTCAGGATTGGCTGGTGCGCGCTGCATACGGTACGAGCTTCAGGCCACCATCATTGCCTGAGCAATACTCACCCAGATCAGAGTTTTTGTTCTCCATGATCGATCCACGACGAGGAAATTCGGTGTCGCCGGTGAGATTCGCGGGAGGTGGCAATCGAGATCTAGAGAATGTATCAGCGGAATCTACCACTGCAGGTTTTGTCTACCGGCCTGGAACGTCGCCTGGCTGGCATCTGGGCGCCCATTATTGGCGAGTAGTGATGGACAATCGCATCATCGTGCCGCGGTTCTCGGATATAGGGATTATCGAAGATGCATTGCCCGGCCGCGTAATACGCGCTGCACCCACAGAGGATGATAGGCTGAAGGGCTGGCGGGGGGCATTGCAGTCAATCGACGTATCGATCGCAAACTTCGGTCGGTTGGAGACCAGCGGAGTGGATCTCGACCTGTCCTATCTCGCGGACTCGGCGATGGGGCGTACACGGTTTGCTTTGGCTGCCACTTGGGTGGATCAATATCGATCCCAGGAGATAGGAGCGACCCTGCCGGCCAGTCGAGTCGGCATCGCGAACTTACAAGGCACGATTCCCGAGTTGCGGCTAGTGGGCTCTCTAACATGGGCCGGGCACGGTTGGGGCGCATCCACCACGGCGACATTTACGCCGCGATATCGCGATTCAGGGCCAAACGGTGTGCTGGATCGGCATTTGCCCTCTCGCACGTTGATCGATTTGCAAGCCTGGGTGGACCTTGGTCACGTGCTCGGGGCTACTGGCTTCGAGGGTGTGAATGCAACTGCTGGGGTTTTGAATCTGCTTGATCGAGACGTGGATTTTGCCAACGCGGGACTGGCCGTCGGCTACGACGCTTCGCAAGCCAGCCTGAAACGTCGTTTCGCATATCTGCGTCTGACAAAGGCATTCTAGGCACTGACCGCGGGCCCTGGGCAGGAGGCCGGTTTGTTGACCTCCTGCGTATCATTGGGCCTTACAACTCGAACGGCGTGCGGCCCCAACTTACCGGGCTGTCCTGAAGTATCTGGACCGGGTTCCATTGGCGAGTCTCTTCCCTCGCATCTCCCAAATCGATCATTTCAATCCCTTGAACCTCCTTTCCTTTTGTCTCTTCAGTTTTCTCTTTCATGACGGTTCCTTAAAGGATTTATGACCGTCCCCCTGCCCGTTGGTAAATAACGCTTCCTTTTAGTTAACAGCAATAAGGCAAGTTCCGGAGATGAAAAATAATGGTTCACCTTCCGCAGGAAAGGGGGTTAGGCTGCGAGGGTGCTCCGGTCAATGTGAGCAGAGACCGAAAAGAACATCAGAACCTAGGTGCTATGGTTCGCCCTTGGTGGTTTGTAGTGGGCCTCAGGGATGAGGTCCGCTGCGAATCTTCGAATTAGCACCGGATGGGTGGAGGCATGCAGCCTCACAGGAAGTGGGGCTGCGTGCTCGTTGAGCCGTCATCAGGCGGTGAAGCGCCGGTAGCCGCGGCGGGCGATCCGATACAGTGCGGGTGTGGACGACTGGAGTGTCGCGAGAAATGTGCGGCGTAGCTTCCGGGACGAGTCGACGCGTACCTGTTCGAGCCAGCCGTAGAAGCCGGAGTCTTTACGGTACGCCCGGAAATAATCCTGCAGTTCGCTGGCGCTGAAGGCGCGGCCGTTGTCGCCATACTTGGCGACGTATGGAGTGAAGTCCGGGTATAGCGAGCGCACCCCGCCGTGGAGCACGGTCTTCATGAAGTTGGCGATCAGCAGGTCGTCGAAGATCTCGTAATTGATCGCGGTCATCAAAGAGTGGCGTGGCGCCTCGAAGGTGATGCCGCGGCCTTTCGCGCCGCCGAGGTCCACGAAATTGTCCTGACCGCCGACCCGCACGTTGATGAACTGGAATTTCTGTCTCAGGTGATGGAACTTCTGGAAGTACGCACGCACCGTTTGCACATCCTCACGTTCGAGCGGCTCCGACCAGTTGTCGCCGAACTCGTGGGGCTCTCGAAATTCCCTGGGCATAGTCTCCATCGGCGTCTCGGTGATGCGGTCGTTCGTCACGTCGTACAAGAAATAGCCGGGAATGAACTGGCCGCGCGCCTGTCTGAAGTCGGTCTGGTGCACTTCGATCGGGATTTCGTAAGCCGCGGCCCAGCGTGAATCGGTTCTTGCGAACACATGGTGACAGGAGAAAGGAGCGGTGTGAGTGCCGCCCCATTTCTTCAGCAGCGCGCTGTAGTAGAAGCCCAGGGGCCTCGATCCGGCCGGCAATGGATCGATGCGCCGCCCGTCCTCGGTGAAGAAGTTGACCATGTCCGCCGTGCCATTGCTGAAGAGCTTGAGCACGAAGCGGCGCTTGAAAGGCTGCAGCCGGGCCTGCAGCGTGGCCCGGGTGCCGAGCGCCGAGCCATCGTTCAAGTTAAGCACGGCACAGTCGTCGCCCAGAGCGATGAGCAGTGCCGCATCCTGGTTCCAGTCCGGACAGCACAGAATCCTCACTTGCGGCGAGATCTGCAGCCAGCTGTCGCTGGCCAGCTCGTGGACCTGATAGCCGCCGGCATTCAGATCCTTGAGGATTCGCCCGCCGTGGTGATGCGGCAGCAGGACGGTCTTGTCGCGAAACACCTCGAGCGATTCGAGGTTGAGATGATCGGGATGCCCGTGCGACAGCCAGACATGTCGAGCCGCGGCAAACGCCGCCTGCTGCTCGGGAGTGAACCGGTACGGCAACATCCAGGAGCCGAAGTACTGGGCGCCGAGAATCCAGGGATCGGTGACGAGCACGGGGATGCCGCCGTCATACACGATCAACGTGGCGTTGCCGCATGTCTCAAATCCGAGGTTCATCGAAAGCTCCTTCGCGCACCGGTCGAATCGTCCTCAATGCGGCCTGTTTTTTCCTCTCGTGACAACAGGAACAAAGGGCAGCAGGCGGCTCCCAATCCCCTCGGGCCAGACCGCGGGGAACATTTCGATCGCCGAAATATCGCGGCGCCGGAAGAGCGGTGTAGAGTCCGGGTTCGTTGCAACAGCGTCAGCCATAGGGATTCCCTTGCTCAAACGAGACAACGCGCTGCAGCTCAGCGCTTCCGATCTGGTCGGCTATCTCAACTGTCATCATCTGACGCATCTGGATGCACGCGTTGCGACGGATGCGTTGTCGAAGCCCGATGTCTGGGATCCTTCGCTCGAAGTGCTGTGGGAGCGCGGCGCCGCTCACGAGCGCGCGTATGTCGAGCACTTGCGTTCGCGCGGGCGGCAGATTGTCGAGATCGAAGGCGTCGGCGTCACGCAGGCGCAGGTTGAGCAGACAATGGTGGCCATGCGCGCCGGTGCTGAAGTCATCGTGCAAGGCGCGTTTCTGGAAGGGAGGTGGAGCGGGCGGACGGACGTGCTGCTGCGTGTGCCGGAAGCGAGTGCGCTCGGCGACTGGTCGTATGAAGTCGTCGACACCAAGCTGGCGCGGGAGACGAAGGGTGGCACGGTACTGCAGTTGTGCTTGTACTCGGACCTGCTGGCGAGCGCGCAGGGACGAGTCCCGGAGCGCATGCATGTCGTCACACCCGGCCGCGGCTTCGAGCCCGTCCAGTACAGGACGGCGGCATACGCGGCCTATTACCGTCAGGTCCGCACGGCGCTGGAGCGATCGCTCGCGAACATCGAGGGCGCACCCACATATCCGCACCCCAAAGATCACTGTGACATCTGCAGATGGCGAACGGAATGCGACGCGCGCCGCCGGCGCGATGATCATTTGTGTCTGGTCGCCGGCATCACGGCGACGCAGATTGCGGAACTGGCCCGGCATGACGTCACCACCCTGGCGGGTCTGGCGCAATTGCCAGTGCCGCTGCCGTGGAAACCGGAGCGAGGTTTGGCGCAGTCTTTCGAACGCAGTCGCGAGCAGGCGCGAGTGCAGTGGGAAGGCAGACGAAGCGCGCAGCCGATCCATGAGGTGCTGCCGCTCACCCCGGGTGCCGGGCTGTATCGACTGCCGGCGCCCTCGCCCGGAGACATCTTTCTGGATCTGGAAGCAGACCCGTTCGTCGGCGAGGACGGGTTGGAGTTTCTCTTTGGCTACGTCACGACGGACGCGAGCGGGGCGCGCAACTACGTCGCGGAATGGGCGTTCTCGCGTGCAGAAGAACGCCGCGCGTTCGAGCGCTTTGTCGATTTCGTGATGGCTCGGTGGCAACAGTATCCGGAGCTTCACATCTACCACTACGCGCCCTACGAGCCGAGTGCGCTGAAGCGGCTGATGGGACGATATGCAACGCGTGAAGATGAGATCGACCGGATGCTGCGCGCGTCGCTGTTCGTCGATCTCTATACCATTGCGCGCCAGAGCATTCGCGCCAGTGTGGAACGGTACTCCATCAAGAATCTCGAGGCCTTCTACGATTTCAATCGCAGCGTACCGCTCGTCGAAGTCAGAAGCGCGCTGGCGCAGTTGCAGGCCCGTCTCGAGCTCGACGATGTTGCTGGCATCACCGAGCGGAGCAAGGACGTCGTGCTCCGCTACAACCGCGACGATTGTCTCTCGGCGCAAAGACTTCGGGATTGGTTGGAGAAGATCAGAAGCGAGATGGTCGGCAACGGCGCGGCGATTCCGCGACCGGCGTCGGGCAATCCGGAGCCAGCGCCGGAGCTGGATGAACGTCAACGGCAAGTCGCGGCGTTGGTAGAGCGTCTTACCGCCGACGTGCCGCCGGACGCCTTGGATCGCACCACCGAGCAGCAGGCGCGCTGGATTCTGGCGCACTTGCTAGATTGGCATCGGCGGGAACTGAAGTCGTCGTGGTGGGAGTTTTTCCGCCTCGCTGACCTGACTCCCGAGGATCTGCTGGACGAACGCTGTGGCGTCGCCGGGTTGGTGTTTCGTGGCAGCGTCGGTGGGACCGCCAAGGCGCCGATCCATCGTTACCAGTTTCCGCCACAAGAATTGGAGCTGAGCGAAGGCGACACCTTGCATCTGAGTCCGGAGCAGAAGCTGGGCACAGTCGCGGCTATCTCGGCGGAAAGCGGCACCATCGATATCAAGAAGCGCGGTGATACGGCTTCGCTTCACCCGCGAGCGGCGTTCGCGCACGACTTGGTCCGCACGGACGTGATGGCCGAGGCATTACTACGTTTTGGGAATCACGTTGCCGAGCAGGGTATCGCCGGTTTGGGCGCGTATCAGGCGGCGCGAGATCTTCTGCTGAAGATCCCGCCACGCTTGGGCGCGGAACCGTTGCAACTGGACGGCGAGTCTGCGAGTGATGCCGCTGTTCGAGTATCGACGAAGCTGACGAGCGGGGTCCTGCCGATTCAAGGGCCGCCGGGGGCGGGCAAGACGTTCACCGCTGCGCAGATGATCTGTGCGCTGGTCAAGGCGGGCAAGAAAGTGGGAGTGACTGCCAACAGTCACAAAGTCATCCGCAACCTGCTCGACAAAGTCGTGGAACAGGCAGCGCGCGCCGGTCTGTCCATCCAATGTTTGCAGAAGGTCGCCGAGAAAGCGCCTGACGTGCCCGGCATCCGCTTCGAGACGGACAATGAGAAGGCGCTCGCGGCGATAGGCACATCGTGTCAGGTGATGGCGGGAACGGCGTGGCTGTGGTCGCGTCCGGATGCATTCGAAGCTGTGGATACGCTGTTCGTGGACGAGGCTGCGCAGATGTCGCTGGCCAACGTCGTGGCCGTATCGCAGGCATGTCGCGCGTTGGTGTTGCTCGGCGATCCGCAGCAACTGGAACAGCCGATTCAAGGCAGTCATCCTGAAGGCACGGACGTGTCGGCGCTCGAGCACGTGCTCGGCCGCGCCGCGACCATCGGTAAGGAACAAGGCTTGTTCCTGGAGCAGACCTGGCGCTTGCACCCGGACATCTGTTCATTCACGTCGGAGCTTTTCTATGAAGGCCGATTGACGTGTCGCGTGGGTCAGCAGCATCACGAGGTGAAATCGTCCGGTCGCATTCGTGGCACGGGTCTGCGCCATCTGCCCGTCATGCACGAGGGCAATCAGAACGCCGCACCCGAAGAGGCCGAGGCCATCCAGCGATTGGTCGAGGACACATTGACGGCGGGAGCATCGTGGGTCGATCGCGACGGCCGCGTTCGTCCCATAACCCTCGAAGACATCCTGATCATTGCCCCGTACAACGCGCAGGTGTTCGAGCTGCAACGGCGCATGCCGCAGGCCCGTGTCGGCACCGTTGACAAGTTCCAGGGGCAGGAGGCGGCGATCGTCATTTATTCGGTGACGACATCGTCGCACGCCGATGCGCCACGCGGCATGGATTTCCTGTACAGCTTGAATCGACTCAACGTAGCGGTATCGCGTGCCAGGTGCGTGTGTGTACTGGTCGCGTCGCCGGCCATTTTCGAGCCGGCATGCAACACGCCACGGCAGATGGAATTGGCCAACGCATATTGTCGCTACCGAGAGCTCGCCACGACTTTGGGCCTTTAGGTCTTTCGGTCAGTGCTGCCGTCGTGACGCTTCTGGCATACATACGCGCGTGCAGCTGCGATCCCAACCAAGCTTCAGTGCCTGCCCCGAGCCCGTCCGAAAATCGGCGAGATCCGGGCTGACATTGCTGAGAAATTAGTTACTTATACGCCGGTCGCGAAGCCGCCGGCGGGACCGCAGCGCCTCCAGCGCCAACTCATCGTCACAACCAGGAGAGTCCCTGTGGATCTCAACAAACTGATGGCTCGCGTCAAAGCCATTCTGCTGACCCCAAAGAGCGAGTGGTCGGTCATCGCCGGCGAGCCCGCCACCGTCGCGGACCTTTACAAGGGCTATGCCATCTGGCTGGCCGCGATTCCGGTGATCTTCACCTTCCTGGAAATGAGCGTGATCGGCACCTTCCGCATCGGCGTTGGAGCCGGCCTGACGACCATGGTGCTCAGTTATGCGATGGCGCTGGCCATGCTCTATGTTCTGGCATTGATCGTCGATGCGCTCGCGCCAAGCTTCGGCGGCCAGAAAAATAGCATTCAAGCGTTCAAGGTCGTCGTCTACGCGTATACCGCCAGCTGGGTCGCGGGCATCGCACAGATCGTGCCCGTGCTCGGCCTGCTGCTGATGATCGCCGGCGGCGTCTACAGCATCTATCTGATGTATCTCGGCCTGCCGCAGACCATGAAGTGTCCGCCCGAGAAGGCGGCTGGTTACACCGCGGTGATCGTCATCATTGCGATCGTGGTTGGCGCCGTTATCGGCGCGGTGATCGGTGGCATCGCGGGCGTCGGTGGCATGATGAGTGGTGCGACGTACAGCTCCTCGAGCGATGACGACGTGAAGTTCGACGAGAACAGCGCGCTCGGCAAGATGCAGAAATGGGGCGAGCAAATGGAAGCCGCCAACAAGCAGCTCGAAGAAGCTCAGAAGTCGGGCGACCAGGGCGCCCAGGATGCGGCGTTGAAGGCGGTGTTCGGTGCCGCGCTCGGCGGTGGCCAACAGGTCGAGTCACTGGCGCCGGACCGCTTGAAGGCGTTCGTGCCGGAGCAACTGGCCGGACTGAGCCGCTCCAGCCTGTCCGCCGAGCGCAATGGGGCGCTGGGCTTGCAAGTCTCGACCGCGGCGGCTACCTATTCCAACGAGTCGGGGCGCGAAGTGCGGCTCGAGATTACTGATGCCGGCAACGCGCGTGGCTTGCTCGGTCTGGCCAGCTGGGTCGGCATGGAGGGCGAAAAGGAGGAAAATGGCCGCTACGAGAAAACTTTTCGCGAGGACGACCGTTTGATGCATCAGGAGTGGGACAGCCATGCCTCTTACGGTCAGTACACAGTGGTTGTCGGCGATCGATTCACAGTGAAGGTCGAGGGCAGCGCCGGCAGCGTGGCCGAGCTGCGTGACGCGGCCGAGCAACTGGATCTGGACGGCCTGGCGGATCTGCGGACCGTTGGCGTCAAGAACTGACGCGCTCGAGAGTCGACGAACCGGGTTGAGGTTGAAGGTATGAAGATCATTGATGTTCCGCAACCCGGTGGTCCAGATGCCCTCGTCGTCGCGCAGCGGCCCACGCCGACGCCGCAGGCGACCGAGGTGCTGATCAAGATCGCGGCGGCCGGTATCAATCGTGCGGATGTGCTTCAGCGCAAGGGCGCCTATCCGCCGCCGCCGGGCGCGCCGAGCTATCCGGGGCTGGAGTGCGCTGGTGTCGTCGCGGCGATTGGCTCTGAGGTTCGCGAGTTCAAAGTCGGCGACAGGGTGTGCGCGCTGCTGCAAGGTGGCGGCTACGCCGAGTACTGCACCGTGGATGAAGCTCAAGTGCTGCCCATCCCCGGCTCGCTCGGCATGATCGAAGCAGCCTCATTGCCCGAGGCGTATTTCACTGTCTGGAGCAATGTGTTCGAGTTCGGCCGTCTGCAGCCGGGTGAGACCCTGCTGGTGCATGGCGGCTCCAGTGGCATCGGAGTCTCGGCCATCCAGCTGGCCAAGGCGTTGGGTCATACCGTCTTCACGACCGCCGGCAGCGACGAGAAATGTCGTTTCTGCGAGCAACTCGGCGCCAGGCGCGCCATCAACTATAAAACCGAGGATTTCGTTGCCGCGATCGCCGAGGAAACCGGCAAGCGCGGTGTCGATGTGCTGCTCGACATGGTGGGCGGCAGTTACTTGTCAAAAAACATTGCTACGCTGGCGGTCGAGGGCAGGCTGGTGATCATCGCCACCCAGGGCGGCATCAAGGGCGAGGCGGACCTGTTGCGGGTCCTGCAACGCAGGCTGGTGATCACCGGCTCGGCATTGCGTCCGCGTGACGCGACCTTCAAACGCTTCATCAAGACTCGTCTGCTCGAGGTTGTCTGGCCGTTACTGGTGCGCGGCGAGCTCAAGCCCGTCGTCGACAAGGTGTTCCCGCTGGAGCGGGCGAATGAGGCTCATGCGTATATGGAAAGCAGTGCGCATCGAGGGAAGATCGTACTCGCGCTCGATGCAGCCGGCGGTTGATTTGGCCGTTTCTTAGCATTAATCGAACGTCGAACAAGAAAGTCGCTAAGACCGGTCATCTGCTGGAGTTCATCTCTAGGCATTTTCCGAATTTGCCGTAACTTCGCCGATGCATCCCAGCGGGCTCTGGTAGTTTTTGCCGACCCTGTATCGCTGCGTATGGCTCGTGATGCCGCGGCGCACATCGCATCGCCGCCCCAGCGTTGCAGGGAATATTTGCGGCGTCGACGGACAGGCGTGGTTCGCAACCGCCTGATCCGAAGGGATTGTTCGACGCTCGTCAGCGGGTAGTGGTTGAGGGAATCGGCCATGTATCAATTCGAGTTGCTCGATTTCAGGCGGTTCGCCTGTTCGCACTTGGGTCCACCGCGGCCGTCAACCATTCTCGGTTTGAGAAGTCGCCAGCGCGGACGGCCAGCCCGTCGCTGACGACAACGAAAGTAGAAGCGCATTGCCAGAATCGCGCTGCCGGGGGGTATGGGTGACGACACATCGGGGTGGGGCACCACAGGTCTCAAAGGGTTACATCTTCAGGTCAACTACGGAGGGCGCACCATGCTCTCGACGGATCCAAGCAAGCGAATCTTTGTGTTGAAACGAGAAGAAACAACCAGCCGCAAGGCCAGCAGTGATCACGCCGTGGAGGGAATCTACGACCGTATCAAGTCACTGCTGCTGGCGCATACGCTTGCGCCAGGGCAGTTGTTACAGATCGGTACGCTCGCCGAGGAGCTCGGCGTGAGTACTACGCCAGTACGAGAAGCCCTGACGCGGCTCGCAGCGGAGCGGCTGATCGTGTTCGCGCCGAAGCGAGGCTTCTTCGCCAAGACGGCATCGGAAGACGAGCTGCGTGGGCTGTACACGCTCAATCAAACGTTGCTCGACTCGGCCATTCGGGAATGGAATGCAGCAGCCTCCACGGACGAAGAAGCCAAGGCGCCTGCGAAGATCTTCACGTCATTGCCTTTGTCGGACAAGCCCGAGCAACTGACACGTACCATCGATGATCTGTTCGTACGTATCGCGACGCGTTCGGGCATCGGTGAGCTCGCCGACATCATCCGCAACTTCAACGATCGGTTGCATCACGCGCGCATGATCGAAAGCGAGATCATTCAAGATGCGGCCGATGAGTTGGCGCGCTTACGGCAACTCTATGTCGACAACAACAAGGAGCAATTGCAGCTCGCGTTACAAACCTATCACCAACGCCGTCGCGAGCTGGTCTCGGCAATCTGCAAAGAGCTGCTGTTTCGTCCGTTTCTTGCCGAAAATAAATAATGCATCACGCTCCCCGGAGGCATTCTTAGCCTCCGGGGGCTGGCACTGTGCACGCTCCCGGTCAGTAGTGAATGACGGGCAACGAGCGCGCGCGCACTCGCGGCAGCGGTGACGGCGGGTTCGGTCCCATCGAAGTCGAGTGCGCTTCACACTGGATCCAGATACATTCGAGCGTGAAGGCTGGCCCCTTTTGCATGGGAGTTGCGCGTCAGGAAAGTCGCGCCACTGGAACATAGGGAAATCTCGTGATCGATCGCCATAAGCACCTGGAGCGCGCCGAGCCGGGGCTCGCGTCCGAGCGAGCGCCCCAGCCCGACGATGCTGTCGAAAGCTTGATGGAAACCCGCAACGGGCGCATCACGCTGTGGTTCGGCCGTTGGCGCAAGCCCATTCGCAGCTGGTTTTCCAGTCGTGCTTCCGTGCCCCGCGCCGAAGCGGACGATCTGGCGCAGGAAGTGTTTCTCCGGCTGCTGCGCTATAGCGACGACGTGACGGTCGAGAATCCGCAGGGCTACTTGTTCAGGATCGCCGCCAACGTCGCCAGCGAATGGCGCGATCGCTCGCGTGTGCGCCAGCCGCACGATCGCAGCTGGCTCGATGAGCTGCAGATCGATCCGGCCGACCAGCCGGACAACACCGTTTTTCAGAACCGTGTCAGCAGGCATCTGCAGAATGCGGTGAACCGCTTGCCGAAGCGACAGCGCGAAGTGCTGTTGCTGCATGTCAATGAAGGCCTGACCTACAAGGAAATTGCCGATCGCCTGAATGTGACTTACCGGATCGTTCTAAGAGATCTGACCCGCGCTTACGCCACGCTGCGCATGCAGCTGAAGGCTGAAGACCTCTAGCAAGCACAGGCCATTGAGGGCAAGAGGTATGAAACACAGCAGCGGTACCGGGGTCGATGCGCTCCTGAGCGAGCAGGCGGCGGGCTGGTTCGTGCGCCTGGTCGCGAACGATCTGTCGCCGCGCGAGCGGCGCGAGTATCTCGCCTGGCTGAAGGCATCCGACCGTCACGTGGAAGCATTGCTCGACATCTATCGCTATCACGGCTACGGGCGCAAAGCGAAGCTGCATCTGCGCTCGGCACCGGACAACGATCCGGGCGAGAACGTGATTCCTTTCGGTCCGCGAGGGATGAACGTCCTTCATCAGCAGGCTCTGCGGGTCAAGCGTCGGCGCGCGCGGCTCATGAGGGTCGCTGCGGCCGTAGCGGGCGTTGCGTTCACAATAGCTGCCGGATGGGCGGTGAAGACCGAGTACTTCGATAAGCGGATCACTACCGGTCCGGGACAGTGGGATCGCACCATGCTCAGCGACGGCAGCGTGTTGCGTATCGGGCCGAATACCAGGTTGCGGTGGTCGTTCGATGCAGGCCGGCGCACCATCGTGCTCAGCGAGGGCGAGGCGGTGTTCGAAGTGGCGAACGATCCGGATCGTCCTTTCGTCGTCACGACGCACATCGGCGACGTGCGTGCGGTTGGTACGGAGTTTGGCGTCTCGCTGATGAATGCATCGACGGCGGTCGTAACCGTTGCGAACGGCAAAGTCGCTGTAAGCAGACATGTCGACGCTCGCGTCATCACGATGGGGCGCGCCGCTGATGTGGCGGAGCTGATCGAAGGTCAGCAAATCACCTTGTCGATGAGCGGCGCGCAGCCGGTCAAGCAAGTCGATGCATCACGCGAGTTGCAGTGGGCGACGGGATACTATGAATTCCGCGGTGAGACGGTGGGCGAAGCCATCGAGCAGTTCAATCGTCGCAATCGTGTGAAAGTAGTAATGTCCGATCCAGTGATAGGCGCGATCGCCATGCCTTTTACCACGGTCAAGCTCGACGACCCGGAAACATTCGTGCTCATGCTCGCGGCGCGTCCGGATGTGCAGGTTGCGTACGAAAGCGCGAACGTCATTCGACTGTTGCCCGAATAGCGCGGCCGCTCCGGCTGCTTCGGACATCGCACATTTCCCAGGGATTGGAAGCCGAATCGGCCCGGTCTCCCTTCTAAGCACGGGAGACTCCACGGCTTATGGCGATGTAGGCCGCGGCAACTGCGAGTCGACTGGCTCTACCAGTCCACGACGGAACAGTTGGCGTCGGTGTGCTGCTCAGCGCAGCCAGCGGGGACCGGGATATGAATCCAACATCACAACAGAATGCTGTGATCAGGCAGGCAGCGGAATGGTACCAGCGCCACGAACAGGGGGAGCTGGACCCAGCTTCGCGGCGCGAGTTTCGCGCCTGGCTGGAAGTTCGCACCAACATCGAGGAGTTGGCACGCTTTTGTTTGATCGATGCGCGGTTGCAGCGCGCGTTCAAGAAAAGTGCGCGCGTGCTCCCAGAGAACGTCATCGACTTCGACGCTTATGCGACAGTGACGCGGCCGCGCCCATTACCGGTGCAACAGCCAACGGCGAGTTCGCGCTTCAACATCAAGAGGATCTCGCTGGCCGCCACCGTTGTCTTCGCTGTGGGCGTGATGGCGTGGATGCCCCTCGGCAACTCTGAGCATGTCGTCGTGACCCGACAGGGGCAGTGGGATAAACGATTGCTGGAGGATGGCACGGTCGTTCATGTCAGCCCGCATACCAAACTGCGTTTCCGCTTCACTGACCAGCGGCGCGAAGTAACGCTGGTGCGTGGCGAAGCGTTGTTTGAAGTGGCGAAAGATCCTGGCCGACCGTGGGTCGTGTCGACGGATGCTGGCACCGTGCGTGCTGTCGGAACTGCGTTTGCAACGTCCGATCTCGGCGATACCGTCGTCGTGACTGTGTCGGAAGGCAAGGTCGCGGTGACGGGGGCGGGCGGTGATGGCGTGCAGCCGGTGTATGCCACTGCAAATCAGCAGGTGGTGTTGTCGCCGAAAGGAGTCAGCGGCCCGGTGGCGGTGAAGGCCGATCATGAGCTCATGTGGGTTCGCAACTGGTACGAGTACGAGGGCGAACGGGTCGCCGATATCGTCGCCCGGCTGAACGAGCTGAACGATGCCCAGGTGATCATCGATGATCCCCAGGTGCTGCGGCTGAACGTGAACCTGCTGATCTTCAAGCCGAGCCAGCCCGAGGAGTTCGTGGACAAGATCAATCTCTGGTACGCCGGTTATCACGGCAAGGCGGGCAGCAAGGCCCTGCATCTGGAGCCGTAGATTCAAGCTCTCGACATAATGCACTCCGGCCCAGGAGGGATGAGCCGTGCCCGTGATCCAGTCATCTAGGCGAGGGGAAGATTTTCCCCCTCCGCCAGCCAGCCACGCAGATAGTGATCGATCGGCACCAGCAGTCGAGCGGCAAAGATCGTTGGAATTCGTCCAGGCAGGATGAACAGAGCGAGCAGGATGGCTGTCGCCCGGAACAAGGACCCGGCGAAACCCCGACGGTCGAAGCGCATCCGCGCGAGTATCGCGACGGGCGGCTGATCGAATGGTTCGGCAAATGGCGCAAGCCCATCCGTAGCTGGCTGCGGAATCGTGCCTCGGTGCCGCCGGGGGATATCGATGACCTGGCCCAGGAAGTATTCCTGCGCCTGCTGCGCTATAGCGACGATGTCGCCGTCGACAACCCGCAGGGGTACCTGTTCCGGATTGCCGCCAATGTCGCCAATGAATGGCGCGAGCGCTCCAGGGTGCGCAAGCCGCACGACGACAGCTGGCTCGAGGAGCTGCAGATCGAGGCCGGCGACGAGCCGGAAAATGCCTTCGCCAGGACACGGGCCAATGAATACGTGCTGGCCGCCGTCGCCCGGCTGCCGCCACGGCAACGTGAGGTCTTGTTGTTGCACGTGAACGAGGGGTTGACCTACAAGCAGATCGCTCAGCTCAAGGGGCTGACGTATCGGATCGTACTGCGTGATCTCACGCGGGCCTACAGCACCTTGCGCATGCAATTGCGCCTGGAGGACCTGTGACCACGCCCATGGACGACGAGGATGCCGGCATGCAGGGAAGCCTGAACGAGAGCGGTCACGAGCGGGCCACCCGCAGGTCGCTCAGCAATGAAGCAGCCGAATGGTTCATCAGGCTGCGCGACGACCGCATGGGCCTGCGTCATCGCGAGCGCAACGTGCGCTGGTTGAAACAGTCCCCGGCCCACATCGCGGAATTGCTGCGCATCCAGCAGGTCTATCAGGTGCTGCGCGCCGCGAAGCTGCAGGACCAGCTGGATAGAGCGGGGCCTCGCGAGCGCTCCAACGTGATCGAGCTGGAAGATCAGCGCGCACCGGATTGGATCGAGCTGATGGAGGTTGCGCCGAGCCGGCGTCGGCCACCCCGCATTTGGAGGCTGGCAGCGGCCGTGGCATGTATCAGCCTGTCCTTTTTCCTGGGCTTCATGGCGAAGGTCGCCTGGCTCGACCGCACCATCGAGACTCAGTTGGGCGAGTGGCGCTCGGTGTCATTGACCGATGGCACGCGGGTTCGTGTCGGGCCCGATTCACTGCTGAAACTCTCCTTCGGCGATGATCACCGCACGATCCGCCTGGTGCGCGGTGAGGCCATGTTCGACGTTGCGAAGGACCCCGCACGCCCGTTCTATGTGGAGTCGGAGATGGTCGGCGTGCTCGCGGTCGGCACGGAATTCAGGGTCTCGCGGCTCGGCGGTAGAGATGTGGTGGCGGTCACCGAAGGTAGTGTTGCGCTATACCGCGACGGTCGCGATGCCATACGGGGATTGGTGCCCGCAGCTCCCGCACGGGCCGCTGCAGCGACCGGCGCCGTGGCATTGGCCGCGGGAGATCAAGTGTCGATCACGCGTTCCACGCGCTCCAAGCCGATCGCCAAGGAAAAGGTGAACGTGGATTACGAGCAGGCGTGGGCCGAAGGCTGGCTGGTGTACGAGGACAAGACCGTGGCCGAGGTGGCCCGCGAGCTCAATCGGTTCAATCGGGTGAAGATCGTGATCACCGAACCGTCGATCGCAGCGCGGCGGCTGACGTTTTTCCGCGGCAACGCCACCGATCCCGAATCCCTGGTCGCGGCACTGGCTAGCAGCCCGGATATCACGGTGGTGCGGGACGACCCGAATGTCTTGCGCATCGAGCTGCGTCGCTCCAGTGCCCCCGAAAGCTCCGAGTCGACAACGCCGGGCCAGCAGCACGTCGATGTGTCGCCCACCGTGAATCCAGATCACAACTGATGCGACTCGGCGTCGCCGCGTAGAAATATATTTTCGATCGAGGCCCGCCCTAAGTAGCAAAGTCACAGCGCATCGCGGTGTCGTGCGGTAGATTCGCCCTTCATCAGCGGCGGGGCGGGTCCCCGATCAAACGGAACTTGCTGGGGAAGATGGTCGCGAAACAGGTCATCGCCGGCGTTGTGGCGGCCGTGCTTTCCGGCAGTGGGTGGGCCGGGACGGCACTTGCTCAGCACGCGCGCGAACAGGCGCCAGCCGCGCATGAGTATGTTCTCGATATCCCCCGCCTGCCCATCATCGAGGCGTTGAAGGAATTCACGACCCAGACCGGCCTGTTGATCAGCTTCTGGCCAGATGCACAGACGGATCAGACCCGGCTCGTAGGGCCGCTGCGCGGCAAGTTCACCGCGGAAGTGGCATTGACCCGACTGTTGGCCGAGAGCGGGCTGGCCTATCGCCGTACCAACGATCGTTCGCTCGTGGTCATGGCGCCGTCTCTGCTCGGCGCGCCACGCAACGGCGTGACCGGCTCGGATCGAGATCGAAGCCGGCTGGCCGAGGGGCAACCCTATCTGCAACAGCGGAAACATCCTCCCGCGCCAACTATGATGGCCATTGACCGGCCGGGCGCGGGTGCGAACATCGACCCTGCTGTCGAGCGGGTCGATGAAGTGATCGTCACCGGCTCGCGTATCGAGCGCAGTGGCGAAGGGCCGGCGCCAGTGCAGGTGTTTACACGCAGCATGATCGAAGAGCTCGGTGCGGCTTCGATTCCGGACGTGTTGCGCTACACGCCGCAGCAACCCTTCACTCGCGCCGAGCACTACTACAACAGCGGTGCGCAATACTCACAAATGCGCGGCATCGGCGTCGACACGACGCTGATCCTCATCAACGGTCGGCGCGTCGCGCCGACATCGAACAGTCTGACGCTCAATGGCTTCGATCTGAACAGCATTCCTCTGGCGGCAGTGGATCGGATCGAAGTGCTGTCGGATTCCGCTTCGGCCATCTACGGCGCCGATGCCATGGGCGGCGTCATCAACGTGGTGCTGAAGAAGGACATCCCTCGCCCGGTGCTCGACATGCAGTACGGCGGTGCCAGTGGCGGCGCGGATCTGTTGCGCACTTCGTTCAGCGCGGGTTACGACACCGAGCGACTTCGAACCACGGTGATCTTCGATTACTACGAGCGCGATTTTCTGTTGGGCTCCGAGCGCGATCTGTGGCGCGACCAGGACTACTCGCGTCATGGCGGGCTGGACTATCGCTCGATGGCGGGCGTCCCCGGCACAGTGAGCTCATTGCACGGGGACAATCTGCCTGGCTTGTCATCCTCCTTCGCGATGGTGCCCGAAGGCAGTCGTGGCCTCGGTCTGACGCCGCAGGATTTCGCCGCAACCGCTGGCATGCGCAATCGAACCAGCACGTTGAGCACGCTCAGCATCGTGCCGCAGGCGAAGCAACGCAGCCTGGCGCTGTTCGGCGAGTACGATGTGACGCCGGATCTGGTGGCGTTCGCCGAGGTGCTCTATACCAATCGGCAGACGATTTCGCAGGAGGGACTGTACCCGGTGCAGAGCGCACTGGTGCCGGCGAACAATCCGTTCAATCCCTTCCAGCAGCCGGTGCTGGTGGATTTCATTCTGGATGGCATCGAGCCGCGTCGCTTCGAGCACGATATGAACTGGCTGCGCGGCGCGTTCGGGCTGCGAGGCTCGCTGAGTTCCGCATGGCAGTGGGAGGTTGCAGCGCTGGCCAGCACCGAGAGTGGTGATGCTCGCAGCACCATCGAGGTCAGTGCCGAGCGCATCAGCGAGGCGCTCGCGCAAACGGACCCAGCGCGCGCATTGAATCCCTTTGTCGATGGGCCCGCCGGCAGCAAGGAGTTGCTGGACTCGCTCATCGAGCGGGACCATGACCGCCATTTCTCGCGAGGCCGGCAGCTTTCTGCGTTCGTGCACGGCGACTTGTTCGACTTGCCAGCCGGTCCGATTCGAGCCGTGGTCGGGGGCGAGTGGCGCGATGAAACGATGATCTATGACGACCGGGCGCTGCCCGTCAACGATGGTCGTGACATGCGCGCCGCGTTTACCGAACTGCGCATCCCGCTGCTCGGGTCTACTGCAGCGAACGATCGGGATGTCCTGTCGATGACAATGGCCGCGCGGCTCGACCATTACAGCGACTTCGGCAGCTCGCTGAATCCACAAATCGGCTTGATGTGGCAGCCGACCCAGGACATTTTGTTGCGCGGTTCGTATAGCACCAGCTTCCGGCCGCCGTCACTGTTCGAACTGCATGCGCCGCGCACCACGGTAACGAACTCCGGCGTGGCTGATCCGGCGCGCAATGACGCCTTGAGCACGGTGACGTTCGTCGCCGGCGGCAATCCGAATCTCCGGCCGATCGAAGCCGACTCGATGACGACGGGGTTTGTGCTGACGCCGAGCGCGCTGCCCGGGCTGCAGCTGCTGACGAACTACTGGAGGATCAATACCGATCATCGTGTCACGTTCGTCCACTTCACTTCGCTGCTGTCCAACGAGGCGGCATTCCGCGACCGCATCGTGCGCGATGTGCCGAGCGAGGCTGATATCGCCGCGGGCATTCCCGGCAAGCTGCTGCAGCTGGACGTGTCCCGAATGAACTTCGGCCGGCTGACCACGAGCGGCATCGACGTGCAGGCAAAGTACCAACGCAGCACGGGTTGGGGAGACGTTACGACGCGTCTGTCCGCCACGTGGGTCAACGAGTTCACGGCCGTGGACGTGCCGAAGACGCCAGCGGTCGATCGCGTCGGCATCGCCAATCCCGCCGGCTCCATCCCGCGTTGGCGCGTGGTCGGCAGCATCGGCTGGAAACGCGACGGCTTCGGTCTGTCGACGACGCTGGATTGGCTGCCCGGCTACATGGACGCGAACGCAACCGGGCCCACGGGTCGCCGCCTGCCTGCGCGCACACTCGTGGATGTCCAGGCGAGTATTGCACTGGACGAAGTGCTCGGTCCGAGTCCGGTCTGCGACGACCTGAAGCTGCAACTCGGCGTGAAGAACCTGACCGACGAGCTGCCGCCATTCTCTGAAATCGGGTTCGCATCCGGTTTCGATTCCACGCAGGGCGATCTCGTCGGCCGCTTCAGTTATCTACGGCTCTCCAAGGGGTTCTGATTTCAGCTAGGCTGGAGTGGCGAGCCGCCGAGCCAGTGCCGCGCCCACAGCTCCGAGTCCAGGTGACGGAAGATCTCACCTGGGTACACCGTGCTCTTGGTAGGGCCGGCGGACAACACTTCTTCGAGCAGCGGCCGATCCAGCAGGCCATTGCGCGCGAGTACGCCATCCAGCAATGTTTCTTTCAGGAACGGACGCTCGCGTTCGAGCAGCTGATCATGGAAGCCGGGCGCGCGATCCTTCCACAGGCGCCGGAGGATCGGCTCCGGCGTTTCCGCCACGAACGCCACCCGCGCCAGGCCCCGATCGCGACCGCGATGGAAATGCGTGTGAATCGGAATCCGCAGCAACAACTCGATCACCGGCTGCGAATACAGCGGCGAGACGACTTCCGGCACCGGCGCATCGACAGGCGCGGCGATGGTGTAGTAGTCCGGCGTCATCAGCAGCGTGCCGATCCGCCTGATCTTGTCCCAGGGCACGCGGCGCTGATCTCGAAACCAGGGATGCGTGACCCTGTGGTGGCCGTCGAAGGCTTGCTTGATATCGGGGCTGACCAGCTGACTGGCGGCGAGGATGCGATCGCGCGGGGTGCCCGTGTTGTGGTTGGTCAGCACCCGGCGGACCGCTGTGCTCAACACCGCCCAGCTCGATTTTTCGGTGAGCAGCGCGACTTGCGAGGCCAGGCGGAACAGCCGAGGAGTGAAGCCATGTTGGCGCAGGAACTCCGGAACCGCATACGCCAGCGAGTCGCTGCAAAACCCGGAATCGCCGCCGTCACCGCTGAAGATCGCGGTGGCCTGCGTGCGCTCGATCAACTCCCGCTCGATGCTGTGGCGCTGGATGAAGCCCAGCAGCGGCGAGGGTTCGGCCGAGGGCGGCATGCGCAGTCCCAGCGTCAGATCCAGATCGAGAGCGTGCAATGGATATTCGATGTGCTCACAGCCGGCATGCGCGGCAGCGAGCCGCGCCCAGGGCCGCTCGTCGGAACGGCCGATCGGACTGAAGTAGGTGTAAGCGGTGAATCGTTCGGTGGTGCCCTTGAGGCAGCCCGCGACGATGGATGAGTCCAGGCCGCCCGACAGTCTCAACAACACGGAGCGATGCATTCCTGCCAGGCTGGCGGTAGCGGATTTGATCACGCTGTGCATGGCCTGCGCGGCGGTTTGCGGATCCTCGATGAGATCCCGGGCGCCGGTGTAAGAGAACGGTGTCCAGTACATTTGGCTGGTGCTCTGCCAGCCTGCGCTGTCGCGTCGAAACTCGACGCATTCGCCTCGCCGGACCGGCGCCGCTTCGTTGAGCGACGATGTGTCCAGGAAGCTGCTGCCCGTCATCATGTGCGAACGAAGGAACGTTTCGTTGGCAGTGAAGCGCAGCAGATGCAGATCCAGGCAGTCGCCAATGCGTGAGAAGAAGATGCTCACGCCGCGAAACTCGGTGCGCAGACAAGGCAGCGAGCCTGTCGGATCCTTCAGTACCCACTTGGATCCATTGGGGTCGTGGCCGAACGCGACATAGTCGCCCCAGGCATGATCGATCAGCCAGCGGCCGCGACTGCGCACAAACTCATGACTCTGCGTCGCGCCGAAATGAAACCCTCGATCCGGTGCGGGAGAAAACAGGTCACGGCTGCGAGCCAGCAGCGAGCCTATGACGATGCCGCCGTGGTCGCCTACCGGATGCAGTTGGAGCGCGGCGTCGCGCACGCCGGCGCAAAGCACCTGCATGCCTGGCGCCGAAAACTCTTCCCGCCAGGCAGCGGAGCTCTGGCGCAACCGCCCGGCGATCAGTTGCGCTGTTTCCTGTTGTCGTGGATTCGTCTCGTCCCACACCATCCCCAGATATCGAAACATCGCCACGCTCCTTCGCGCGGTTCAGATCGCCAGAATGGGGGTGTACTCGCAGACCTGTTCGGGATTGGCGTCGAGGAGCAGTGTTCCTTGCTGTACCCAGCTGTGTGCCGCCCATGGCTTGGTGCGCACGCCGATCACCCACGTCGGGTACACGTCGTAATGAGACAGGAACCGGACCAGCGCCAATGCATGGAACAAACATTGATCGCGGGCCGCAAAAGTGTGCGGGCGCAGCCGGCGAAAGATGCCGACCAGCTCGATGGCGCGCTCGTTGTCGAACGGCGCGCCGGCGACGTTCTTCTGTTTGCCGATGTCCTCGGCGACCAGAAAAAGCGTGCGGGAGCGCACTGACTGTCGGGCCCAGGTACATGCGCGCAGAAAGCTCATGAGATGCCGCCAGCGGATCGACGATTTCCGGTCGACTTCATGGCCGACACTGGTGAGCAGACTGTCGAGGTCCACTTGGGTGGGCGTGAATGCGGCGGGCTCCGGGGCGCTGTTACTGAGCAGGCCGGCCTGGACCAGCTGGTCCGCGATCCTTACCGCATCCTCGACGGGCAGCGGCTCGGCATCGCTGGCGAAACTGGCGGGCGCAGCCGCGAGGCTCTGCCAGTTCCCGGCGAGTGCGCGTAGCGCGATCGTTTCCTTGCGCCCGACTCCAAAATAGCGATTGCGCCGCAGGTCCAGTAACACGGTGCCCGTTGCTGTCGAGCACGCCCGCACGTGCGACGGCAGCCAGTACGCTTTTTCAGTGTGCATGGCCAGACTGCCAGAAATCGTCCCACCCGCTCTCGCCGTTTCTTGTCTGGCCGGGCTCGCCAAGCGAGGCCCGGCCATCGATCTCACTTCATTGCTGAATGATTGTCCTTGAGGGACGGCCCTTCAAGGTACTCTTTCCCCCAGCAGAAATATCGAATCGTAAACCATCGGGTACAAGCCGAATTGCCGGGTTTCGATGGTCGCATCGCCGAGATCGAGCAGCTCGATCTCCGTTTCTTCTTTCAGTTCCGTCATGATCTTTCCCTCGATGAAGCAACAGTCGTCCTGCGTTGCCAACGCTGCAATGTTTGCGATCGGACGTCAATATACCTGGGAGCGGTCGAGCAAATATTTTCTTCCGCAGCCGATCGGATAGAGATGTTTCTGCCGTTTCGTATTAAGTAACACCCCTCAGTGGGGCACTCACGGAGCGTTGCGCGCGAAGCAAAAAGCGCAACGCCTGTCACTGCCGCGATTCCTTCGACTATCGAGGAAATAGACGCGGCGCCCGCCGCGGAAGGAAGGGCTATGGCATGTTCCGACCAGGAGGGATGCCATGGTCGGGCTCAGAGCGCATCGGCGGGACGCTGTCAGTCACTGCAAACCCTGCGCGAGGCTTTGCAGCGTTCAGGGCCGATCGCCCAGGGGTTCGCGCAGTGACGATTGCGGCTGGCGCTTGCCATTGTTGAGAGCGGCGCCTTGCTGGCGGCCGCAGCGATCGCGCGGGGCCTGGTCATAGCCGCCGGGGCGCTGCCGAGCTCAGCAACGCCCCATTCTTCTCCGGCCCCGACTCCCTGCTGCTTACACTGCCTGCCGGTCCTCGTCGTCGCCGTCACGGGCTTCGGCGGCGCCATCCCAATAGTGAATCTTCGCGCTGCCGCCGATGGGCACCAGCGGTGAAATGTCGTGCATGGCCGTGATCTTGAACAGCTCCGGCCGGCGCGTGCGATAGCGACTGATCGCCATCGACAGTGTCGATGGATCGCGACGCAGGCAGCGCGCTACTTCACTCAATGTCGCTACACCACGTTCCGTCGCGTACCACGCGATCAAGGCACGCACCAGAGTGAACTCGCGCTGGCGTGAATTCGACAGCACCAGATCGCGTTCTACGCCCATGCGACAGGTCACGGTATGAATGATCTGATCGAGCGACGCCTTGCTGCGATAGGTGCGCGAGTTGCGAGGCAGGTTCTCCAGGAACTCGGTGCTGCCGATGACGCGCAGATCGTTCGAGCCGACGCGCTCGAACTGCACGACGTCTTCGGGCTCTGGGCAACGCGCCATGAACGTTTCGTACTCGGTGCCGCCGTCCTTGAGCTCCAGCAGTCGCAAGGCGCTGCGCGTGGTCAGCCAGGGGGTGGCGGACTGGCGCAGATACGTGCCATGGCTGGTGTGTTCAGCCGCGCCGGGATGCTCCGCCAGCCCGCCCAATACCGGAATGTAGTGCAGATAGTGCAGCAGCTTGAGCAGGTAATGTTTCGGATCGATCAATACCGCTTTGTAACGCTGCCGGAAGAAGTGACCGGACTCGCCGATGCGACGATGCATGCTGCGCGCATAACGACTGGTGAGGCCTTGCATGATGCGGCCCACCGAGATCTCGTCGATCTGCAGGATCAGATGAATGGCTTGCGGCGTCCAGCAATAGCCGTGCACGCGCGCGTTGGTGCGACGCAGACCGGTCGCGAGCAGGCGTTCGAAGAGCGCGTAGTCTTCGGGTTGCGAAAAGATCGGATGATGCGTGTTGCCCTGTTGAACGACGTAGTACGTACCGCCCGCAACATGGAGCCGTTGCCGTCGAGACATCCTGCAAACCTCCTGGTGAGCTTCCCTGACCTCGAGCTCGATCGCAAGCGATCGTTGTCATGCGCTCCGTGCCAAGGACTCTAGTCTGGCGCCAAGGGACATGCATTCATATATTTTGTTGTGTCAACGCTCGCTGGTGCGCGATGGCAGCGCGCGCAAACGTTGCGGATAGGTAACGTTCGATGGCACGCCTTCGCCGCTCGACGTTTGATATTCCGAGTCCCACGGCATGACGATCATACCTTCGGCTTTGCGTATCTTGGGCAACACCGGCACGACGTCCCGCTGCGCTTCAGCAGCGAGGATTGCATTCAGCGAAACGTGCTGTCGCACACTGGCGTCAAGCTCCATCAGGTTGTAAAGCGTCGGCCGCGAAACCTTCATCGTCCCGTCATGCGCAGCTGCGATGAGTGACGCCGGCGTCATCCAGCACATCTCGGTCGCTTCGATGCTATCCACCGTCGCGCTCTGTTCCGGCGGCAGGCTGGCGAGGAAGAAGTGGGTGTCGAATCGCTTCGGCACCAGCGATGGAGTGATCCAGTGCGACCAGTAGATCAGGCGGCGCAGGTCCAGGTGCAGGCGTTCCTCCTGCAGCGAGGTGGCAAACAGCTCGGGTTGTGAGACGATTGCGCGCTGTCGGTCATGCAGTCGCGCCAGTCGCTCGCTTCCACAATGGTGTCCTTCCGCAGTCGTCGCCAGCAGCACGCCCGTTTCCTCGAACGTCTCGCGAGCGGCCGCGATGGCCAGCCCCAAGCACGTAGTGGCTGGCAACGCGTTGCCTTGCAGGTCGCGCAGCCGATGGCAGCCGACGCGCGCAATCTCCGGTATCAATGCGAGCGACTGCGCCGATGTGTCGGCGGGGCACAGCGTGCCGCCCGGGAACACCCACATGCCGCCCATGAACGCGAGGTTCTCGTGTCGACGCGTCAACAGGACTTCGATCGCGCCCTGCTGTTCGCGCAGCAGAAGGATGCTGGCTGCGTGACGAGGCACGACGGGGGGCGGGCTGGTTTGTTCGGTCACGATTTCGGACTGCTCCGGTGAAGCGCGCTTACTGGGGCGCGCTGCTGGGGATCGCGATTTTGCTGGCGGCCGTGGTGTTCGCGCCAGTCCCCGGCGACACGCGCTGGATCAGGACGTTGCACAACTCGGCGCACGCGCCCATTTTTGGCAGCGTTGCCCTGTTGACGTTGCTCATCGTGCGCGGCCATCCGCGCTTCGCGTCGGTCGGACTGGCGGGACAGTACGCGCTGGCGCTGTCGGCCGCGCTGGTGCTCGGCATCTTGACGGAGTTGCTGCAGATTCCGGTGGGTCGCGACGCCAGTCTGGAAGACGCGATCCATGACGTTATCGGGGCCGTCGCGCTACTGGGGATTTTCGCGGCGTTCGATTCGCGAGTACGCGCGTCGGCGCATTCCGTCAGCGTTCGACTAGCCGCCGCTACGATCGGAGTCGTGGCGTTGATCGTCGCAGCCGCGCCGGTGACTCGCGCGGCCATCAAGTATCAGCAGAGAGAGGCGCGCTTCCCGGTGGTGGCGGACTTCACCGAGCGCTACGACCGCTACTTCATCCTGCAGCAGTCGGCCGAGTTCTCGCCGGCAAAGCTGCCCGAGCCTTGGGCCAGCAAAGCCGGCGAAGAGGCGATGCATGTGCAGTTGCTCGACGGTCCTTATCCCGGACTGAACTTCATCGAGTTGCTGCCCGACTGGAGCCGCCATTCGACGCTGGCCGTGGACCTGACCAATCCGACGCCGCTGCCACTGCGCCTGGTGCTCAGAGTCCACGACGCCACTCACAACAATCAGCCGTCCGATCGATTCAGCCGCCGTATTGAGCTGCCGCCCCGGACGCGCGCGGTCATTCGCATTCCACTCCAGGATATTGCCGCCGGCCCGAGGACGCGCGTGCTGGATCTACGCAATGTCGCGGAGATGATCATCTTCCGGACTGACGACTCGCCCCGGGCCAACGAGCTGTATCTGTCGCGCGCCTGGCTGGAATAAACGTCAGAGCACGATCACGGAACGGATCGATTCGCCCTTGCGCATCAGCTCGAAGCCCTCGTTGATCTGCTCGAGCTGGAGTCGATGCGTCACCAGCGAGTCGAGATCGATCTTCTTGTCCACGTACCAGTCGACGATCTCCGGCAGCCGGGTGAGGCGCGCGCCGCCCATATAGCAGCCGGTCCAGTGACGGCCCATCATCAAGTGCCCCGGATATGACGTGACCTCCGCGCCCTGCGGAGCGACTCCGACCACATAGCTCGTGCCCCAGGCCGGATTGGTGCATTCGAACGCCTGGCGCATGACTTGCGGATTGCCGATGCATTCGAAGGTGTAGTCGGCGCCGCCGGCGGTCAGCTTCATCAAATGACTGGTGAGCTTCTCGACCGCCTTGGGATTGACGAAGTCGGTGGCTCCAAACTGGCGCGCGATGGCTTCCTTGGCCGGATTTGTATCGACGCCGATGATTTTCTTCGCGCCCGCCAGGCGCGCGCCTTGCACGACGTTCAGTCCGATGCCGCCCAGTCCGAAGATCACGACCGAGCTGCCCGCTTCGACCTTGGCTGCAAACAGCGCGGCGCCGAGGCCGGTGGTCGCTCCGCAGCCGATGTAGCAGATCGGATCGAACGGCGCGTCATCCCGCACCTTCGCCAGCATGTTCACTGGCAGCACCGAATAGTCCGCGAACGTGCCGAGCCCCCACAGCTGCGTGACAGGCTTGCCGTTCAGCGAGAAGCGCGACTCGCCGGGTTTCAAACGCGAGAACGCTTCGACGCACAGGTTGGTCTTGCTGGAATGACAGTAGCCGCACTTTTCGCAGTGAGGAATCAGGAAGGGAATCACATGGTCGCCGGGCTTGAACTTGCTGACGCCGGGGCCGCACGCGACGACCACGCCGGCCGCCTCATGGCCCAGCAAGGCCGGGAACGCCCAGGGCAGCTTGCCCTCATACACGTGCAGGTCCGAATGACACAGGCCGGTGCTCTTGATGTGCACCAGGACTTCGCCTTCGCGCGGATCGTCCAGCTGCAGCGTCTCGATCACGAACGGCTGGTTCGGGCCATGCACGACGGCGGCGCGGACTTCCATTGGCACGATGCGATCCCCTGGATTCGTAAACTGGAGCGCGAGCCTACGCATATCGCTGCGGTGGAGCAATCGGCCAGAGCGCCGCGCGTTCAGGTCTTGATGAATCTCGACTTTCGCCGATGCGCTGTGCGGAATCCGACAGAATTGTGCAACCCGCGTGCAGTCTCGCCGGAGTAAGATCCGGCGCACGGAAGGATAGCCACCGCCAACCCGAGGTCTCCCATGATCACGCTCGATATCAACGGCCAGAAACTCCAGACCGACGCCGAGCCCGACACCCCGTTGCTGTGGGTATTGCGTGATCACTTGGGCATGACCGGCAGCAAGTTCGGCTGCGGCAAGGCGCTGTGCGGAGCATGCACCGTGCACATCGATGGCAACGCCACGCGCAGCTGCGTGCTGCCGGTGGCGGCGGTAGCGTCGAGCAAGATCACGACGATCGAAGCGGTGGGTCAATCCAAGGTGGGCAAGGCAGTGCAGGACGCGTGGATCGCCGAGGACGTGCCGCAGTGTGGTTACTGCCAGTCCGGACAGATCATGAGCGCGACCGCTCTGCTCGCCACCAACAGCAAGCCAACCGACGCCGATATCGATGCCGCGATGGCTGGCAATGTATGTCGTTGCGCCACGTATGTGCGCATCCGCGCGGCGATCAAGCGCGCCGCTGGCACGTTGACGACCTGAGGAGACGAACATGAGCGCAGTCGAACAAGATGCGGTGATACAAGCGACTCGTCGTGACGTGCTGAAGGGCGGCGCCGTATTGACGGTCGCCATGTGGCTGCCCACCGGCGCAGTGCGTGCCAACGAAGCGGATGTGAGCAAGGCCGGCACGTTCGTGCCGAATGCGTTCGTGCGTATCGATCAGGACAGCACGGTCACGGTGCTGTCCAAGCACGTCGAGATGGGGCAGGGCTCGTACACGGGCCTGGCGACCATCGTCGCGGAAGAGTTGGATGCCGATTGGAACCAGATCCGGGTCGAAGGCGCGCCCGCCGACGCGAAGCTTTACAACAATTTCGCGTTCGGTCCGTTCCAGGGCACGGGCGGCAGCACCGCGATCGCGAATTCGTACGATCAGTTGAAACAGGCAGGCGCCACTGCGCGTGCCATGCTGGTCACCGCGGCGGCGAATCGTTGGGGTGTGCCGGCGAACGAGATCACCATTGCCTCGGGCGTTCTTCAGCACAAGTCCGGCAAGTCGGCCCGCTTCGGTGAGCTGGTGGCCGATGCGTCGAAGCTGCCGGTGCCGACCGACGTGAAGCCCAAGGATCCGTCGGCATACAACCGCATCGGCAAGAGCGCACCGCGTGTGGACAGCAGGGCGAAGTCGACCGGCAAGGCCATCTTCACCCAGGATTTCAAGCTGCCCGGCATGCTCACCGCAGTCGTGGCTCATCCGCCGCGCTTTGGCGGCAAGGTGAAGAGCTTCGATGCCAGCAAGGCGAAACAGATCAAGGGCGTGAAGGCCGTGGTCGCCTTCGAAACGCCGGCGCGTGCCGGTGTGGCCGTGGTCGCGACGGATTTCTGGTCCGCGAAGAAGGGCCGTGATGCGTTGAGCATCGAGTGGGACGAGTCGAATGCCTTCAAGCAAAGCTCGGACGAGATGCTGAAGGAGTATCGCGAGCTGACCAGGCAGCCCGGTGATATCGCGAAACAGGAAGGCGATGTCGAGCAGGCGTTTGCTTCGGCGGCCCGCACGTTCGAGGCGACCTACGAGTTTCCCTACCTGGCGCATGCCGCGATGGAACCGATGAACTGCGTCGTGCAGATCGGCCAGAGCTCGTGCGAGATCTGGAATGGCGAGCAGTTCCAGACCGCGGACCAGATGGCGGTGGCCAAGCTGCTGGGCATCTCGCCGAAGGACGTGAAGATCAACCAGTTGTACGCCGGCGGCAGTTTCGGCCGTCGTGCCAATCCACTCTCGGACTACGTCGTCGAGACCGCCGCGATCGCCAAGGCTATGGGCACGACGGATCCGGTGAAGCTCGTGTGGACGCGTGAAGATGATATGCGCGCGGGTTTCTATCGCCCGATGTATGTCCACTGGTTGAAGGCCGGCGTGGATGCGCAGGGCAAGATCATCGCCTGGCAGCACCGCATCGTCGGTCAGTCGATCACGCGCGGCACGCTGTTCGCCAGCCAGGGCAAGATCGATGCGACTTCGGTGGAAGGCGCGCAGAATCTGCCGTATCAGATTCCGAATCTGCAGGTGGAGCTGCATACCACGGAGCCGAAGGTGCCGGTGCTGTGGTGGCGCTCGGTGGGCTCGACCCACACGGCATTCGCTACCGAATGTTTCCTCGACGACATCGCTCGCGAGACCAGGCAGGATCCTTATCAGCTACGCCGCGCGTTGCTGGCGAAACATCCTCGTCACCTGGCCGTGCTCGATCTGGTGGCGGAGAAGTCCGGCTGGAAGAAGAAGCGCGCGGCGGACGAGATCTATGGCCTCGCGCTGCACGAGTCCTTCAATAGCGTGGTCGGCCAGGTGGCGAAGCTGAAGAAGACGCCGAACGGCCCGAAGCTGGTCAGCGTGGTGTGCGCGGTGGACTGCGGTATCGCCGTGAATCCAAACATCGTCGCCATGCAGATGGAGTCGGGCATCGGTTACGGATTGTCGGCGGCGCTGATGGGCGCGGTCACCTTGAAGGAAGGCCGGGTCGAGCAGGGCAACTTCGATGATTACCCGGTCCTGCGTATCAACGAGATGCCGGCCGTCGAAACGCACATCGTGCCCTCCAAGAACAAGCCCACGGGCGTGGGTGAGCCGGGCACTCCGGTGATCGCGCCGGCGCTGGCCAATGCTCTGGCGCAGATCGATGGCAAACCGGTGCGCGTGCTGCCGCTCTCGGCGCAGGGAGTGAAGCTGGCATAATGCCTGGATGGCAGCCGCTGTTACCCGTCGGAAATTTCTACTCGGTGCGTCATCTCTCACGCTGCTCGCTCTCGCGGAGCGGGCAGCGTGCGCCAGCTCGCTCAGCAAGAGTGCCGAAGACCGCATCGAAGCGCTGATCGCGAAGATGACCATCGAGGAGAAGGCCGGGCAACTCAGCATCTTCTCCGACAGTACGCGGCAGGTGCCGGCCGCCGTCATCAATCCGGAAGCCGGCCCGCCGGTCGACGGCGATCTCGCGCAGCGCGTGCGCGAGGGGCGCTTGGTTGGTGTCTTCAATGGCTTCGGTGCCGCGGGTGCCCGCGCAATTCAGAGAATCGCGGTCGAAGAGTCGCGATTGAAGATTCCGCTGATCTTCGGCGCCGACGTTCTACACGGCCTGTACACGATCTTTCCGATTCCCCTGGGTGAAGCCGCGAGCTTCGATCCGCAGCTCGCCGAGCGGACCGCGCGGGCTGCCGCCATCGAATCCACGGCCAATGGCGTGCACTGGACGTTCGCGCCGATGGTCGACATCGGTCGGGATCAACGGTGGGGACGTGTCGCCGAAGGCTCGGGTGAAGACACTTATCTGGGCTCGCTGCTCGCGGCGGCACGCGTGCGCGGCTTTCAGGGCAAGAGCCTGACCGACGAAGACAGCCTGCTCGCGTGCCCGAAACATTTCGTCGCCTACGGTGCCGCGATGGGCGGCATGGATTACAACACCGTCGAGATGTCCGAACAGACCTTGCACGAGGTCTATCTGCCGCCGTTCAAAGCGGCCTTCGACGCGGGCGCGCTGTCCGCGATGAGCTCGTTCAACGACATCAACGGCGTGCCGATGTCGGCCAATCGCAAGCTGATGACCGGGCTGCTGCGGGACCAATGGAAATTCCGCGGCATGGTGGTCTCCGACTACACCGCCGACATGGAACTGGTGAAGCATGGGGTGGCCAAGGACGATCGCGAGGCGACCAGGCTCGCCATCCTCGCCGGTGTCGATATCAGCATGCAGAGCGATCTGTACAACCTGTACCTGCCGGAGCTGGTCGCGAGCGGCGACCTGCCGATGGCCGTAGTCGATGAGTCGGTGCGACGCGTGTTGCGCACCAAATATCTGCTCGGCCTGTTCGACAATCCGTATCGCTCGCTCGATCCGGAGGTCGAGAAGCGGAACACGATGACGCCGGAGCTGCGCGCCGTTGCTCGCGAGAGCGCCCGAGCGTCGATCGTGCTGCTGAAGAACGAAGGCAACTTGCTGCCGCTGCCGAAGTCGGGCAAGAAGATCGCGCTGATCGGGCCATTCAGCAACGATACGTTGAATCTGGCGGGGCCGTGGGCGCCGTTCGCCAAACTCGACCATGTCGTCAGCGTCGAGCAGGGCATGCGTGCGGCACTGGCCGACAAGTCGCTGTTGACCGTGACGCTGGGCTCGATGATCGAGAAACCCATGGACGGCGGTATCGATGCCGCCGTTGCCGCGGCACGTGCGGCCGACGTGGTCGTGCTCGCGATCGGCGAAGGGCAGGACATGTCGGGCGAAGCGCAATCGCGCACCCAGATCGTCGTGCCGCCGCCTCAGCAGCAGCTGGTCGAAGCGGTCGCCAAAGTCGGCAAGCCGCTGGTCGTGCTGTTACGAAATGGCCGCGCACTCGCGCTCGAAGGCGCCGTGCGCAATGCGCAGGCGATCGTTACGACCTGGTTTCTCGGCACCGAGACGGGCACTGCGATTGCGGATGTGCTGTTTGGAGACTACAGCCCGAGCGGTCGGTTGCCGGTCAGCTTCCCGCTGGACTCCGGCCAGCAACCGTACTTTTACAATCACCGAACGACCGGTCGGCCGCAGGGAAAAGAAGGCCCCGCGTTCAAGGCGCGCTATCGCGAGGTGCCGAACGAGGCGCTGTATCCGTTTGGTCACGGACTCACGTATTCGCGCTTCGAGTATGGGGCGCCCCAGGTCAGCACCGACAAGCTGCCTTGGGGTGGGACGCTGACGATCACCGCCAGAATCACGAACGTTGGCGAGCGTGAAGCCGAGGAAGTCGCGCAGCTGTACATTCGCGATCGCGTGGCGAGCATGACTCGACCCATTCGCGAGCTGAAGGGCTTTCGCAAGGTTCGCTTGCCGCCGGGCGCCTCCACCGAAGTGCAGTTCACGCTCACGCGTCGAGACCTTGCCTTCTACAACGCGCAGATGCAGTTCGTCGCCGAGCCCGGTGAGTTCGATGTCTGGATCTCGCCGTCGGCGACCACGGGTGTCAGCAAGCGCTTCGAGTTGCTGGCGGGTTGAGGACAGAGGTTCGTTGCGCAACTGTCGGTCTTCTTGCCAGATCGCCTGCGACGGTTTGTTGACGGATGCGCAATTCAGCGGCGCCGCAAGCCTCGGAGCGAAGCCGGCATGCAAATTGCTCCGAGTGATGCCGTCCAACGATCGAGCTGCGATTCGCTACATGTCAAATGCCAAGTTCCTCGCTTCGATGCTCTTGACCGCCCTCTGCGCGCAGGCCGCGCATGCGACCTCCGGATCCACGAAGGCTCTCGAAGGGATGTGGTGCAGTCAGGACGCAAGTGCCGGCGAAACCATCGTGCAGTACTCCGCGAGAGAGTCCGAGGTGACTGCGTTCACCGTGCTGTCCGAAGCTGATCCTCGTCGGATCGGCAGCCAGGCATCGATTCAGTTGACCGCCGAGGCGCCGAACGTGTTCGTGCGTCGCGCGCTGGTGGGGGCGGACGAGGAATTCAGCGTGCACAGCGAGCGGCTCACTGTGAATTCGTTGTGGATCTCGAATCGCGGCACCAGCAAAGAAACGCGCCAGGTGCTCGCCACTCGCACTTATTACAAGTGCGATGTCGGCCAGGCGCTGCGCCGGGCCCAGGCGTTCATGTCGTCGCCGAAGGCGGAGCAGGCCACGAGAATGGCACTGCTGCGCGAAGAGCAGGTCGAGCTCGATAGTGTTCGCAATGCCAGCAAGGATGCGTATTACGCGGGCCTGATCCGCCAGTTGAAGCTCAGCCCGCGGCTCTGAGCGGCGTCACCGACGCCGTCGGCTGCGTTAGCTTGAAGCCGGCTGCGCCGGCGTAAATCAACAGCTGTTCGATATTCATCAGCATGAGCACCGGTTCGGCCGCGTGCTCCGGCCGGACGGCGCGGTCGAGAATGGCGCCGCCGCGACCGTTCAAATCGCCCACCGGCAGGATGCGGCTCACGGCAATCTCGGGAATATCCGCCAGCTCCTCGACCAGCAGGCCGAACAATTGCGAGGTTTCCACCGCGCGCACGACGATCACGTTGCGCGCATCGGTGCCCCGGCCGGTATGTAGCAGCTGACACAGATCGATCACCGGCAGCGGCGTGTCCCGATACATCAACAAGCCGGCATGCCAGGCGGGCGCGTTCGGAATCGGACGGAGGTGGCTGCCGTCCAGCGCTTCGACGATATCGTTTCGTTGCAAGCCGAGGCGTTGCTGGCCACAGTAGAACGTGGCGATATCGATCATGGGCTCTTGCGCGACGGTGCGGCGATGGCTCTGCGTCTCGGCTCTTCGGAGTACGACGCGCTCGACCGCCTCGCCCAACGGAATGAGGATCAGACTGAACGCGCCCATGCCGGGGTATTCGCGATACCCGGACGTCCTGCGCATGCCGACCGCGTAATGAATGCCCTTCATGCACACGGTCTGTGGCGCGTTGCCCTGCGCGCTCAGTAATTCTCGAGGCAGGTCGACGGTGTCGCCGGGCTCATACCCGGAGGTGGCCGCGATGACGGTCATGCGTGAGTCGACGAACAATCCGATGCAACCGCTGACGACCTGGCCTGATTCAGTGCGAGGCAGCGCATCGCGCAACATGGCTTTGAACTGTGGCGCCGAGTCGAACACGATCCCGATGCCGCCGATCACCCGCCGGGCTTCATTGCGAAGCGCGGCGCCGTAGATCAACGTGTGCTGGCCGCCGTAGAGATCGCTTCGAGCGAATGCCGAAACCGCGTACTGCTGCGAGTCGCGCAGGTCCAGCGTGGCTGGAGCCCAAGGCTCTTCGATCGTGCTTCCAACCTTGCTCGCATGCGCCGGGTTCGAAACAGCAACGACGCGGCGGTCGCTGTCGAACAGGACGATGTCGTGATAGACGGTGTAGAGGCTGTTGATGTGGCGAAGGATTGCGCCGGCATCGCGCTCGCCGCCGCGGTTCGAGAGATGGCGGCTCAAGGCGCCGTTCAGTGCCCACCAGCGGCAATCGTTGGCGCGCTCGTAAAGATTCCGATCGAGCACGTCGACCGCAAGCGAGGCGAGCAGCTGCGCATCGTCGAGAATCGAGGACACGACCGTTTCCTGCAGCTCACTGATGGAGTGCTCGAACGTATCCTGAGTGCGACGGCCGGCGTTGCCGATCTCGCGCAGCAGGACCTTGGTGAAATCGCTGCCGCTGTCCGTGCTGGTCGCGAGACGCACGTTGCCGTTCCACACCGTGCGATTCAACTCGCGCTGAATGGCGTCGGCCTGTACAGGGATCTTGCGCAGGGCGGGGGAGAAGATGGTCTGACTCTCACGCAAGGCTGCGAGCAGCTCTCGGGGAATCGTCTTGGCGCCGTCGCCGGTCTGACCGTCGAACGCATGCTCGATCGGCAACATGGCATGCCCATACCAACCGGGGCCCATGTAGCCTTGGTAACCCTGAGTGCGGCACGTGACCGCGAGATATCCGCGGCCCGCGAAACGAATCATGCGGCCGCCGGCATCGAGCGCGACGGGCATGGCTGCGCCAACCGGAACCTGCCAGGGATCGCTGCTGGCGAGCACGGTGCCATGCGGGTCGAGGAAGCAGAACACCGTCCAATCGTCCTCCGCGCGCAGCTTGTCGAAGATGCCGCCGACTTCATCTTCGAACCGGAAGCACAGGCACAGTACGCCTTCCACGCGCGAGCCGTCGCCGACGCGGAAGGAGTAGATGAGATTGCGATCGGACCCGGGCAACAGGTCGATGCGACCGAACGTCTCGACGTACCCCTGGCGAGTGGTGAGCGTGTGTTTCAGCAGGTCGTGCGACGTGCGCTCGACGGTGTGGCGCTCGTCCAGACGGACGAGCACCTGGCCGTCCGCATCCAGCAGCACGACATCGTGATAAACGGAATATTTTCCGACGTACTCTTGGAAGCGGCCACGCAGGCGATCGTTCAGTTTATCGGTCTGCGCGCTTTCGGTGCGGCGCTGGTGCAGATAGTCGCGGATGTCATCGTCGGTCGCGAGGAAGCCGATATCGGCGGTACGCTCGAACAGGTTGCGCACGATGACGTCGATGGCGATCTGGCCGCGCGCTTTCAGTGCCAGCATCGCCTTCTTGTATGTCTCTTCGCTCAGGCTGTGCACGAGATCGTTGGCCAGGCCTTCGAATGCCTGGCGCGTGCTGCTCATGTCGGCGCCGTCGCCGCGCAAATGTGACAACAGCGACAACGTGTCCCACGAGCCCTGCAGGCTGGCCAGGCGGGCGCGATAGTCCTCCACCGAGGACATATGACGTACCACCGCTGCCTTGACCATGGATTGCTGTCCGTACTCGTAGCCCTTGTCAGACAGATAACGGCCCGCGACGCAGCAACCTTGAAAAGTAAAATGCGCGCTGGTTCGCGATTTCTCGCGAGCAGTCAGCGGTAGGTGATCAAATGCCTCAGCTCTGCACGATCCAGGTGCGGCAGGCCATTGAACATCGAGAGCGACACCTTGTCCGCGCTGTAGATCAGGCGCGTGATGGAGGCGTTGTGAACCGCCCAGTTGAGCTCGATGCCGATGTGATTCGACAGGCCCATCAAATGCGCCACGATGGTGCCGATGACCCCGCCCGAGGTGCTGACGATCAATGTCTTCGAGCGGCCTTCGGTCCGCATGATGTTTGCTATCGTCCCGGTGATGCGGCCGTGAAAGCCGCGCCATGGCGTCATTTCCTCGGCTTCGATCTGCGCTTCCACCCACGCACGGGCGGCGCGCTCCAGGAAGAACTGAAACCTGCGACGGTCGGATTTCAACTCGGGCCAGCCGGCCTCGGCGAGTTGTTCGGGCGTCAGCGACCGGGCGAACGTGTGCAGGATGAGATCGCTGTCGTATTCATTGAACGCGGGTTCGATGGCAATCGGCGGTGCCGTGCCGGTGAAGGCTTCGGCGATCAGTTCGGCGGTTTCGGTCTGCCGTCGCAGCGAGCCGGAATAGATGCGGTCGATGGGTTCGCCCAATTCCGCGAAATACTTGCCGAGCTGGCGCGCCTGCTCGCGGCCGGTGGCAGAGAGTTGGTCGTAGTTGTCGGTGCCGAAAGACGCCTGTCCGTGACGGACCAGATAGATCGTGCTCATGCACGCAGTGTAGCTGGCATATCGGAACGCGATCGACCTGTCAGGCAACGAGAAGCCGATACGCTCGTTCTACAACGGCTCCGGGCCGGGTGTCGACAGCGGCATCGAAACCATGATCGAGACAGTCGGTGAAGGCGAAATCACACCGACCGATGAGCCGCGTTCAGCGATTCGCCGCCGTACGTTTCTCGGGGGTCGGCTCGACCGGGCCCAGGTCGGTGATCTCGACAGCCCAAGAGCGCTCCGGCAGTTGGCTGATCTCCACGCTGGGTACCTCCGAGGGCGGGCTGAAGAGAGCCGATGAGGCCCACAATGCCGCCCCGACCAGCGCGAACGCGCCGGCCACGCCAACGATTTGCTGAGACTTGATGACCATGACGGGCTCCCTAGGGGTGCATCCTGCGCTCGCTACAGCTGATCGGCGGTCGCAACGATAGCTTTCTGAAGATTCCGCACCGTGCTTCAGATCACACGGCTTTCGGAAACGCGCCGCAAAAAGCAGCAAAACGCGATGGGTTTCTCAGCTTCTTATTTAAGCGCCGTCGCAGCGCGGAAATATTTGCAGGGGAAACACGCAGGAGGGCCGCGCCACGTCGGCGTTATGGAATGTCGCCAGCGAACAAAAAACGCCGTGCCGGGCACGGCGTTGCAAAGCGAGGATCAGAACAGCTCGATGTCGCCGGCGGTGCCGGCGCGAACGGTCTGTGTGCTCTGGTGAATGTGGTCGCGAGCTTCGTCGGCGGACGCGCCTTCCACCATCATCTGGAAGATTTGTTTCTCTTCCTCGGTGCGGTACAGGCGCTTGAGCGTCGTGAACAGCCGACGCCACTGCTCGCGCTGCGTGGCCTGAGCGCGATCGCATACAAACAACGCGAGCGTCGACAGGCTGTAACGCACGTGGCCGAGCCGCTGCGTGAGCTTGTCGTAGAACTGGAACGCGACGACCGCCGAGGTCATCTGGCGCTCGATGGCTTCCATCTGTTTCTTCAGATCGAGCTCGCCGAGCGCGGCGCGCTGTTCCGGCGTGAACCTGGCGGCAGCGGCCTTCATGGCACGAGCGGTCTCGGCCAGTCCGGAAAACGCCTTGACCAGCGAATCCACGGCCACGTCGGACTCGCACGTCGCCGATTCCACCTGCGCCTCGCACAGCTCGAGCATCTGCGCGATCTGTTGTTCGGGTGTCCAATCGGCGAGCGGCGCTGCTTCGGCGTTGGCGATTTCTATGGGAGTGGGCAGCATGAACGGGTCACCGCGGCTCGTGGCTTCAAGGGGCTTCAGAGCACTCGGGCGATAGTCGCGAGCAACTGGTCGGGGTTGAACGGCTTGACGATCCAGCCGGTCGCGCCGGCCTGCTTGCCGCGCATCTTGGTTTCCGGGCCGGACTCGGTGGTCAGCACCAGCATCGGGGTGAACTTATAGGTATCCAGGCCGCGCAGTTCCTTCACCAGCGTGATGCCGTCCATGCGGGGCATGTTGACGTCGGTCAGCACCAGATCGACACCGCGGCCCTTGGCCAGGTCCAGGGCTTCGACGCCATCGGCGGCCTGAATCACCTCGTAGCCAGCACCTTCCAGGGTGTAGCGGACCATCTGCCGCATGGACGCGCTATCGTCCACGGCGAGGATTGACTTCGAGGCTCCAGACATTACACGGCTCCAATTACACAGAATCTGGGCGGTCACGACAGGGGTGACTGCATCGTTTGCCGTATTAACGGCGCATGCTGCACGGAATTGAGTCAGGGCTTCCCGGAATGAGCGGCCGGTCGCACTCCGGATTCGCGCCGGCTATCGCGCCAGTTCGACTGTGAGGGCCGGCGCGGGCATGGCTTGCTTTTTCCGGTTCAGCGGAATGTCGTACGTCACGGTGGCGCCATAGCGCTCCGGCGCATGCGGATCGTGCCGCCGCTTGTCGAACACCAGCAGCCGCGTGCCGAGCTGAAAGCTCTCCTTCAGATCGTGCGTGATCATGAAGATGGTCATGCGGTTCGCCTGCCACAGGCGCAGGATGATTTCATGCATATCGGCCGTGATGCCCGGGTCTAAAGCGCCGAACGGCTCGTCGAGCAACAGGATCTTGGGCTCCCGGATCACCGACTGGGCGATGGACAGGCGCTGCTGCATGCCGCCGGAGAGTTGCGACGGATATTTGTCGCGTGCCGTGTGCAGACCGATGGCTTCGAGCAGGCTCTCGGCTTTCTCCAATGCCGCGCGACGCCGGGCGCCGAACAGCTTGCCCAGCCAGCGCGAGCCCGAGAACTCCAGGCCGAGCATCAGGTTCTCCAGCACGCTCAAGTGCGGGAACAGCGAGTAGCGTTGGAACACGATGCCGCGATCGGGGCCCGGCTCGGGCGGGACCGGTTGACCGTCGATCAGCAGCTGGCCTCGGGTGGGCTGCTCGACTCCGAGCAACATGCGCAGGAACGTGGTCTTGCCACACCCAGACGCACCGATGAGGGTGACGAACTCGCGATCGGCGATCTGCAGGTTCAGATTCTCCAGCACCACCTGGTCGCCATATTCCTTCCACAGGTTCTTGACCGTGACGGCAGCCATGCTCAATGCGCCTCCGCCCAGGGGAACAGCCGCGCCCGCGTGTTTCGTAACAACCAGTCCATGGTGTACGCGAGCAATGTGATCCAGATGACGTACGGCAGGATCACGTCCATCGCCAGGTAGCGACGCACGAGGAAGATGCGATAGCCGAGCCCTTCGGTGGACGCGATGGCTTCGGCGGCGATCAGAAACAGCCAGGCCGAGCCGAGTGTCAGCCGGAGTGCGTCGATGAGCCGCGGCCAGAGTTGAGGCAGGATGACGCGAGTCGCGAGCAGCCAGCTCGACGCACCCAACGTTTGTGCCTTGATGAGCTGCTCTTTGGGCAGTTCGCCGGCACGCAGGGAGACGTCACGGACGATGCAGGGGGCGACACCAAACACGATCAGTGCGATCTTCGCGACTTCGCCGAGGCCGAGCACGATAAAAAGAATGGGCAGGATGGCCAGCGGCGGAATCATCGCGAGCGCGGCCACGAAGGGGCCCAGCAGCGACCGCACGAGGGGCAGGGCACCGATGGCGAGGCCGCCGACGATGCCGACCAGTGCGCTGATGCCGAGCGCAATCAGCAGGCGCTTCATGCTCGCGCCGGTGTCCAGCCACCAGAGTATTTCGCCGCTGCGTCGATCCTCTTCGATGGCGTAGCTCTTCAGCGTATCCACCATCGCGCTCGGCGCCGGCAGCAGCTTGTCGTCCGGATTCTCGGCGAGCCGGGTCGCCGAGCCGAATAGATAAGCTGCGATCAACAGCAGGAACGGCAGCGCACCGAGCGCCAGGGCGCCGCCGCGCGAGGGATGAAGATTGACCAGGCGTGGCATCGGTCTTCAGAGCGCGCCGTCCGCGGCCATCTTCATGTAGCTGGCGTCGAATCGCATCTTTACGCTCTTCGCATTGCCCAGCGTCTTGCCGCCGGGAAATTCGATACCGACCGCATCGACGCTCTTCGCGCCTTCGCCGAGCAGCCCGTGATCGAAGGAGAACTTGCGCACCAGGTCCATCGTCTTGATCACGGTGGAGCTGGTCGCGAACGCGTGGGCTTCAGCGGGCGTCCAGAACATCTTCGTGGTCGCGAGCTGACTATTGAATCCGGCGAGATCCGTCCCCGACGCCCTGGCCATGTGTTCGAGCGCCTTCGGATCCTTGGCCGCCATCAGCTGCAACGTTTCATACCACGCGCCGACCAGCGCCTTGGCCAGCTTCGGGTTGGCTTTGAGCGTGGCGGTGTTCACGACCATCAGGTCGATGATCTCGCCCGGAATCCTGCTCGAATCGAACACCAGCTGGGCATCCTTCGCCGCCACGATCTCGCTGAGCTGCGGCTTCCACGTCACCGTCGCTTTCGTGTCCGCGGCGGCGTAGGCGCCGACGATGTCGGCATCGGACGTGTTCACGACCTTGATGTCACGCTCCTGCATGCCGGCCGTTTCGAGCGCGCGGGCGAGCAGATAGTGCGAGACCGACAGCTCCACCAGATTGACGGGCAGACCCTTGATGTTGGCGAGTGTCTTGCCTTTGCCTTTCAACACCACGCCGTCGTTGCCGTTGGAGAAGTCGCCGATGATCAGCGCGGTGGAATCGACGCCGCCCGCGGCCGGAATGGTCAGCATGTCCATGTTGGTCATGACGCAGCCGTCGAAGCCGCCGGCGGTGTACTGATTGATGGACTCAACGTAATCGTTGATTTGAGTGAGCTGAATGGAAATGCCGTATTTGTCGGCCCATTTCTTCAAGATGCCGCTCTGCGCCGCGTAGTCCCAGGGCATCCAGCCGACGTAGATGCTCCAGGCGATCTTGAACGACTTCTTCTCGGCCGCCTGCGCCGCCGGCATCAGCGCCAGCAACGACAGGGTCAGCAACACGATCCGGAACAGGCGATACAGAAGCGATTGAGCGTGGGACAGCATTCAGCGTCTCCTCTTGTTAGACAGGCCACTCGAGTCGAGTGCCGGAAGACGCATCCCGCCGGAATAAATGGGGAGGCCGCCTGCCAGCGCGCAAACCTCCCGGGCTTTTATCCCGCCGTGTATCCAGCCTCGTCACTGGACTGCCTCTCTCGGACCAGCGTCGCACGCGACCGGAACCCTAGAGGCAAATTGCAATGTTCGAGTTTGCAAAGCGCGTGCCGGTCGACACTCACTGGATTTGTCGCCGCACATCTCGCGAGCAGCGCTCGTGGTTGCATTCAAATGGCGCGCCGAATTGTCTTGATCGCACTCTCGCGGTGCGTATGCATGCACGAATGATCGCTGTGCGGGCGGCGGTGGCGCCGAAATGCACGAGGATGCCGCTTGGTACGCTCCTTGCTCTGGGCATCCCGAGTCAACGCGGACTTGTCATGGGTGTGAGAATGGCCGAAGGCGCGCCGTACTGGATGCTTTGGGAAGAACTGGTCGTCGGTGGCGCCCACTGGTCCGGGCTGCTGCGTCGGGGTACGACCATGCGGCTGACCGATGTGGCCGGCGGCGGCAATGTCTCGGCGCTGTTCTACAACTACGACGACCGGCTCGAGCGTTACAACATGGCGGACACGCTCAAGGCCCAGCACACCGCCTATCTGACACGCGGATGCGTGTGTTACTCCGATATGGGCCGGGTGATGTGCTCCATCACCGACGACACCTGCGGCTGGCACGACACCTTGTGCGGTGTCACGAACGCTTCGATGGTCAGCGCCAGGTACGGCGATGCTCGTTATCAGGAGCATCGTAACCACTATCACCGCAATGCCTATGACGGCTTTCTCAACGAGCTGGGCAAGTACGGCCTCGGCAAGCGCGATCTGGCCGCCAACATCAATTTCTTCAGCAAAGTGACCGCTGACGACGAGGGGCATCTCGAATTCCACGTGGGCCATTCGAGCCCGGGCAGCTACTTGGACCTGCGCTTCGAGATGAATACGTTGGTGGTGCTGGCCGCGTGTCAGCATCCGCTGGACCCGGCAACCGAGTATCAGCCCAAGGAGGTGCGGCTGACGACGTGGCACTCCCGCCCGGCCCCGCGCAACGATCCTTGCCGAACGCGCTGTCCCGAGAACGAGCGCGGCTTTCGCAATACAGAGATGTGGTACCGCTGATGCCGCTCAAAGAAAGCACATTGGACGCAGCGCGGGCCACTCACCGGGAGATCATCCCGGCGGGCGAGCCGTGGATGGGCAGTCTCAAGCGAGGACAGCACTTCCGCATCGTCGATCTCGAAGGCAATCAAGCCGTCGACACACTGTTCTACAGCGCCGCTTCCCTGGATGAGCGCTACAGCGCGCAGGACACGATCCGCGCGCAGGGAAACATCTATCTGACTGCGGGGACCAAGCTGCTATCGAACGAAGGCAATACGATGCTGACCATCGTGGCCGACACCTGCGGTCGTCACGACACCTTGGGTGGTGCGTGCTCGGCGGAGAGCAATACCGTCCGCTATGCGATCGACAAGCGGCACATGCACAGCTGCCGGGATAACTTCCTTCTGGCGCTGGCGCATTGGGGCGCGAAGTATCACCGCGACATCGGCAAGCGGGACCTCGCGAGCAACATCAACTTCTTCATGAATGTGCCGGTGACGCCGCAAGGCAAGCTCACGTTCGCCGATGGCATTTCCGCCGCGGGCCGCTACGTCGAGCTGCGTGCCGAGATGGATGTGACGGTGTTGATCTCCAACTGTCCGCAGTTGAACAACCCCTGCAATGGTTATAACCCGACGCCAGTAGAAGTGCTGGTCTGGGACTGACGGCAGGCGACGCTCACGTCGCCACTCGCGGGACGACCCGCGAGTTTCATGACAACGCCGGGACGACCCGGCACAGGGCTGGGCCGGCACTGCCGGTCGGGTCGAAGGCGTTCTCATGTTCGACAAAGTGCTGATCGCGAATCGTGGCGCGATTGCGTGCCGGATCATTCGCACGTTGCGGCGGCTGGGCGTGCGCTCGGTTGCCATCTATTCCGACGCGGATCGTCATTCGATGCATGTGGCGATGGCGGACGAAGCCATCCACATCGGCGCCGCGCCTGCCTCGGAAAGCTATCTGCAACAGGATCGCATCATTGCCGCCGCGCGCGAGTGCGGCGCGCAGGCTATTCATCCGGGCTATGGCTTTCTGAGCGAGAACGCCTCCTTCGCCGAACGGTGCGAAGCCGCGGGCCTCGTGTTCGTCGGGCCCAGTCCGCAGCAGATGCGCAGTTTCGGTCTCAAGCACACGGCGCGCGAGTTGGCGCAAGCCCAGGACGTTCCGTTGCTGCCCGGCAGTGGATTGTTGAGCAGCGCCGAGCACGCTGCGCGCGAGGCTGCAGCCATCGGTTATCCCGTGATGTTGAAGAGCACTGCGGGCGGTGGCGGGATTGGCATGCAGTTGTGTCGCAGTTCCGAGGACCTGGCGGCGGCCTATCACACGGTCGAGCGGCTCGCTGCCAGTAACTTCAGCCAGGGCGGCGTCTTCGTCGAGAAGTTCGTCGAGCGGGCACGTCACATCGAAGTGCAGATTTTCGGCGATGGTCGCGGCAACGTCGTGGCGCTCGGCGAAAGAGATTGCTCCGTACAGCGACGCAATCAGAAGGTGATCGAAGAAACACCCGCGCCTCGGCTCGAAGAGCGGACACGACAGCATCTATTTGCGTGCGCCGAGCGGCTCGGCCGAAGCGTTGCCTACAGGTCGGCCGGCACCGTCGAGTTCGTGTACGACGATGCGAGTGGGGAATTTTATTTCCTCGAAGTGAACACGCGTCTGCAGGTTGAACATGGCGTCACGGAGCAGGTGACCGGGCTCGATCTCGTCGAATGGATGCTTCGGGTGGCCGCCGGCGAACCTGTGGATCTGGTGAGTCGCGTGCAGCCGCACGGCCATTCCATCCAGGTTCGTGTGTATGCGGAGGATCCAGCGCATCAGTTCCGCCCGTCGAGTGGACTGCTGTCGCATGTGCAGTGGCCGGAAGGTGTTCGAGTGGATCATTGGGTCGAGACGGGAGCGGAAGTCTCGGCGCATTACGATCCCATGCTGGCGAAGATCATTTCGCAGGGTGCGACTCGCGAGGATGCGCTGCAGAAGCTGCAGGAGGCGCTAGCAGCCACGCAGCTCCATGGCATCGAGACCAATCTCGCGTATCTCAGGCGCGTCATCGCGGACGAAGTGTTTCGAGAAGGACGCCAGACGACCCGTTTTCTCGCTGCGCTCGACTATCGTCCGGCAACCGTAGAGGTCATCCAGCCGGGCACGCACACGAGCATTCAAGAGTTTCCAGGGCGCGTGGGGTATTGGGATATCGGCGTGCCGCCGTCGGGGCCCATGGACGATCTTGCGTTCCGGTTGGCCAACGAACTGGTCGGGAACTCCGGGCCGGCGGCGGGCCTGGAGCTGACGGTCAGCGGGCCGACGCTGAAGTTCAATGCGCCCGCGGTGATTGCGCTCTGCGGCGCGCCCATGCTGGCCGAGTTGGATGGCGAGCCGGTGCCGTACTGGGCAGCTCTCAAAGTGGCTGCTGGCAGCGTTTTGAGAATGCGCTCCATCGAGGGAGCAGGGCAGCGTACGTATTTGGCCGTACGTGGCGGATTCGACGTGCCGACTTATATGGGCAGTCGGGCGACGTTCACATTGGGCCAGTTCGGTGGGCATGCGGGCCGCGCGTTGCGCGTGGGCGATACGCTGCGATTGCAGGAGAACATCGATCTGACACAGATCGGCTCGCCGTTGCCGCCCTCGCGCATACCGAGCTATGCAACTCCGTGGACCATCGATGTGATGTCGGGGCCGCACGGTGCACCTGATTTTTTCACCGAGGAGGATATTCGAACGTTCTTCGCCGCCGAGTGGGAGGTGCATTACAACTCCAGCCGGACCGGAGTGCGGTTGATCGGGCCGAAGCCCCACTGGGCACGCGCGGACGGCGGTGAGGCGGGGCTGCATCCATCCAACATCCACGACAACGCCTATGCCATCGGCGCCATCGATTTCACCGGCGACATGCCGGTCATCCTCGGCCCGGACGGCCCGAGCCTCGGCGGATTCGTCTGTCCGGCGACCGTCATCAGTAGCGAGTTGTGGAAGCTTGGTCAGCTCAGGCCGGGGGACAAGGTGAGGTTCAGGTGCGTATCGATGGAGACGCAGATGCGCGATGCAGGCGCGATCCGCGATGCTGCGATGTTGCCTCGCATTCCCGAACCGGTGCTGCATACGGAAGCTGCGTCGGCGGCAGGTGCGCCTGCTGTCTGCTATCGCCAGGCAGGCGACAGCTATTTGTTGATCGAGTATGGGCCACTGGTGCTCGATCTCGAGCTGCGCTTTCGCGTGCACGCGTTGATGGATTGGCTGCAGCGGCAGCGAGTCTCCGGCGTGCTCGAGTTGACGCCGGGTATCCGCTCGCTCCAGGTTCATTTCGATCGCGCCACGATCTCACAGCGTGCCTTGCTGGACATTCTGCTGCGAGCAGAGCACGAGTTGCCCGCCGTCGACGACATCGAGGTGCCGAGCCGCATCGTTCACCTGCCGCTGTCCTGGGACGACCCGGCCACGCGGGTTGCCATCGATAAATATATGCAGTCGGTGCGCAAGGATGCGCCCTGGTGCCCGAGCAACATCGAGTTCATTCGCAGGGTCAACGGCCTCGATTCGATCGATGACGTCCGCCGAATCGTGTTCGACGCCAGTTATCTCGTGATGGGGCTGGGCGACGTCTATCTCGGTGCGCCCGTCGCGACGCCGCTGGACCCTCGCCATCGGCTGGTCACGACCAAATACAACCCGGCGCGCACCTGGACACCGGAAAATGCGGTCGGTATTGGCGGCGCCTACCTTTGCGTCTATGGCATGGAAGGTCCGGGCGGGTATCAGTTCGTCGGCCGCACGGTGCAGATGTGGAATCGTCATCGACAGACCAAGGACTTCGAGGACGGCAAACAGTGGCTGCTGCGCTTCTTCGATCAGCTGCGGTTCTATCCGGTCTCGGCGGACGAGCTGTTACAGATGCGCGAGGACTTTCCGGTCGGCAGGTTCCAACTGCGCGTCGAAGAGAGCACGCTGAAGTTGCGCGACTATCGACAATTCCTCTCCGACAACGATGACTCGATCGCCGCCTTCAAAGCGCGGCAGCAGGCGGCCTTCGAAGCCGAAAGAGAGCGCTGGCGGGTCAATGGCCAGCTCACGTTCGATGCAGAGCCGTCCCTGGTCAGCGAAGCCGCGGCCGCGACGGTCCCGGCCGGCTGCGAGGCGATCACATCGCCCGTGACCGGCAGCGTTTGGAAACAAACGCTCAGCGTCGGCCAGCGCGTCGAGGCGGGCGAGGAGTTGCTGGTCATCGAAGCGATGAAAATGGAGATCCCGATAGTCGCCGACCGCGCGGCGGAGATCGTCGAGATTCGCATCGCCGCGGGTCGCGCCGTGTCGGCTGGAGAAGTGCTCATCGCGATCAAGCCGCTTGCAACATAACGCGAGAAGCCTGAACGGACCTTCGGAACAGCGCGCCCGCGCCGGCAGGAATCTGCATCCATCGCGCCTGCCGGCGCCGAAACTGCCAACTGTTTGGCAGAGCCGCAAAGTGTGACGCAGTACAGTCCCGCCGCAGACCAGACATAAGGAAGGGCGGCAGCCTTCCGGCACTGTGGAAGGGCGCCAGTCTGTGGCTCCAACGTCAAGGGATTTCGATGGGTCTTTCCGAAACCATTATGGCGGCCATGATCGGTGCCCTGGCAACCGTCACCACGGCCTTGTTCCAGCTGTTCAGCACATTCAAGCAGCAACGTAGCAGCAAGGTCGACGTGCGGCCGAAGAAAGGCTCCACTTTGCGTTCGGTGCTGGCCGTGCTCGCGCTGATGGTTGCTTCGGCGGCCGGTGGCTTTCTCTATTCCGAGCTCATGAAACAACGCACAGAGGAAGACATGCGTGCCATGCGTGGCGAGCTGAAGGAACTGCGCTCGCTGATCGCGGCCGAACGGGAGGCTGCGGATGTGGCAGCTCCGGCGCAGCCCGCTGCCGTCGATCACAACGCAGTGACATTGCCTGCTGCGATGGAAAGCGTTGCCGACACGGTTGAATCAGTTGTCTATGTCCCCGCCTGCCGCACCGGTGGTGTCGCGACGGCTTGCAACGAGCAGGAAGCTCAACGCATCGCGCTCTGCGGGACGATACCCGCGTATGCGCGGGTCGATCGCATTCAATTGTTTGCACAGCCCGACGCCATGCAACACCCCTGGGACAAACATCAGGTGAGCTTCGAGCAGGATCTCGGCGGCGCACGCTTCACTGGCAATTCCTTCGAGTACGCGCAGGGAGAGGATTTGAAGGCCGTCTGCGTGAACTTCGTGCAGTGGAGCAGCGAGCATCCGCATATCGCGCGGATCGTCGTGGAGTTCGGCTTCGGGAATGTGCCAACGCCGACTGTGCCGGCGCCGATCACCGCACCGATACAAATGCCGCCGACCCAAGTGCCGGCGGTCATTGCCGCTGAATCGCTGCATGCGGGGTCGACTCCCGCCGCTTTCGGCGGCACCGGCACGGCCCAATAACGTCAGCCCGGCGCGGCGAGCGCCCCAATGCCATTTGTGGTATCTCTTGAGGGACTCCAGCAACAGCGTGGGGGACGGCCATGTTCGGACAGATGATGGACCGGCCGCTGCTGATCAGCGGCATCGCGCGCCATGCAGAACTGCAGCACCCTCGGCGGGAGATCGTCTCGGTCACGACCGACAATCCTCGCCATCGTTATACGTATCGGGATGCATTTGCCCGCGCCCGCAAGCTCGCCAATGCGCTGAGCCGGCTCGGTTTGCAGCCGGGCGACCGGGTGGCGACGCTCGCCTGGAACGACTATCGGCATTTCGAGACCTATTACGGGGTGTCCGGCTCGGGTTTCATCTGTCACACCATCAATCCGCGCCTGTTCGAAGATCAGATCGTCTTCATCGTCAATCATGCCGAGGATCGCTGGTTGTTCCTCGACCCGGCGTTCGTGCCGCTGGTCGAAAAACTGCAGTCGCGTCTGCCGAAGCTCGAAGGTTGTGTCGTCATGACTGACGACGCGCACATGCCCCGGACTCAGCTGCCTCGCGCGCGCAGCTATGAATCCTTCATCGCCGCCGAGAGCGACAGGTTCGAGTGGCCCGAGTTCGATGAGCGCACCGCGAGCTCGCTGTGTTACACCTCGGGGACGACCGGCGATCCGAAAGGTGTGCTGTACAGTCATCGCTCCACCGTCCTGCATTGTTACGCCTCCGCCTTGCCGGACGCGATGGCGCTCTCGGCGCATGAAGTGGTGATGCCTGTCGTGCCGATGTTTCATGTGAACGCGTGGGGCTTGCCGTATTCGTGCGCGATGGTGGGCGCCAAGCTGGTCTTTCCGGGGGCCAAGATGGGCGACGCGGAAACTCTGCAAGCGCTCATTGAAGAAGAGCGCGTGACGTTCTCCGCAGGGGTGCCGACGGTGTGGCAGGGGCTGCTGGCGTATCTGGATAAAACGGGCAAGCGCGTCGACAGTCTCACGCGTGTGTTGAGCGGCGGGTCGGCAGTGCCTCTGACGCTGATGGATCAACTGAGGGAACGTCACGACGTTGAAGTCGTGCATGCATGGGGCATGACCGAGACCAGTCCCATCGGCACGATCCGTTCACTGTCGCCGGAAGCGAACAGCTTGCCCGAAGAGCGTCGCCACGCGCTGCGCGCCAGGCAGGGTCGCACCGTGTTCGGTGTCGAGCTGAAAGTGGCTGATGAGAACGGCAACGAAGTGCCCCGCGACGGCAAGACGTTCGGCGCACTGAAGGTGCGGGGACCGTGGGTGGCGGCCAGCTACTACAAGCGAAACGGGGATGAAGTGTTCGAGAACGATGGCTGGTTCGACACCGGCGACGTTGCGACCATCTGTCCGCTGGGATATCTGCAGATCACCGACCGGACCAAGGACGTCATCAAGTCGGGCGGCGAGTGGATCAGCTCGATCGACCTGGAGAACCTCGCAGTGGCGCATCCGGCCGTGGCCCAGGCGGCGGCGATCGCGATTCCACATCCGAAGTGGCAGGAGCGGCCGTTACTGGTGGCGGTATTGAAGCCGGGAGCGTCGGTGACTGCCGAGGAACTGCTGCAGTTCTTCGCCGGCAAGGTGGCGAAGTGGTGGATTCCGGACGACGTGGTGTTCGTCGAGAAGCTGCCGCTGACGGCGACCGGCAAGCTCAGCAAGCTGCAGCTGCGGCAGCAGTTCGTGGGTTATCAGTTTCCACCACGATGAAAAAGGCTCCTCCCCGTGAGGGGAGGAGCCGGGTTGGGACGCCTCGCTCTTGCGGAGCGAGGCCCATTCTTCGGCCCGAGCGGCGGTTACCGCTCGACCTTGCCTTCGCCCTGGACTTCCACGTCGCCGGGGTTGTCCAGCACGGACATCACCACACGACGATTCAAGGCGCGGCCCTCGTCGGTCTTGTTGTCCGCGATCGGCTGCGATTCACCGTAGCCCTTCGCAGTCAGCTGCGACGCCGGCACACCCTGGTCGAGCAGGTAGGTGCGGACCGAGTCGGCACGTTGCTGCGACAACTTCAGGTTGTACGCATCCGGGCCGGCGCTGTCGGTGTGACCCTGCAGCTCGATCTTCAGTCGCGGATACTTCTTCAGATCCGCGGCCACATTGTCGAGCGCGCTGCGGGACTCCGGCTTCAGCGTCGCCGAGTTGTACTCGAACGTCACGCCTTCCAGCGTGATCGAGCCCTTGCGTGTGCAACCGTACGCGTCCACGGCAACGCCCGCGGGTGTATCCGGGCATTTGTCGACGTTGTCGAGCACGCCGTCCTTGTCCTGGTCGCCCGGCGGCGGCGGCGGCGGGGGAGCCGGCGGCGGCGGGGGCGGCGGAGGCGGAGCTGCTTCAACCGGTTTCGGCGCCGGCGCGCCGAACGAGTATTGGAAGCCCAGCAAGCCGAGGTAATCACGGAAGTGTCCGTCGGCGCCCGCGTCGTCCCAGCGAGCCTTCAACTCGGGCCGCAGCGAGAAGGTGCGTGAGCCATCGCTGCTCTCCCACGCCTTGATGAACATGCCCACGCCGACCTGCGACATGAAGTCGGTTGCGTCGCCGCCGTCACTCTTCGGGCGATCGTTCTGCGCGACGCCGAGGCCGGCGCTCAGGAACGGTTGCACGACGCCGCCGCGGTTCAGCACGCCCAACAGATCGATCGAGCCGCCATACAGGCTCAGGTCGCTGCGAGCCGGGCCACCGCCGATCTGCGAGCCATTGAGATTGAGCTCGACGTTCAGACCGCGATTGACGACCTTGCCCACGGCCAGGCCATACAACCAATCCTTGTCCTGCAGGGGCCGGTCGTTGTCGACGGAGATGCCGCCGATCTGTGGAGTGAGGTACCAGTGGCCGACATCATCGGCGGCCGCAATCCCCGGCGCGGCGATGACGAGCGCGGGCACGGACCAACGCAATGCCGGCCTGGCCAGGGCGCGTAACGCGTGAAACACCTTCATATCGATTCCTCTTGTTTGTTCAACGTGCCTGCACACCGGCCGTTGCGTTGCTCCGGATGTGCCGACGGGGCGACACCTTAGCGGGCTGAGCGCGTCGAACAAGCTTTGAAAACCGAAGTACCGGATTACGGTACTCTAGGCACCGCGGTATTAGCTCTGTCGGGATTTGTTGCAGTGAATGAGACCAAAAACCTGCTGGAAACTTTGAAGCGCTGCCTACGTGCGCGGGGCATGACGTATCAGAAGCTCGGCCGCGCGCTGGGTTTGAGCGAGTCTTCGGTGAAGCGTCTGTTCTCCGATGAATCTTTTACATTGGTGAGATTGGAGCGCGTGTGCGCGGCCATCGACATGACTGTCGCCGATTTGGTACGCATGGCCGCGGGCACGCGCGAGGCCCAGACCTTCAGCCTGTCGCTCGAGCAGGAGCGCACTTTGGCAAGCGATGCTTCGTTGCTCGCATTGTTTTATTTGCTGTTGAATGGCAGGCCGGTGGAAGCGGCGGAGCGTCGGCTCGGTTTGAATCCGCGCGCGATGCGTGGATTGCTCGATCGCCTGGTGGGGGCGCAACTGATCACGCTGGACGCCAAGCGCAGGATTCACTTGCACGCGCGCCTGCCGATCGCGTGGCGTCCGGACGGGCCGGTGCGTAAGTTATATGAGCGCCAGGTGAGGGCGGAATTTTTGCAGGGCCGGTTCACCGGCAGCAACGAAGCGCTGTCGTTTCATTCGGCCGAGCTGTCGCCGGCGTCGGTGCGCATCCTGCTCAAGAAGATCGACAAGCTCGCGGCGGATTTCGCCGACCTGGCGGCGCTCGACGTGCAATTGCCAGCCCGAGACAAGACCAGCGTCGCGCTGCTGCTGGCCTGCCGGCCGTGGGTGTTCTCGATGTTCTCCGCGTACCGCGCCAAGGCGGTGGCGTAGGCTGCACTCGAAAGAGGCGGGTCGCCCGGCCCGCTGATTCAAGCCGGTGCGCAGCCACGTGGGCAGCCCGCCTGACTGCGAATGCCGACAGCTGCGTAGGCCCGCACGATATTTGCACCATGCATGTCGTTCGCGGCAAGCAAGCGGGTACTGTCATGGCCACTTCTGTGAAGCCACTGGAAAGCCAGCCCTACGAAGACGAGCGTACGGCGCTCACCAAGGAGGCATTCAAGCACTCGTTCCTGGACAATTTGTTCTACGTGCAAGGCAAGTTTCCCGCGCTCGCCACTCAGAACGATTACTACCAGGCGCTGGCCTGCGCGGTCCGCGACCGCCTGTTACAGCGCTGGATCAGCACGGCGGCCGCTTATACCAGGCAGGGCTCGCGCACCGTCGCGTACTTTTCGGCCGAGTTTCTGATGGGGCCGCACCTTGGAAACAACCTGATCAATCTCGGTATCTACGAACAGGTCCGCGAGGCCATCGCCGAGCTGGGCCTGGATTTCGATACCTTATTGCGCCAGGAGGACGAGCCGGGACTGGGCAATGGCGGTCTCGGGCGCCTGGCGGCGTGCTTCATCGACTCGATGGCCACGCTGGAGATCCCCTCGCTGGGCTACGGCATCCGTTACGAGTTCGGCATTTTTCATCAGGAGATCGTCGACGGCTGGCAGATGGAGCGCACCGACAAGTGGCTGCGCTTCGGCAATCCCTGGGAGATCCTGCGGCCGGAGTGGGCGGTCGAAGTCAAGCTTGGCGGTCACACCGAGCAGTATCGCGACGAGCAGGAGCGTCTGCGCGTTCGCTGGGTGCCGGAGAAGGTCGTGGTCGGCGTGCCCTATGACACGCCCATTCTCGGCTATCGGAACAACACTGCGAACACGCTGCGCTTGTGGAAGGCGGAGGCGCCGGAGTCGTTCGACTTCTCGACCTTCAATCGCGGCGACTATGGCGGCGCGGTCCGGCAGAAAGTGTGGTCGGAAACGCTGAGCAAGGTGCTCTATCCCAATGACGAGCAGATCCAGGGCAAGACGCTGCGCCTGGAGCAGCAATATTTCTTCGTGTCCGCTTCGCTGCAGGACATGCTGCGAATCATGCGCGTGCAGAAGCTGCCGCTGGAGCGCTTCCACGAAAAGTTCGCCGTGCAGCTCAACGATACCCATCCGGCGATCGCCGTCGCCGAGCTGATGCGGCTGCTGGTGGACGATCATGCGATGCCCTGGGAGCGAGCCTGGGACATCACCTGCAGGACGTTTTCATACACCAACCACACGCTGTTGCCCGAAGCGCTGGAGTGCTGGCCGCTCGAACTGTTCAAATCGGTGCTGCCGCGGCACCTGGACATCATCTACGAGATCAATGCGCGCTTCCTCGACGAAGTGCGCATTCGCTTCTACGGCGACGAGTCGCGGCTCGCGCGATTGTCATTGATCGACGAGCATGGCGAGCGATATGTGCGCATGGCGCACCTCGCGTGCGTCGGCAGCCATACGATCAACGGTGTGGCGGAGCTGCACTCCGAGCTGCTCAAGCATGACGTGCTCAAAGACTTCTACGAGATGTGGCCGCGCAAGTTCAGCAACAAGACCAACGGCGTGACGCCACGCCGCTGGATGGCGCTGAGCAATCCGCGCCTGACGGAGTTGATCAGTGCGGCGATCGGCGACTCCTGGATCAAGAACCTGGATGAGCTGATCAAGCTCGAGCCGCTGGCGCAGGATGCCGCGTTCCGGCAGCGCTGGCGCGAGGTCAAGCACGCCAACAAGGTCGACTTCGCGGCCGTCGTGAAGCGGCGCAATGGGATCGATATCGATCCGCAGTCGCTGTTCGATGTCCAGGTCAAGCGCATTCACGAGTACAAGCGGCAGCACCTGAACATCCTGCACGTGATTGCCCTGTATCACCGCCTGCGCTCGGATCCGAACGCCGAGATCCAGCCCCGCACCTTCATTTTCGGTGGCAAGGCGGCGCCGGCGTATCACATGGCCAAGCTCATCATCAAACTGATCAACTCGGTGGGGGACGTGATCAATCGCGACCCGGCGGTCAAGGACCGACTGAAGGTGGTGTTCCTGCCGAACTTCAATGTCACCAATGGTCAGCGCGTGTATCCGGCCGCGGATCTGTCCGAGCAGATCTCTACCGCCGGCAAGGAGGCGTCGGGCACCGGCAACATGAAATTCTCCATGAACGGTGCGTTGACCATCGGCACCATGGATGGCGCCAACATTGAGATCCGTCAGGAAGTCGGCGCGGAGAACTTCTTCCTGTTCGGCTTGACCGCCGAGCAGGTCGCGCAAACCAAGCTGCGAGGGTATCGCCCGCGGGAGCACATGACGCCCGAGCTGCAGGAGGTGATCTCTCTGATCAACAGCGGCTTTTTCTCACGGGGCGACACGGAGTTGTTCCGCGCGCTCACCGAAGGGCTGCTGTGGCACGACCCGTATCTGGTCTTCGCAGACTTCGAGTCGTATTCCGAATGTCAGCTGCGAGTGAGCCAGGCTTACCGCGATGTGGATCACTGGACGCGCATGTCGATCCTGAACAGCGCGCGCAGCGGCAAGTTTTCTTCGGATCGCACCATCCGCGAGTACTGCGCCGACATCTGGCACGCGCCGTCCGTGCCCGTGCGCCTGCTTTCTCAGGAAGACGTGAAGGTCGGCTTCATGCAGTGAGCAAAGGCGCAGCACGGGCTGCGCCTTCGATTCTTACACCACTTTGACCGGGATGCCGGCGATGCGTTTGCGCCATTCCGCCGGGCCGGTCTCGTGTACTGACTCGCCGCGGGCGTCAACGGCCACGGTCACCGGCATGTCCTTCACTTCGAACTCGTAGATCGCTTCCATGCCCAGGTCGCCGAACGCGACCACGCGGCTGGAACGAATCGCCTTCGACACCAGATACGCCGAACCGCCGACCGCCATCAGATACGCAGCTTTGTGCTTGCGAATGGACGCGATCGCTTCGGGGCCGCGTTCGGACTTGCCGACCATGGCGATCAGACCGGTCTTGCCGAGCATCATCTCGGTGAACTTGTCCATGCGCGTGGCCGTGGTCGGGCCGGCGGGACCGACGACTTCACCCTTCACGGGATCGACCGGGCCGACGTAATAGATCACGCGATTCTTGAAATCCAGTCCCGGCGGCAACGGCTGGCCGGATTCGATCAGCGTGCTGATGCGCTTGTGAGCGGCATCGCGGCCGGTGAGCATCTTGCCCGAGAGCAGCAAACGTTCACCCGGCTTCCACGACGCCACGTCTTCGCGCGTGAGCGCATCGAGATTCACACGACGCGATTCAGCGGAGGCTTGATACGTGAGCTTCGGCCACAGCTCCAGATCCGGTGGATCGAGCTTCGCGGGCCCCGAGCCGTCGAGCACGAAGTGCGCGTGACGAGTCGCGGCGCAATTCGGAATCACGGCGACCGGCAGCGACGCGGCGTGCGTCGGGCAATGTTTGATCTTCACGTCGAGCACGGTGGTGAGGCCGCCGAGGCCCTGCGCGCCGATGCCGAGCGCGTTGATCTTGTCCATGATCTCCAGGCGCAGCGCTTCGAACTTGTCCTTCGGGCCGGCTTCGCGGATCTCGTGAATGTCGATGGGTTCGAACAACGATTCCTTGGCCATCACCATGGCCTTCTCGGCGGTGCCGCCGATGCCGATGCCGAGCATGCCCGGCGGGCACCAGCCCGCGCCCATCTGCGGCACGGTCTTCACCAGCCAGTCGACGATGGAATCGGACGGATTCAACATCACCATCTTGGATTTGTTTTCCGAGCCGCCGCCCTTGGCCGCGACCGCGATGTCGAGCGTATCGCCCGCCACGACCTCCATGTGGATGACCGCGGGCGTGTTGTCCCTGGTGTTCTTTCTATCGAACAAGGGGTCGCCGACGATCGAGGCACGCAGCGTGTTGTCCGGATGGTTGTAAGCGCGCCGCACGCCTTCGTTGATCATGTCGCTCAGCGACATCGTGGCGTCGGTCCACTGCACGTTCATGCCGACCTTGACGAACACCGTGACGATGCCGGTGTCCTGGCAGATCGGGCGGTGGCCTTCGGCGCACATGCGCGAATTCACCAGAATCTGTTTGATCGCATCCTTCGCCGCCGGGCTTTCCTCGCGTTCGTAAGCGGCCGCCATGGCCTGGATGAAATCGGGCGAGTGGTAATAGGAAATGTACTGCAGGGCGTCCGCGACGCTCTGGATCACATCGTCTTGCTTGATGGCTGGCATGGTCGTGGTGTGGAGCTCGACGGGCTCGCGAGGGGGCGGAATCTACCATCCGCGTCCCGATGCGGCCACCACGCGGACCGCGAACGCAGGTATCACTTTATGCGAAGGCCCGCGAGCTCCCGGATGCGCCGCAGGTAGGCTTGCTCGTCGGGCGGCCGACCGGCGCGCTGCGCTTCCCATAACGCCTCTGCCAGGCGTTCGATGATCTGATGCTCGGCGTCGTGCGGCGAGCTCAGACGCGCCGCCAGCGCCTCGAAAGCGGCCCGGATGCCCGGCGGCCGATCGGTGCCGATCTGGTCGCGGACCGCCAGGTGCAGGCCCATGTGCAGGAACGGATTTGACTGGCCGCCCTCGGGGCTGTAATCGCGGTCGAGCACGTCGTCGGAGCGTTCCAGGACCGGGTGATACTCGGGGTGGAGCGCGACCACGTCGGCGATCTGCGCTTCCAGCGGCTCCATCGGGATGCCTGCGCGATGCTTGCGCCAGGCCTCGATGTACATCTGGCGCAGCTGATCGCGGGATTGGGTGTCGAAAATCGGCATGCGGCGATTCTAGCCGCTTCCGCGGCCGGTCAGGGCAAGGTCACTCGATACAGCGTGCCGCTGGTCCCTGTCAGGAAATAGGCGACGCCGTCGGAGTGGATCGCGTCCTGGGCCATCGCATCCAGCCACACGCGTTCGCCGCCGGCAGCGCTCCACACCCGCATGTCGTCACCGTTGTGAAACAGGATGCGGCCACCCTCGAGTACGTTGCGGTTCAGTACCTCATAACCCGTCAGTTGCGTCGTGCTCGAGCCGTCATTCACGTGCAGAACGCCGTTGAACTCCGCCCAGCACAGGAGGCCGTCATCGAGCTCTGACCAGGTCATCCCCGTGCCCAACGAGGTGCTCGCCGAGGGATTGCTCAACGGCGCGACGAGCAGACTTGAATAGGATTCCGTGCCGTTCCTCCAGCTCATGCGTACACCGTCGGTGCGTGGGCTCGCTGCCAGGCCGCTCACCAGCAGCTGCGTGGTGTTCGTGGTCAGGCTATGGCCGTAGATGCCGCTGACGTTGTCGATGGTGGCCGCCACCACCAGGCGTTCATTGCCAGGCGTGGGATCCAGATCGTACTCGCGAATCGAAGCATATGAAGAGCCGCCAAGCTGCACGCTGCGTAACTCGCCGGTCCGCACGTTGTACAGCCTGAACGACGACGGTTGTGTCCAGGTGACCCAGGGGCCACGAACCTTTGGAAACGCCGAATACAGGTCGGACGCGGACAGATCGGTCGGCTGTCCGTTCGCATCGAGCACATAAACGTGCCCGTTGCTGCCCCTGGCAACGATGCGGTTTTCCACCAGCCAGTAGCGCTCGAAGGAGGCGCTTGCGGCCGGGAGTTGTGTTTCCGTCCCCGTGGCCGTCTCGAGCACGGTTGCGCCCGAATGTTTTCTATACAACAGCGCGCCTCGATCGGTGGCGAGCAGTTCTGCGGCGTCGGTCGCGAGCAGCTCATAGCTCAGTCCCGTGGACGACACGATGACCTGATAGGTGCGCACGTTGACTTTGCCGGTCGCATCCCGGACACGAACGAGCACGGGATATCGTCCGGGCGCGATGCCATCGAGCGAGTAGCTGCCGCGCAGCGGGCTGGTCTGCGTCTGCACCAGCCGGTGTTGGCCGACCAGGATGGTCAGTGTGGCGCCGGGCGTGTCATCACCGAAGGTGGCCTGCACATCCAGCCGGCCGTTCGCCGCAATCATGCCGTCGAACAGTCCGCTGACTTCCAGCGACGGCCACTGATTGATCGTGAAGCGCTGTTCCATGCTGACGCTGGCGCCGTTGTAGTCGGTCGCTACCGCCCGAAATGCGTTCAGGCCGGAGGGCAGGGTGCTGCGATCGAGTGTGACCACGTAGCGGCCGGTCTCGTCGGGCGCGGTCAGCACTGACACCGGCGCGTCGTTGACGAAGAAGGCGATCGAGGCCACGCCAGCCTGGGACGTGGCCAGGGCGTTCATCCTCAGGAGCGTGCTGGCGATGGTCGAGGACTGAGTCACGCCCAGCAGCAGCGCCAGGCTCGGATTGTTCACGTGCAGCGACCGGTTGAGATAGATGAACAGGCCTTCGGTTTTCTGGACCAGCGCCGTGAGTGTGTGCCGTCCGTTCAGAAGACGTTCCGGCGGCAGCGTTGCGGTGAATGCACCGCCCGCGCTCGATTCGGCGATTCGCTGGTTATCCAACTGGTACACCACGGACAGCGCCGGCCCGACATTTTGCATGCTGACCTGCACGTTTCCCGTCACCGGCTCGGCTTGATCGAGCGTGATGGTCATCGGCGAGGGGCCCAGATCGAGGGGGAATTCGGTTTCGTTCAGGCCCGCGTGCAGCGGCATCACATGATCGTCCAGCAGCGCGACCAGCCGATAGGAGCCCGAGACCCCGATGATGGGCATCCACAGCATACGTTCGCCGTCGCCCGGCCCGAGCGTGTTGACTGCTTGCCACTCGCCATCGGCACCGCGCCGCTGCAGTTGATAGCCGAGCTCGTTGTCGAACAGGTCCTGCCAGTCGATGGTGAGCAGGTCTTGATCCTGAAAGATGCGCAGCTTGGCGTTCTGCGCGCTGCTCAATTCGTCGTCGGCGGGCGGTGAGGGCGGCGGATTCGTGGGAGGATCGCCCCCCGGCGGTGTGGTTGGTGGCGTGGTCGGCGGAGGCTGATTGACGCCTGTACCTGCACCTTCGCTGCTACCGCCACCGCCGCAAGCGGCGAGGACGCAAGAGAGCAATACGAGAACCGGAATCCGCTGAGCGAACACTCGAATCTTCCCTTGGGGCGGCCGTGACCCGCTGTGCTTGTTTGTTGTCCGGCTGGCCGTCAGCCGTGGCTTGCGATTCTAGCGCGCGGGTTGTGAGTTTTTGCAAGGAGGCTCAAATGAGATATCGGCGTGTCAATTCTGTCGACACTTGCGGCTGTCGCAGCCCGGTTTGCAAGCGGCCTCAGAGATAAACGTACAGCGATTCAGGGTGCGCTCAGACGCGTTTGTTTCTGAGCTTCTGCGCGAGCTTCGCCTTGGTTGCCGCGACAGTCGGTTTCGTTGCTGTGCGTTTGGGCTGCGCAAAGATGCTGCGCCTCTCCGGCTTGGTTTCCGGTGGCGTCTTGTCCTTGTACTCGCAGAGATCACGGATCACACATTCCGGGCACTTCGGTTTGCGGGCAATGCAGGTGTAACGGCCGTGCAGGATCAGCCAGTGATGTGCATCGTGCGCGTACTCCGGTGGCACCACCCTCAGGAGATGATCTTCGACAGTGCGCACGTTGTCGCCCGGCGCGAGGCCGGTGCGGTTCGCGACGCGGAAGATGTGCGTGTCGACCGCGATCGTGGGATGGCCGAACGCGGTGTTCAAAATCACATTCGCCGTTTTGCGGCCGACGCCAGGTAACGCTTCCAATGCTTCGCGCGATTCCGGAACCTGCCCGCCATGCTGTTCGATCAGGATGCGACAGGTCGCAATCACATTCTTCGCCTTGGTATTGAACAGCCCGATGGTCTTGATGTACTTCGAGAGCCCGTCCACGCCGAGCGCCAGGATGGCCTGCGGTGTGTTGGCATGTTTGTACAGCTCGCGCGTGGCGAGATTGACGCTCTTGTCGGTCGCCTGGGCCGACAGGATCACCGCGATCAGCAGCTCGAACGGCGTGGAATATTCCAGCTCGGTGGTCGGCTTGGGATTGGCGGCCTTGAGGCGTTCGAAAATCGCGGCGATCTTTTTGCGGTTCATGGTGGGGTGGATTTGCGGCGGGCCATCCAGTTGCGTGCGGCGATCAGCAGGCCCAGCGAAATGAATGCGCCGGGCGGCAGCAGGGCGAGCAGGAAGCCCATGTCGACGCTGAATACTTTGATCTCCAGCTGCTGTGCCCAGCTGCCGAACAGCGTGGCGGCGCCGCTCAGCAACGAACCCCGGCCAACGAGCTCGCGAGCGAGGCCCAGCGCAATCAAGGTCAGGGCGATACCGACGGCAATGCGCACGCTGCGGATCAGCGCCGTGCCGCGATCCGCGCTGGATGTTTGCAGCTGATCGATCACTACGACGTTCACGGCGAGCAGTGGCAGGAACACGCCGAACGACGCGCCCAAGTCATGGAACCATGCGCGCATGAACAGTTCTGCTGCGGTGACGAGCCCTGCTGTGACGAGCAGGCTGCAAGGAAGGACGATGGACTCATCCAGCCAGCGACGGACGGCGGCGAGTAACAGCGTCGCGAGTGGAAATATCACCAGCACCAGAGCGCCGAAGCCGAGCGCTTTGACGACGGTATCGCTCACGGCGAGCAACGGACACAGCGCGAGCAGTTGCAATGTGCTGCCGAACGCGCGATGTCTCGCAGGGGGCGGCGGGAAATTGCTCGCCGCGCCGGGCCTCACGCTCAGGCCCTCCGCGTCGTCATTATGAGCTGCGGGCGTATTCATCGAGGTTTGCCGTCCTGATACAAACGGTCCTCATTGCCTTGATAGAACTCCAGAGTCCGTCGTACCGCCTTCACGATGGCTCGCGGCGTAATGGTCGCGCCGGTGAACGCATCGAAGTCGCCACCGTCGCGACGCACCGTCCAGCGCTGCTGTGGCGGCTTGCTCAAGGACAGACCCCGAAATTTATCCAGCCAGCCGGCGTCACGATTTTCGAACGCATCGCCGAGGCCGGGTGTTTCGTTGTGACGGATGACCTGCACACCGATCAGCTGGCCGCCGGGAGCGATGGCGACCAGCAACTCCAGCGGGCCGCGGTAGCCATCGGGTGCGATCGAGCGAATGGCGACCGCGACTGGCAGTCCGCCCTTGCGCATCCGATACGCTGTGACCGGTGCGGCCGTGCCGAGCAGGTCGGGCGCGATGACCTCGATGGTGTCGGTGAGGGGATCGTTGTCGTAGCTCTGCGGAGCGACGAGCGCATCCAGATGCTGTTTGATCCAGACTTCTTGATTGCGGGCGATCCGGTCGCGCGTGAGGTTCGCCAACGTGACCAGCCCGACCGTGAGCACGGCCGCGATGATCACGAGCGTCACCGTCGGTCTGGCGAGGTTGCGCTTGTCAGCGGGCATGGCCATAGATGCGCGGGATCGTGTAGCGATCGATGAGCGGCACCGACAGGTTCATCAGCAACACCGCGAACGCGACGCCATCGGGATAGCCGCCCCAGGTGCGGATCACGTAGGTCAGCACGCCGATGCCGGCGCCGTAAATCAACCGCCCCCGATCGCTGGTGGCCGCCGAGATCGGGTCGGTCGCGATGAAGAATGCGCCCAGCAGGCTCGCGCCGGAAGTGAGATGAAAGATCGGGCCGGCATAGGTGCCGGGATCGACCATGTACATCAGCGAGGCGCTGATCACGATGGCGCTGAGCATGGCCACCGGGATGTGCCAGCGGATGATGCGCAACCCCAGCAACGCGAGGCCGCCGGCCAGCGTCGCCAGATTGATCCATTCCCAGCCGCGGCCGCCGAGCGTGCCGAAGATCGGCGCCGCTTGCGCCTCGGCCATCGTCATGCCCATTTTCAGATTGGTGCGCAACGCCTCCAGCGGCGTCGGTGACGTTACGGCGTCCCAGGTGAGCCGCGACGGCAACGACCCAGTAAGAATGGTCTGGACGGTTTCGCCGATCGACAACTTCACCTGTTCCATATCCATGCCCGCGGGCGGCAGCCACTGCAGCAACTGCACCGGAAACGAAACCAGCAGCACGGCATAACCGACCATCGCCGGATTGAACGGATTCGCGCCCAGGCCCCCATACAAATGTTTCGCCAGCAGAATGGCGAACGCGGTGCCACTCACCACCAGCCACCACGGCGCCAGCGGCGGCAGGCACAGCGCCAGCAGCATCGCCGTGACGATCGCGCTGCCGTCTTTCAGAAACGGTTCGACCGGCTTGCGCCGCAGTCGCAACGCCAGCGCTTCCGAGACCAGCGCCGTCGCCACTCCCAACGTGATTTGCACCAACAGGCCCACACCAAAGAACGCCACATGCAGCAGCACGGTCGGCAGCAATGCATAAATGACGATCCGCATGACTCGCCCGACGCTGTCATGCGCGACCACATGCGGGGCGGGTGTCGTCGGGAAGGTCATGAGGTGGGCTCGTTCCTGGGGCGCCGCTTCGCCGCCAGTTTCGCACGATGTTCGGCTTCGAGGCGCGCGAGGCGTTCGTTGCGGGCGATGAAGCGGGCGCGTGCGGCGTCTGCGGTGAGTCGAGCGTCGAGCTCACGAGTGAGCAGCGGCTTGGCTTCGCGGAAGCGTTCGACCAGCGGGATCTGGCTGGGGCAGACGTAATCGCAGCAGCCGCATTCGATACAGTCGAGCAGGCCGTGGCGTGCGAGTTGATCGCCGTCGAAAGGTTGCAAGTACCAGTGCAGTTGTTGTGGCAGCAGGAAAGCCGGGCACGCTTGCGAGCAGTTGCCGCAGCGGATGCACGGCATTTCGGCGCTGCGCGGCTGCAGATCGAGAGCCGAAGCGGCGATGATGCAATTGGTTGCCTTCACGACGGGCAGGTCGTCATGAGGCAGTGGGATGCCCATCATCGAGCCGCCCATGATCAGCCGCGCCATGCGTTCGGTGTAACCGCCACTGTCGACGATCAGACTCGAGAATGGCGTGCCGATACGCGCTTCCCAGTTGCCGGCTTCTGTCACGCCGTCCCCTGTGACGGTGACGATGCGGCTCACCAACGGTTGTCCGTCACGAATCCAGCGAGCGATGGCCGCGGCCGTGCCGACGTTCTGACAGACGATGCCGATGTCTGCCGGCAGGCCATCGTGTGGGACTTCGACGCCGAAGACCGTGGCAATCAACTGCCGCTCGCCGCCGGCGGGATAAATCGCCGGCACGACTTTGATTCGAATCCTCGAATCGCCCGCTTTCTCGATGGCTCGAAGCAGAGCAGCCTGTGCTTCCGGAACATCCTCCTCGATCGCGATCGTGCAGTTCCGGGCGCAAAGCGCGTGAAGCAACGCTCGGCCGCCGAACACGATGTCCTCGGCGCGCTCGCGCATCAGCATTTCGTCACAACTGATGTAAGGCTCGCACTCGGCGCCATTGAGCAGCAGCTGCGGGCCGTTCTCGCACAGCGAGCTTTCGAGTTTGTTCGCGGTGGGAAACGCAGCGCCGCCCAGTCCGACGATGCCGGCGCGCCCGATGTGCTCGCACGCTTCGGTCGGCGATATCTGTTCGAAGGAAACGATCGCGGCTGCGTTCTCGAAGCGCTCGTCGCGACCGTCGTTGGCAATGACGATGCTGAGCGTCGGCGCGCCGAGTCGATGCGGAGCGGGTCTCGGCTCGATCGCAACCACCTCTCCAGAGACTGGCGAGTGGAGCCAGGCACTGATGCCGGGCGCCGGCTGCGCAATCGGTTGCCACATGCGCACGCGATCCGAAGGCTTCACCAGCGGCACTGCCGACAAACCCGAGTGCTGATCGAGCGGAATCACATAGCGCTCCGCCAGACTCGCGATGCGGATCGGTGCCTTGGTGGAACGCTGCTTGTGCGCTTCGAGGCGCAGACCGCCGGTGAGTAGTTCGCTGGCGGTCATCGCGCGACCGTGGGCGCCGGTCGCATGATGATGCAATCGACCGGGCAGGGTGGAATGCACAACTCACATCCGGTGCAGTCCGCCGCAATCACCGTGTGCATGTGACGAGAGGCTCCGACGATGGCGTCGACCGGACAGGCCTGGATGCACTTGGTGCAACCGATGCACGCTTCTTCTTCGATGAAAGCCACCGCCGGATGATCGGGAACGACGCCGAATTCCTTGCCGACCGGCTTGGGCGCCACGCCCATCAAGCGCGCCAGAGCCTTTGCCGTGCGCTCGCCTCCGGGCGGACACTGGTTGATATCGGCCGCGCCCTGCGCGATCGCTTCCGCGTAAGGACGGCAGCCGGCGAACGTGCAGCGTCGACATTGCGTCTGTGGCAGCAAGGCGTCGATGCGATCGGCCAACGAGATTTCTTCGGGCGCGCCGGCCGTGACCACCGTCGCCAGGCCGGCGAGGGCAGCGAGCACCATGATTGTGACGAGCGCGGTGATCATCGCCAGGTCGTCATTCCTGAATCAGTCCGGTGAAGCCCATGAACGCCAGCGCCATGATGCCGGCACTGACCAGCGCGAGCGGCGCATCCCGGAACACGCCGGGCACGTCGGCGTGCTGCAAGCGGTCGTGCATGGCGGCGAATGCCAGCATCAGGAAACCCAACGCCGCGGCCATGGCGACGGAGAATGACACGGCATCGACGATGTTCTGCATCCGTGCGTCCACCATCAGCGCGATACCGAGCACGGCGGAGTTGGTGGTCACGAGCAGGGGGAAGCCGGGGCGCTGGGGTTGCAGACGAGCGTCGCGCCGCATGATCAGTTCGACCAGCGGCACGACCGCCACCGCGACGATCACAAATACAAACGTTCCGAGATAGCCGAGGCCGTTCGGCTTCAGCACCCACGCCGACAACGACCAGGCGATGGTGGCCACCAGCGGAATGGCGATCAGCGATGCGATCGCCAGGCCCTGCGCGCCCTTGAAGGTTCCCGTGACGGCGGCGAACGGGCGCCACGAAGGCATGCGCGTCAGAGCCATCACGTTCACCAGGACGGCGCTGAGCAGAATGAGCAAAAGCGCGGACATGGTTCGAGCGGTGCCGCCGCGTGGCTATTTCACCTTCATGCCTGCGGTCGCGCCGGAGTCGGGCGAGAGCAGGAAGATATCTTTGCCGCCCGGTCCCGCGGCCAGCACCATTCCTTCGGAGGTGCCGAAGCGCATCTTGCGCGGCTTCAGGTTCACCAGGACCAGCGTGAGGCGGCCCACCAGTTGCTCTGGCGCATACGCCGAGCGAATGCCGGAGAACACTGTACGCTGGCTGTCGCCCACGTCGAGCGTGAGCTTCAGCAGCTTGTCCGAGCCTTCGACGGTTTCGGCCGCGACGACCCTGGCAATGCGCAGATCGATCCTGGCGAAATCGTCGATGCTGATTTCGCCCACCGGCTCGTCGGCTGCCGCCTTCGCCTCGGCCGGCTTGGTGGAGGCGACCGTCGTGGCCTTTGCGGCCGGCTTCACTTCCGGCTCGCCGGTGTCGAACAGCGCGATCAGCTGTTTCGGATCGACGCGCTGGAGCAGATGTTCGTAGGTGCCGATCTCGTGACCCGCGGGCAGCCACTGGTGTTGGCCCCAGCGCATCTGCGCATCGCTCAGCCGCAGGAAAGCCTGCACCTTGCGCGCCGTCTCCGGCAGCACCGGCGCCAGCAGCACGGTGAGGTACCAGAAGAAGTTCAACGCGGTCGAGCAGACCTGGTGCAGTCGGTGCTCTTCGCCGGCGACCTTCGCCAGCTCCCACGGCTTGGCCGAGTCGATGTACTGGTTTACGCGATCCAGCAGCGTGCCGATCTCGCGCATCGCCTTGCCGAACTCGCGGCCTTCATACAACTCGCCGATGCGGTTCCAGCATTCTGCGTCGCTGGCGAAATCCTGCTGCAGCTGCTGAGCCGCTGGATCGAGCGCGCCGAGCTTGCCGCCGAAACGTTTGGTGATGAACCCGGCGCAGCGGCTGGCGATGTTGACGTACTTGCCGACCAGGTCCGAGTTCACGCGTGCCACGAAATCGTCGGGGTTGAAGTCGATGTCTTCGACGTTCGCATTGAGCTTGGCGGCCAGGTAATAGCGCAGCCACTCGGGATTCATGCCGAGGTCGAGATAACGGACCGGGCTCAGGCCGGTGCCGCGAGACTTCGACATCTTCGAGCCACCCAGCTGGATGAAGCCGTGCACGTAGACGTTGTCCGGAATCTTGCGCCCGGCGAACTTCAGCATCGCCGGCCAGAACAGCGTATGGAAATAGATGATGTCCTTGCCGATGAAATGGATCTGCTGGACATCGTCCGCGCTGATGAACTGCTCGAAGCTGCGCGGCTCGCCATTGGCCTTCGCTTTGCCAGTGGTGAAATAGTTCTTCAGTGCCGCGAGATAACCGACCGGCGCGTCCAGCCACACATAGAAATATTTGCCCGGCGCGTCGGGGATCGGAATGCCGAAGTAGGGCGCATCGCGCGAGATGTCCCAGTCGCCCAGCTCCTGATCGCCCTTGCCGCTCAGCCATTCGCTGGCTTTGTTCGCGACCGACGGCTGCAGACGCTTGGTCCACTCGGTGAGGAACTCGACGCAGCGCGGGTCGGACAGTTTGAAAAAGAAATGATCCGAGCTCTTGCGCACCGGCTTCGCGCCGGACAGGGTCGAGTACGGATTGATCAGATCGGTGGGCGCATACACGGAGCTGCAGTTCTCGCACGCGTCGCCGTACTGATCCGGGGCGTGGCAGTTCGGGCACTCGCCCTTGATGTAGCGATCGGCGAGGAACATGTTCTTGACCGGATCGAAGAACTGCTCCACCGGCTTGTCGTAGATCAGATCGTTGGCCTTGAGCGCGCGGTAGATCTCCTGCGACAGCTCGGTGTTCTCGGGCGAATGGGTCGAGTGCCAGTGATCGAAGCTCAGCAGGAAGCCGTTGAGCGAGCGCGGCCGGCCGGCGGCGATGCGCCCGACCAGTTCCTCCGGCGTGATGCCTTCGGCTTCGGCCTTGAGCATGATGGGAGCGCCATGCGCGTCGTCCGCGCCCATCCAGTGGACCTTGTGGCCCTGCAGGCGCTGGAACCGCACCCAGATGTCGGCCTGGATGTACTCCATGATATGACCGATGTGGAACGGTCCATTGGCGTACGGCAGGGCGGTCGTGACGAAATAATTGCGAGGTGCGGCAGTCATTTAGCGCGGCAAGGCGAGGGCAAAGGAGCCAAATTATGCCACGGTGGGCAGGTGGCGAGGTGCCGGACATCTCCCGCCCGGTGAGTCAACCGCTGGAGGGCTTCGACCAGTTCTTCAGCACGTCCAAGGCCTCTTTGCCGAGCGCCAGCCAGGGGTTGTGTCCGATATCGTCGGGATCCTGCGACGCCGTCGGCCTGGCGACCATGCGCACCAGATTGATCGCGAGCAGGGTGGGAATGGCCGCCAGGATGCCGATGATCAGGTTGGTCGAGGCGGGATTGACCCAGCACATCCTGATGCGAAAGATGAAGGCCAGTAGCGTTGCGTAAAACACGATGACGATCGCGGCCGAGCCGATCAACACCCCCGTCTTCCATTTCAGCCGCTGATTTTCTTCGCGAATCTGCCAGTTCGCGACGGCCCGTACCGTCGCCGAGACTTCCCCTGTCGAGAGATCCTGAGGATCGGGCATTTATTATTTGATCCAGCCGAGGTTCTTGAGCCGGTATTTCATGGCGGCTTCCGAAACGTGGAAGCGTTTGGCCAGCGCGCGCAAATCGTACAGCTCATCGTCACGCACGAATTGCGCTACCGCGGATTCGGGCATCAACAGTTCCGCGGCAAACTTGTTCGCATCGACTTCGTTGTAGTCAAAGTGAGAAGCCGAGAAATTCTTGGCGGGATCGCGAAAGGCGGAGCCGTGTCCCAACACGAAGTGTCCCAATTCGTGGGCGATGCTGAATCGCTGCCGCACTTCCGGTTCGGTGGCGTTGAATTCGATCAACGGCCCGGCTTGCGTCAGTGTGAACTTGCCGCTGAGCTCTCCGAGGTCGGTGCCGACGACCTTCGCCTGCATCTTCACGGCAAGTGCGGCGGGGTCCACCGGCACCCTGCGGTCCCAGTGCTTTCGCAGCACTTCCTGCGCCATCTGCTTGGTGAAGTTGCGGGGTCGCATGGTGAACGGTGGTGTAATGCCTCTTCTCTCCAAAATCAAGAGCATTCGGCTATTTCAGGCAACCCATCGTCCGTGGGTTATCGCGCGGATCAGGCCGCGCGGGATTTCACTTCAGTTTCGCCGCTGCGGCAACGATGATGGATGCGCAGCACACGCGGGCGGCCGTCAGCCCATGTCCTTGAACTGCTCGAACTTCGCCTTGTTGATGGCCTTCTGGTAGGCGTGCCTGCCGCTGATGATGCCCTTGTCCAGCAACTCCTGAATGGCGCTGTCCATCAGGCGCATGCCGAAGGCGGCGCCGCTCTGCATGGCGTTCTCCAGCTGGTCGAGTTTGCCCTGGCGGATCAGGTTGGCCACGGCCGGGGTGTTCACCAGGATTTCGTGGGCGGCGACGCGGCCCGGCTTGCCGGCCCTGGGGATCAGCTGCTGCGAGATCACGCCGCGCAGGGACGTGGAGAGCATCGCTCGTACGTGCGACTGCTTGTCCGCCGGGAAGGCGTTCACGATGCGGTCGACGGTCGGCGCGGCGCCGTTGGTGTGCAACGTGCCCATCACCAGGATGCCCATCTCGGCCGCGGTCACCGCGATGCTCATGGTTTCGTAGTCGCGCAACTCGCCGACCAGGATCACGTCGGGATCTTCACGCAGCGCCGAGTGCAACGCCTCGGAGAACGACGGGCTGTGCGTGCCGATCTCGCGCTGGCTCACCAGGCAGTTCTTGCGTTGATGCACGAACTCGATCGGGTCCTCGATGGTGAGGATGTGACCTTTCAGCCGCGCGTTCATGTCGTCGATCATCGCGGCCAGCGTGGTCGACTTGCCCGAGCCGGTCTTGCCGGTCACCAGGATCAAGCCATTGTTCACCTTGCACAGGTTGCGGATGGCATCCGGCACATTGAGCTGGTCCAGGGTCAGGGCTTTGGAGGGAATGGCGCGGCACACGCAGCCCAACCCGTACAAATGGCGCATGACGTTGACGCGAAAGCGCGAGACGCCGGGAATGATGTACGCGAAGTCGGCGCCGTGCTTTTCTTCCAGGCGCATGGCCGCGGCGCGCGGCATGATCTCGCGCAATGTTTCTTCCACGAACTGCGGCGTCAGCGGCTCGGGCCGCAGGTTGTGCAGCTCGCCATACAAACGAATGCGCGGCGGATCGCCCGCGATGAAGTGCAGGTCCGAGCCGTTCTTGCTCAGCACTTCCTTGAGGAACTCGTCGATCCGGCGCGGCACATAAGTGTTCTGCGTCGCGCCCGCTGCTGCGGCTTGGCTGGCTTCAATGCTCATATCAAATACTCGGGATCGGGCATCCTGCCGCGACCCTCGTGCGAGCTGGCAAAAGGCGCGACTTTTGGCACTCGCTCGCCGCCTCTGGCGGCGGGGTACATCCTGTACCCGGGGGTTGAATGAATGTTTTCATGATCAGCCCGGGGCCAGGTCGAGCTTGGGCAATACGCTGGTATCGGTGACGAAGCGCGCGAACAGCTTCTTGTCGTTCGCGTACACGTAGGCGTCGTCGGGATCGATTTCCTTGGCCTGTACGTTGGCGAGCAGCGACTGGTCGAGCATCTGCATGCCCAGGTCCTTGCCCATCTGCAGCTGCGAGGGAATCTGGTGCGTCTGATCGGTCATGATCAATTTGCCGATGGCGCGGGTCACGACCATGATTTCGCAGATCGCCTTGCGGCCGCGTTGGTCGGCGGTCTTCACCAGCACCTGCGTGACGACGGCGATCAGGCTGTTGGCCAGGAACGCCTTGGTCTGCTCGCGCTCGTCGGCCGGCAGCGCGTCCACGATACGGTCGATGGTTTTCACCGCGCCGGTCGTATGCAGCGTGCCGAGCACCAGGTGGCCGGTTTCGGCGGCGGTCATCGCCCAGCGGATGGTATCCGCGTCTCGCAATTCGCCGACCAGGATCACGTCGGGGTCTTCGCGCATGGCCGCGCGCACGCCTTCGGAGAACGACGGCAGGTGCGTGTTCAGCTCGCGCTGGATGACCTGGCTTTGTTTGCTCTTGTGCACGAACTCGATGGGGTCTTCCAGGCTGATGATGTTCAGCCGGCGCGTCGAGTTGAGGTAATCGATCATTGCCGCGAGCGTGGTCGACTTGCCCGTGCCGGTGGAGCCGGTGACCAGGATCATGCCCTGGTGGTTGTCGCACAGCTTCTTGACGATGGGCGGCAGCGCCAGCCGGTCGATGGTCGGCACGTCGGACGGAATGGCGCGGAACGTGGCGCCGACGCCCGTTTCCTTTCGGAACACGTTGACGCGGAAGCGCCCCCCGTTGCTCGCGACATAGGAGAAGTCAACGTCGTGGCCCCGGCGCAGCTGATCCTGGTGGCCGCGATTCATGATCTCGACGATGTAGCCTTCCAGCTCGGCCTGGCTCAGGTCGCGGAATTTGATCGGCAGCAGATCGCCATGCATTCGCAACATGGGCGGCAGGCCGACCGCGAAGTGGATGTCGGAACAGCCTTGATCGGTGCCGAGCTTGAGAAAGGCGTCTATTCGGGCCATGCAAAGAACTTGAGGTCCGTGGCGGCGGGAGCCTACCGTGTCAGGGCGGGTCGCCGCCACTCACTTTGCGACCAACGGGGGACGACGGGCGATCAATGGCACGTCCCGGTCGGGGTCGTGCGTCAAAAATCCGTCGCGCCCGGCGGGCGCCTGCCGTGCAGGGCCGTGGCGCGCCGCTCAGGTCAGCGCTTTTTCCAGCGCGATGCGCAGCTCGTCCATGCTCTGGAAGCGCTTGGTCTTGTCCACCGCCATGGCCTTGCTGACCAGGTCGGAGAGCGGCCGGGGCAGCTGCGGGTTGACCTCGATGGCCGACTTCGCCTTGCCCTGCACGTGCTGATACATGACCGACATGTGGTCGCCGCGGCTGTAGGGCGGCACGCCCGTGACCATCTCGTACAGGATCACGCCGACGCTGTAGATGTCGGCGCGCTCGTCCACCTTCTTGCCGAGGATCTGCTCGGGCGCCATGTATTTGGGCGAGCCGATCACGTAACCGGTCTTGGTGAGCTGCGTGTCGCCTTCCTTCTGCGCGGCGGCAACGCCGAAGTCCACGATCTTCAGCAGCCCCTCGTTGTTGATCAGGATGTTGGCGGGCTTCAAGTCACGATGCACGATGCCGGCGTGATGCGCGACCGTCATGCCGGTGCAGATGTCGATGCCGTACTGGATGGCGCGGGGCAGCGGCAACGGCTTCTCGTTGACGATTTCGCTGCCCAGCGTGTGCGACGGGAAATACTCCATCGAGATGGCGTAGTTGCCGCGCATGTACAGGAAGTCGTAGATGCGGATGACGTTCTTGTGCGTGATCTTGCGCGAGTAGCGCAGCTCGTGCACGAAACGCTTCATCATCTCTTCGTCCTGCGCCACGTTCGGGTTCAGGAACTTCAGGATCAGCCGCTCCTCGACCACCGTGTCTTCCATCAGCAGCACGGTACCGAACGCGCCCTTGCCGATCTTCTCGATGAACTTGTAACGGCCTTCGACCACATCGCCCGGCTTGAGCGTGCCGATGTCGAGCTTGGCGGTGGCCGCCGCCGATTCCTCGGCTTTCTTGATGACCTGATCGACATCGCCGCGATCGATCAGCAGCGTGCGCGCCGGTTCCGCGCCCATGGTCCTGCCCGCGCCGCGCGCCGGCTCGGAGCCAGTGCGACCGGCCTTGATGGCGGCGGCGACGGCGGTGCTGGAATAGCGCAGGTCGATATCTTCGATGGCGCGGATCGCGGCGTGCTCGATGGTCGGATCGTTGGTATTGGAGCCGGCCGCCTGAATGTAGCTGCGCACCGCATCGGCGCGCTTGTCGTCGGCGAGGCGGGCGAGGGCGTTGATGGCCTCGACCTTGATCTCTTTCTCGGGCCGATCCAGCAGGTGCACCAGCGACTCGATCACGCGCGTATCGCCGAGCTTGCCGAGCGCTCGCGCCACGGTCGGCAATGAGCGGGTGTTGTCTGTTTTCAGCAGATCCAGCAGCGCGGGCACGGCCTTCTTGCTGCCGATCTCCGCCAGCGCATCGACGGCGCGCTCGCTGACCCACCAGTCCTTGTCCTTGGTGGCTTCGATCAGGAAGTTGATGGCGCGCTCGTCCTTGGTCTGATTCAGGATTTCGATGGCGGCGCGGCGCACGTCTTCGTCTTCGTCGCGAATCAGCTCGATGACGGCGTCGACGACGCGCGGCCCGCCGATCTTGCCGAGCGCATCGGCGGCGCGGGTGCGGACCCACCAGTCGTCGTCCTTGATGACCTGCAGCAGATGTTTGATGTCGTTCGCGGTGCCGAGATGATTCAGCACTTCCACGCCGGCGCGGCGGGCGTACTCGTTCTCGTCCTTGAGCACGTCGATGAGATATTTCATCGTGTCCGGGTCCCTGGCGCGCACCACCACGTCGATGGCGCGGTTGGCGACTTCCAGGTCCGGGTCGCGCAGCAGCTGACAGATCGGTCCGATGTTCAGCGGGCCATCCATCTTCGACAGCGCATTCAGCGCGGCTTGCCGGATCATCTTATTCGGGTCGCGCAGCTGGGTCTGAATGGCCTGCGACACCTCCGGCCGGTTGAAGCGGGCCAGGATGTTGATGATGTGGATGCGGGCGGTCGAGTCCTTGCCTTCGATGCGGCTGATCAGCTCGGGCAACGAGGACTCGTCGGCCAGCTCGCCGACGATCTTGAACAGCGCGGCCTTTTCGTTCGCTTCCTGGCTGTAGGCGTGCTGCAGCAGGTCGCGCACGGTGAACCGGCCTTTCTGGCCCGCGATCACCTCCAGAATGGTCGGCTTGGGGATGTCGGCCCGGCCGAGCAGCTCGATCAGCAGGCTGGCGCTGTAGTTGCGGCTGGCGGCCAGCGCCTGGCCGATGGCGCTGACGGTGCGCGGGCTGCCTTCGGCCATGCCCTCGGCCAGGATGGGGAAGCTCTTGTTGTCGATCAGCTGGGTCAGGGTGTCGATGTAGACGGCGGTTTCCTTGCGATCGGCCACGGCCAGCGCGTCCAGGATCTTGGGGATGGCGCCCGCGCCGATCTTGATGAGCTTCTGCAGCGCTTTTTGCGAGTCCGGATGCAGCGGGTCCCCAATCCCGCGGATCTCGGCGATCAGGCGCTCGGCTCTGAGATCGGAAAAAAAACGCATCGAGGCTTTGGTATCCGTTTCTTAGTGGCGCAGCTGCCGTGCGCATTGCATATTGCCGCGCATTATGCCACGGCTGCCGTGTATCGAGTTCAGGTCGGCCATTTCCTCTCCCGGCTCCCCGCGGTCTTTCAGGCCAAATCCGCTACAATCCGCGGCCCGCCGGCAGCGTCCTGAACGGCTATTCCGATGAGCTCCGAAACTACTGTGCACGAATCCGAGCTGCGCCAGCTACTGGGCGCTTACCTCGACCCCTATCTCGGCCTGACGCTGGAGCGTGCCGGTGCCCTTCGGAGCGTCCAGGTCAGCAATGGCACCGCCGTGGTCAACGTCGAGCTGGGGTTTCCCGCCGGCCGCTATGGTAGCGAGCTTGCGGCCGAGCTGGAGCGTCGGGCGCGCTCGCTCGGCTGGCTGCAGCGGCTGCAGCTCGACATCGGCTGGCGCGTTGCTTCGCACTCCGTGCAGAAGAACCTGAAGCCCGTCCAGGGGATCCGGAACATCATCGCGGTGGCCTCGGGCAAGGGCGGCGTGGGCAAGTCCACGACCGCGGTGAACCTGGCCCTCGGCCTGGCGCATGAGGGCGCCGCGGTCGGCCTGCTCGATGCGGACATCTATGGACCGAGCCAGCCGCAGATGATGGGCCTGAGCCGGGAAAAGCCCACCAGCCCGGACCAGAAAACCATGGTCGCGCCCGAAGCCTATGGCATCAAGGTGATGTCCATCGGCTTCCTGGTGGACGTGGAGCAGCCGATGGTGTGGCGCGGCCCGATGGTCACGCAGGCGCTGGTGCAGCTGCTCGAGACCACCCGCTGGGGCGAGCTGGACTATCTGATCGTCGACATGCCGCCGGGCACGGGTGACACGCAGCTCACGCTATCGCAGCGTGTGCCGGTCAGTGGCGCGGTGATCGTGACCACGCCGCAGGACATCGCATTGCTGGACGCCCGCAAGGGATTGCGCATGTTCCAGAAGGTCGAGGTGCCGGTGCTGGGCGTGGTCGAGAACATGAGCACCCACGTGTGCTCGAACTGCGGCTTCGAAGAGCATATCTTCGGTGCCGGCGGCGGGCGCCGCATGGCCGAACAGTATGGCGTCGAGCTGCTGGGCGAGCTGCCGCTCGATATTCGAATTCGCGAGCAGGTCGACGGTGGCCGCCCCACGGTCGTGAGCGAGCCGGATAGCAAGATCGGGCGTGCTTACATCGATCTCGCGCGCCGCACCGCGGCCCGCCTGGTCGTTGCCGGCCTGCAGCCCACACCGGCGTTTCCGACCATTTCGACCGAAGACACCTGAGCCGCGCCCGGCCCACCGTTTTTTTTTCAACTATTCAATACCTATGAGCATCAAGTCTGATCGCTGGATTCGTCGCATGGCTGCCGAGGGCATGATCGAGCCATTCGAGCCGGGGCAGGTACGCACCGCGAGCAACGGCAAGATCATTTCATACGGCACGTCCAGCTATGGCTACGACGTGCGCTGCGCGAACGAATTCAAGATCTTCACCAACATCAATTCGACCATCGTCGATCCGAAGAATTTCGATTCCAAGAGCTTCGTCGACGTGACGTCGGATGTTTGTATCATCCCGCCGAACTCGTTCGCACTGGCCCGCACCGTCGAGTACTTCCGCATTCCGCGCAACGTGCTGACGATCTGCCTCGGCAAGTCCACTTACGCCCGCTGCGGCATCATCGTGAACGTCACGCCGCTGGAGCCCGAGTGGGAGGGCCACGTCACGCTCGAGTTCTCCAACACCACCACGCTGCCCGCCAAGATCTATGCGAACGAAGGCGTCGCGCAGATGCTGTTCCTCGAATCCGACGAAGTCTGCGAGACCTCGTACAAGGACCGCGGCGGCAAGTATCAGGGTCAGCAAGGCGTGACGCTGCCCCGCGCCTGAACGGGCTGAAGCCCGTTCAGCGCAGCGGTCGACCCGGCTCGGTCCTGACGCGCTCGGTACGATCCTGGCCGGCAGTGGCGATCTCGGAAGGGACATCCGAGTGCGCCAGTGCATTGACCACGCGCTTGCGGCCAAGCATTGCGCCGCCAATCGCGGCGAGCAGCGAGATGATCATCGCCGCGAAGGTGATCCACGCGGCCTTGGTCGCTCCTTCTTGCGCGCGCTCCGCCATGGCTGGCAGCTGCGCGCGGGCCCGGTCCATCAATTGCGCCGTGCCCTGCCGCACTTCAGCCGCTGCCTGTTGCGGATTGTCGCGCACCGCCTCGACGCGTCGTGATACGTCACCCAACTGCGCCCGTACTTCCTGTTCGGACATGCCGGTCGCGGACGCGATGGTCTTGGAGGTCTGCGGGTCGTTCAGACGGTTCAGTATCTGCTGTACGTCACCGCTGGACAGGTTCTCCATCCCCGACATGGTTGCACCGACGGTCTGACCGATCCCGCCGAACAGGCTGGAAATGCCGCTCGCCACCAGTTGCACGCCGCTGCTGGCCAGCCACAGCACGACCAGCAGACTCAGCACCCACACCAGGGCCCCTTCGAACGCGCCGGCGGCCCGGTCGAAGACCATGCCCAGCCGCGTCGCCGCCATTCCGCCTACGAACAGCGCGATCAACAGCGACAAGCCGCTCCAGATGGCGGCGCCGGTGCCGAAGGTGCCGGCCTGGGTCTGTCCGGGATTGACGGCGGAGATGCCGACCGCCACGCCCAACGTGGTCAGCACCAGCAGCGTGCCCAGCACGGTCAGCATGCCCGCCCAGATGCCGCCCCAGGAGATCTTGAAGCCCGAGACGGGGACAACGTCGAGATGCTCGTGAACTACGGTGGCCATGACAGGTCTCTCCGAACGGCGACTTGCCTGTCCAATGGGTGGAAATTGAACAAGTTCCGCCGCGCGGATCGTTCGCATGTAGTCGAATCCGGGCGTCCGACGCTCAGCGCCGGCGCTGCGTCATTGGAACGACTGCAGCACCATCACCGTCTCGACCTTGCCTTTGCGGATCTGCTCCGCACGCGCGGCGACGTATTCCATGCTGGGGATCATCCAGAAGCGGGACTGGCGATCCGAGCCTTCGCGGCTGCTTTCGTAAACGACGGCGTCGAGCTTGCCGAGCTGGGTATCGACCGTCGTTGTTTCTTTCTTCACATACTTGTAGCGCTTGATGCGGTTGTCGTCGATCAGCGGAATCGTGCCGGGCTCCTTGCCGCGCAGCAGGGAAGTGACCACGTCGATTTGAATGGACAGTCGATCCTGCAGGCCCGGTTCGAGCGGCAGCTCGATCTTCTCGCCTTCGATATCGCCGCTGGCGAGGTTGCGGGCCCAGTCGAATTTCAGATGCCCATCCTTGGCGGTGCTGGACTTGCCGTCTTCGAACTGCCATTCGATCGGGCGCACACCGTCGGGGCCGATCTCCATGACGCTGCGTTCCAGTGCTGCGCTGCTGATGAAGAAGCGCGCGAGCATCGAAGGATCCGCGGTTGTTTGATACGTGTAACGACTGCTCGCCTCATCCCGCGACAGCTTCAGCGTGAGCTGGCCGGCGCGCATGCCGCGATAGCTGACTTCATAGACCGCGGTGAAGGGCTTGGGAAGAATGGCGTCGGACCTCGCCGCGGTGGCCAACAGCAGTGTCGCGAATAGAAACGGGGTGAACCGAGCCAGTCGCCGCATTCGTTACCTCGTCATCGGCCCATCATTCGACCAGCGGCACGAGTACCGGCGCTGTCAGCGGCTGGCCATCGAGCCAGGCTCGCTGCTCGCGCAGTTGCAACCGCCCGCGGGCAAACCATTCGATGGCCTGCGAATAGATCCTGTGTTCCTGCTGCTGAACTCGCGCTGAAAGACTGCTTTCGCTGTCACCGGGCAGGACTTTCACCTGCGACTGAATAACGAGCGGCCCCCCATCAAGTTCCTCCGTGACGAAGTGCACGCTGCAGCCATGCAGGCTGTCACCGGCCTCCAGTGCGCGCCGATGAGTGTGCAGGCCGCGGTACAGAGGCAGCAGCGAGGGATGAATGTTCAGGATGCGATCCGGGAACGCGGCGATGAAGCCGGGGCTGAGAATGCGCATGAAGCCCGCCAGGACCACCAGCTCGGGCTCGAAGCTCTGCACCAGGGCTGCCAGCGCCTGGTCATAACTGGCCCGATCCGCGAACTCGCGCGCCGACAGCGAGCGAGTGGGAATATTCATTGCCGCGGCCGTCGCAAGGCCGGCGGCTTCGGCCTTGTCGCTGATCACGGCGCGGACTTCGACGGGCAGCTCACCGCTCGCGGCGCGCTCCGCGATCGCGCGCATGTTACTGCCGCGACCCGAGATCAGGATGACGATCGGAAGTTTGTTTTGCGGGGGACCGCCGGTGACGGACGTCATTCCTGCGCGTCAGCTGCGAATGACCACGCCGCCGTTGCCACGGCGCACCTCGCCAATGACGATCGGCTTCTCGCCGTGGTCGGTGAGCGACCGCATCGCCTTGTCGCAATGTTCGGCGGCCACACACACCGTCATGCCGATGCCGCAGTTGAAGGTCCGATACATCTCGGCTTCCGGAATGCTGCCGGCCTTCTGCAACCAGCTGAACACGGCGGGCTGCTGCCAGGTCTGCGAGCTCAGCATCACTTCCAGTCCATTCGGAATCACACGAGGAATGTTCTCGGTGAGCCCGCCGCCGGTGATGTGCGCAAAGCTGCGGACCGGCACGGTCTTGGCCAGCTCCAGCAGCGGCTTGACGTAGATGCGCGTCGGCGCGAGCAGCGCGTCGTACAGCAGGCCGCCGTCGATCTTGGTGGTCGGCGTGGCCTTGCTGGTCTTGATCAGCTTGCGGATCAGCGAATAGCCGTTGGAATGCGGGCCCGAGGAGGGCAGGCCGATGATCACGTCGCCCGGGCGCGTGTTGCGGCCGTCGATGATGGCGTCCTTCTCGACGATGCCGACGCAGAAGCCGGCGAGATCGTAGTCGCCCTCGGCGTACATACCCGGCATTTCCGCGGTTTCACCGCCGATCAGGGCCGCGCCGGCCTGGATGCAGCCCTCGACGATGCCTTTGATCACGGTCTCGGCGACTTCGACGCTGAGCTTGCCGGTGGCGTAGTAGTCCAGGAAGAACAGCGGCTCGGCGCCCTGCACGACGACGTCGTTGACGCACATCGCGACCAGATCGATGCCGATGGTGGCGTGCCGGCCGGTCTCGATGGCCAGGCGCAGCTTGGTGCCGACGCCGTCGGTGCCCGACACCAGCACCGGCTTCTTGTAGCGGTCCAGCGGAATCTCGAACAGCGCGCCGAACCCGCCCAGGCCGCCCAGCACCTCGGGCCGCATCGAGCGCTTGACCGCCGGCTTGATGCGCTCGACGAGTTCATCGCCGGCTTCGATGTCGACGCCAGCGTCTTTGTAGGTGATCGGCTCGGAGGGTTGCATGGTTGGAATCAGTCGATCCTTGCTGGCACGGGGCCGGGTGCCACGGGGGTGGATAGGGGGTGTGTTATTTTACACGCCGTCGCTCGGCGTTGGGATCTCGCCGTTCAGTGTGGACTTTGTAAAGGATGGGCTTCCGCAAGATGAGTAGGACAAAGGCGTTGATCCGCTGGCTGTCGTTGTGCATGGCATGGGCGCTGCTGGCGACCGCTTTGCCCGTGGGCGCGGTGACGCTCGGAGACCTGTACGAAACCGATCAGCCGGTGCTGAACGACGCCCGCGACGCCGCTTTCGTCGACGCCTTGAAGACGGTGGTGGTGCGCGTCAGCGGCCAGCGCGAGGCGCCGGCTCGGCTCGGCTCGGCGCTGAACGATCCCCGCCAATATGTCCAGCGCTTCGGCTTCACCGCCGACAATGTGCTGCAGGTGGGCTTCGACAGTGTCTCCGTGGACCGACTGCTTCAGGATGCCGGGCTGCCGATCTGGGGGCGCGAACGGCCCGAGACCCTGGTGCTGCTGAACGTGGTCGATCCGAGCGGCTACAGCTACTGGATCAGCGGCGATCAGCCGAATGCGCAGAAGGACAGCCTGGAAAAGGTCGCCCGCGAGCGCGGCCTGCCGTTGAAATGGCCGGCCGTGGCGCCGCAGGGGTTCGACGAGGCGAGCGCGCTTCAGGAAGCGGAGCGCTATGGCGCGAACGCGGCGTTGCTCGGCCGCTCGCAGGGCGGAGCGGTGCGCTGGACGCTGCTGTCGAGCGAAGGCTCGGCGCACGCCAGCGGCAGCATGGAAGACGGCATTCATCTGGCGGCCGACACGTTCGCCCGGATGTTCGCCGCATCGGGCTCCTCGCTCGGCAATGTGGTCGTCGAGGTGTCCGGCATCGGCGATCTCGACGCGTATGCGAGCACGCTGAATTATCTGGAAGGCATGACGCTGGTGCGCGCCGTCGCGTTGGAACAAGTGTCGGGCGATACCATGCGCTTCAAGCTTGCCGTGCGCGGCGATGCGGCTACGCTGCGTCGTGCTATCGCGCTCGACAGCCGCCTGGTAGCGCAAGACGATGGCGCCGCAGCCACGGGGGCACGGCTCTCGTTCCGGTATCGCCCCTGAACCATTACTAAAACACCAGGCGTTCGCCATGCGGCACATTCCCAATGCACTGTGCATCCTGCGCATGCTGCTGGTCGTGCCCATCGCCTGGCTGCTGAACGCCGGCGAATACAAACTCACGTTGTGGGTGTTCGCGTTCGCCGGCTTCACCGATGGACTCGACGGCTTTCTCGCCAAGCGCTGCGGCTGGATGTCGGAGCTCGGCAAGGTGCTCGATCCGCTCGCCGACAAGATTCTGCTGGTCAGCGTCTTCATCATTCTCGCAGTGCTCGACATCGTGCCCGTGTGGCTCGCGGCGACGGCGGTAGTACGCGACGTAACGATCACCGCCGGCGCGATCGGCTACAACGTGCTGTACGGTTATCCGCATGGCAACCCGACTGTCATCAGCAAGATCAACACGCTGTGCCAGATCCTGTATCTGCTGCTGGCGGTCGCGGCGAAAGCGGGTGAGTGGCAGCCCGATACCGCGTTGCTGATTCTCGGCGCGCTGGTGTTCGTGACGACGGTGGTCAGCGGTATCGACTATGTCGTCACCTGGTCGCGCAAGGCGGTGCATGCCAGCCGTCAGCAACGCGGGCTCACCTGATCATGCAGTCGACGCAGTTGTCGTTGGGCATTCGCTTGCCGGACAGCTCGGTGTTCGAGAGCTATCACGCCGGCCGCAATCGGCCGGTGGTCGATGCACTGCTCGCATTGCAGGGAGGCGAGCGGGCACGCGCTCCCACGTGCACGTGGATTCATGGTGCGCCCGGCACGGGCAAGACGCATCTGTTGCAAGCTGTCTGTGCTCGCGCCACTCGCGACGGGCAGACCGCCGCCTACTTGCCGCTGCCCGAAGTGATCAAGCTCGGCGAAGAGCTGCTGGCCGGTTTCGGTGAACTTTCCATCGTTTGTCTGGACGATGCGCAAGTGCTCGCCGGGCGCGAGCAGTGGGAGCGCGCTTTGTTTCGTTTGCATGTCGAGCTGGACGAGCGGGGCGGGAAGTTGCTCGTCGCCGGCACGGCGCCACCGGCCGCGCTGCCTTTCAAATTGCGCGATCTGGGCTCGCGCCTGAATGGCGGCCTGGTGCTGACTCTGCAACCGTTGGACGAGCCGGAGCAGATCGCAGCGTTGCGTTTGCGGGCGCAACTGCGCGGTCTGGAACTGCCCGACGAGACCGCGCACTTCATGCTGCGACGGCTGCCGCGCGACATGACGCATCTGTATGCGGTGCTCGATGAGCTCGACGCGGCGTCACTGGTGGCGCAACGCCGCCTGACCGTGCGCTTCGTGAAAGAAGTCCTCGAGCGTCGTCTCTCTCGTTAACGGGCCCGATCCTCGCCGCGCGTCAGGCGTAGATAGGCGATCAACAGAACAAACAACAGGAACGCGACGATCAGGCACACGCCGGCCCAAGCGCGCCCGGCGGGATTGGCGACCGCTTCGGTGATCGCCACGATCAGAAACGGCGTGACCGCCAGCGACATCCAGGCGTAGGTGCGCCGATGGCCCGCCCACAGGCGCGGCAGCGCGATCAACAAAGGCAATGTCAGTACCACGATCAGCACCGCGTCGGCGATGGAAAAACCGGTCTGCACACGCCAGGCGATCAGCGTCGCGATCAGGATGCCGATGGTCGAAACGACCACGATGCGCGTCCGCGCGATCAGGGCTTGATTGATCAAGATCGTGCGCTCAACGGGACAAACGGACCGCGAGCTCGGCGACTCGCTTGCCGAGCAGTGCAGCCAGCAGCCGTTCGTCGTCGGTGAGCTTGCCCGCGGCGAGGCCGGCGACATGACTGGCGCCGTACGGCGAACCGCCGGAGCGAGTGTGCGTGAGCGCCGGTTCGGTGTAAGGCAACCCGACGATATACATGCCGTGATGGATCAACGGCATCATCATGCTGAGCAGCGTCGTTTCCTGGCCGCCATGCATGGTCTGCGTGGAAGTGAACACTGCGGCCGGTTTGTTGGCGAGCGCGCCGCTGGCCCACAACGCGCTGGTGCCGTCCAGAAAATACTTCAGCGGCGCAGCCATGTTGCCGAATCGTGTCGGACTGCCCAACACCAAACCGTCACATTCACGCAGGTCCTCGTGCGTGGCGAACGGCGGCCCTTCGCTCGGCACCGGCGGCTCCGGTTGCTCGATCACCGTGGTGACTTGCGGAACCGTGCGCAATCTGGCCGTTGCGCCGGGTACCGACTCGATGCCCCGGCACACTTGCCGGGCCAGCTCGGCAGTCGTGCCTTTGCGTGAATAAAACAAAACCAGGATTTCAGCCATGCGCGCGATTGCTCCGAAAAGGCTTCGCTGCGCGCGTCATGTGGGTGGAATGCAACGCGAGCCACGCAGTCGAGGCGCGTGCATTGTATTCAGGTGCTCCTTGACGGTGTAGATTGCGATTGCTACGGTCGATTGAAAAAATCGCCATGGTAAGTCAGTCATTCCTTCGTTGTTTGGCGTTACTCATGCTCGGCATGGGCCTAAGCGTGGGCGTGTCTGGCTGCGCCGGCGCTCCGGTCCAGGAGATGAGCAATGCCCGCCAGGCCATCAAGGCGGCACGCGAGGCCGCCGGTCCTTCGAGCGCCGCGCCGCCTTCCCTGATCGAAGCCGAGTCCTTGTTGAACAGCGCCGAGGACAACCTGCAGAAGCGCGCTTACAAACAAGCCCGCCGGGATGCGATCGCCGCCCGCGGCAAGGCCGCCGAGGCGCTCAGCTCCACCCGTACTGCCGACGATCGTAACGGCGCCAGCTGATCGGTCTGCGGTTATCATTGCCGCGATGTCGACTCTCATCGCACGACGTTGCTTCGTTTCCGGCCGGGTTCAGGGCGTGTTCTATCGCGCCTCCACGCGTCAGAAGGCCACCGAGCTGGGCTGCGCCGGCTATGCACGCAATCTGCCCGACGGGCGGGTGGAAGTGCTGGCAGTCGGTGAGCCGCAAGCGGTGCAGGGCCTGCTCGACTGGCTCTGGCGCGGCTCGCCTGCTTCGGATGTGAAGCTCGTGGAAGTACAGGAAGTGGTGCTCGAGGAGCTCGAGGACCTGCCGGTGGGCTTCGCGCAGCGCTGAGATCGCTAGCGGTACTGCCAGCGATCGGCCAGTCTCACCAGCACCAGGTCGGCGTAGTTGCGACGCCCGACACTGCCGTTGTAGCGCGCCAGCGCCTTGGTGTAGTCGCCCTTCTCCCGCTCCAGGTAGAACTTCAGGATGGTGCAGCCCATGCGCACGTTCTGCGGGATGCGCACCAGTTCCTGGTTGGTCATGCCGAGTTGATTGGGCCAGAACGGCATCACCTGCATCAGCCCGACCGCGCCCGCCGAGGACACCGCCCAGCGATCGAAGCGGCTTTCGACGTCGATGACGGCCATCACCAGGCCGGGCGGCAACTGCAGACGGCGCGCTTCGCAGAACACGTGATGCAGGATCTGCTCGCGTTCCGTCTCGTCCTTCACCAGCTTGAGCAGCTTCGGCTCCATGGCCGCGCGCCACACCTTCTTTTCGAATTCGTCTTCGAAGCAGGGCGCCTCGGCGAGGGTCTTCTGCAGGAATCGGCCGAGCGCAGGATCCTGCTGCCGATCGGCCAGAGCGGGCAGGGCAAGCAGACTCAACAGTGTCAGGAACAGGCAGCGCAGTGCAGTCACTCTTCGACCGTGTATGTTGTGCGCGTTGCGGGCCGCACAATATCATGCGCGCAAACAGCGATAGATCGAGCGCGTCACACCCGCCAGCCGTTCGTCGATTCAGGGAAAGGCGGAACCTGACGCGTGTCGGCACATTCATCCAGCATCCGCCGTTCCGAGGACCGGTGCCGGGCAGGATGCCCGAATGCAGCGGACACATGGCCCCGTGCCTGACGGACTCGCCTCAACAGGACTGCCCGAAAACACATGAGTGCCGAATATCACAATAGCGACGTCGAGCAGCCGGCCGAGAGCCAGCGGCCGAGCCGGGGCGTGTACTGGTTGCCCAACCTGTTCACCACCGGCACGCTATTCGGCGGCTTCTACGCGATCGTGGCGGCCATCGACGGCAATTTCTCCAACGCCGGCATCGCCATTTTCGTGGCCATGATCGCCGACGGCCTGGATGGCCGCGTCGCGCGCTGGACCAACACCCAGAGCGACTTCGGCAAGGAGTACGACAGTCTTTGCGACATGGTCGCCTTCGGCCTCGCCCCGGCCATCGTCGTGTACCAGTGGGGCATCGAGCGCATCTACGGCTACGGCAAGTTCTGGGGCCGCTTCGGCTGGCTGGCCTGCTTCTTCTTTGCGGTCGCGGCGGCGCTGCGCCTGGCCCGCTTCAATGCTCGCGCCGCCAGCGCCGACAAGCGCTACTTCGAAGGGCTGCCGAGCCCGTCGGCGGCGGCCACGGTCGCCAGTTTCATCTGGCTGGTCAGCGAATTTCCCGTCACCGGCCTGCCGGCGCTGGCGCTGGCGTTCAGCATCACCATCTGCAGCGGCGCGCTGATGGTCAGCAAGTTCTCCTACTGGAGCGGCAAGGAACTGAACATGCGGGGCCGCATCCCCTGGGTGTACGCCGCGCTGATCCCATTGATTTATGTGCTCATCTCGCTCGCGCCGGTCTCGTTGTTCACCTTGTTCGGGCTGTACGCGGCGTCCGCGCCGCTGCACTGGGTGTGGCGGAAACTGACTCGGAAGAAGCGGGTCGCGGAAAGCCCCTGAGGATTGCCGATGGTCTCGCGGGGCCGGGGCCGGTAAGCTTCCCCCATAACCATCTACAGCGCATCGTTCCGCATGGACTCCCGCCGCCTTGCCTACCTGAAGGCACTCGAAATCGACGTCTGGGAACGTCGAGACGGCAGCGCGCGCCTGGCGGTTGCGCCAGTGGAGGCGGTCGCCGCCCCGATGGTCTCGGCTCCAGTGCTGAGTGCCGTGCCCGAGCCGGCGGTCGAGTCGAAAGTCGTCGCTCCCGGCGATGATGCCGGTGTGTCGAAGCTGGGTTGGGACGAGCTTGCAACCGCGGTGCTCTCGTGCACGAAGTGCCCGTTGCACGCCACGCGCACCAATGGCGTCTTCGGGGTCGGCAATCGCAGCGCCCGTTGGATGATCATCGGTGAGGCCCCCGGGGCGGACGAAGACCGCCAGGGCGAGCCGTTCGTGGGGCGCGCCGGCCAGTTGCTGAACGCCATGCTGAAGGCGGTCGGCCTGGCCAGGGAACAGGTGTTCATTGCCAACATTCTGAAATCGCGACCGCCCAACAACCGCGACCCCAAGCCCGAAGAAGTGCGCGCCTGCCTTCCTTATCTGTATCGACAGATCGAGCTGGTGAATCCGGCGCTGATCCTGTGCGTCGGGCGCATCGCCGCGCAGACCCTGCTCGATGTCGACACGCCGATCGGCAAGCTGCGCGGCGTCGTGCATAGAATTGCAACCAACCGGCCGATGGTGGTCACCTATCACCCGGCTTACCTGTTACGCAGTCCGGTGGAGAAGCGCAAATCATGGGCCGATCTGTTATTGGCCATGCGTACCTACGAGACGTTGCAAAGTGGGGCAATGGCGTGAGCGCCGAAATCGACCGTAGCGCGCTGTATCAAGCGGTCCGCTTCCGGCCGATGACGCTGGTCGATGTTCCCGCGGTGGTGACGGTCGAGCGCGCTTCGTACCTGTTTCCCTGGAGCGAAGGCGTGTTTCGCGACTGCGTGCGCGTGGGCTATTTGTGCCGGGTGGTCGAGTTCGAAGGCCAGGTGGCCGGTTACGGCATCATGTCCTATGGCGCCGGCGAAGCTCACATTCTGAACATCTGCATTCGTAACGATCTGCGCGGTGCCGGTATCGGCCGGCGTTTGATGGATTTCCTGCTCGGCCGCGCCCGCGAAGCCGAGATGCAGGACGTGTTCCTCGAAGTACGCCCGTCCAATCCGGTCGCCATCAAGCTGTACGAGTCGCTGGGTTTCGTCAAAGTCGGCGTCCGCAAAGCTTATTACCAGGCCGCGGGCGGCCGCGAAGACGCGCTGGTGTACAAGCGCGTGCTGAGCAATCCCTGAATCGCCGACCCGGGTCATTGCCCGTCCTTGTGACCCAGGCCCGGCTTTGCCGGCGGGGCGTGTGTATCGTCGAAAGCCGACACGGATCACAGGCGGACGGGCTCGATGCACGCTCTCGCTGCTCCAGAAAAACAACCGGCCCTGCTGGGCACGGCGCGCACTCTGCTGATCATGCTGATCGCCGCCGATGTGGCGTTCATCGTGCTGCACGTGATCTACGTCGAGACCGGACTGCTGCGGGGCCGGCCGTTTTCGCTGGAAGCCGACAATGGCGTGCCGGAAGCCTATCAATACGTCAAACAATTCTGGGTCGCGCTGTGCATGCTCGGCCTGTTCCGCCGCACGCGCGAGCTGAGTTATATCGGTGTGGCCGTGGTCTTCACCTTCCTGCTGCTGGACGACGCGTTCCAGTTTCACGAGCATTTCGGTAAGTGGCTGGCTGCGCAGTATTCGCTGCCGGTGGCCTTCGGCCTGCGTCCGGACGACATTGGCGAACTGCTGTTCGCCGCCTTGGTGGGCGGCGTGACCGCGCTGTTGATCGGCTTCGGCTACTGGCGGGGCGGGCCGGATGCACGCATCGTGACGCGCGACATCTCCGTCCTCATTCTGTTGCTTGCCGGGCTCGGCGTGGGCGTGGATGTCATCCATGTCGTCAGCTATTACAAGGCGCCGCTGCTGGCCCAGTTCCTGCTGATGCTGGAGGACGGCGGCGAGATGCTGGTGGTGAGCGTGACCGCGGCCTACACGTTCAATGTCCTGATTCACGGAGGGCGTGCGCCCGTGGACTTGTGGGATATCATGCGCAACTTTGCCAGCCAACGCTTGCTCCGCCGCGCCTGACACCGTCCGTAGGTGGTCCGCGCGTCGGTGCGGAACCACCATGTCAGAAGATTCAGCCATCAGCCTAACTGCCCGGGAGATAAGCAAAAGAAGAACTTTTGCCATCATCAGCCACCCGGACGCCGGCAAGACCACTCTGACCGAAAAGCTGCTGTTGTTCGGCGGTGCCATTCAGCTCGCCGGCACGGTCAAGGGCCGCAAGGCGGCCCGGCATGCGACCTCCGACTGGATGGCGCTGGAACAGCAGCGCGGTATCTCGGTCACCTCCTCGGTCATGCAGTTTCCCTACGAGGGCTGCATGGTGAATCTGCTCGACACGCCGGGCCACGAGGACTTCTCCGAAGACACCTACCGCACGCTGACGGCGGTGGACTCGGCATTGATGGTGATCGACTGCGCCAAGGGCGTCGAAGCGCGCACCATCAAGCTGATGGAAGTCACGCGCCTGCGCGACACGCCCATCATGACTTTCATCAACAAGCTCGATCGCGAAGGCCGCGAGCCCATGGAGCTGCTGGATGAAATCGAGAAGGTGCTGAAGATCTCCTGCGCGCCCATCACCTGGCCGATCGGCATGGGACGCGAGCTGCAGGGCATCTATCACCTGATGGAAGATCGCATTTATATCTATCAGGCGGGCGAGAAGGGCCGCGCCGGCACGCACGCTACCATCGACAGGCTCGACAGCCCTGCCGCGACCGAATTCCTTGGGGCACGCGCGCAGGCTTTCCGCGACGAAGTGGAGCTGGTGCGAGGTGCCGCACCGGAATTCAACATCGAGGAGTACCTGGCGGCTCGTCAGACCCCGGTGTTCTTCGGTTCGGCGATCAACAACTTCGGCGTGACCGAACTGCTCGCGTCGTTCGTGCAGCACGCGCCCGGGCCGCAAGCCCGCGAGACCACGGGTCGCGAAGTGCAGCCGCTGGAAGAAAAGCTCACCGGCTTCGTGTTCAAGATCCAGGCGAACATGGATCCCGGACATCGGGACCGGATTGCCTTCATGCGCATCTGCTCGGGCAAGTACACGCGCGGCATGCGGCTGTTTCATGTGCGCCTCGGCAAGGAAATGCGCATCAACGACGCGCTCACGTTCCTCGCGGCCGATCGTCAGCACACGGACGAAGCGTTCGCGGGCGACATCCTCGGTTTGCACAACCACGGCACCATCAATATCGGCGACACCTTCACCGAAGGCGAGTCGTTGATGTTCACCGGCATTCCCAACTTCGCGCCGGAAATGTTCCGTCGCGTGGTGCTGCGTGATCCGCTGCGCATGAAGGCCCTGCAGAAGGGTCTCGACCAGTTGTGCGAAGAGGGCGCGACGCAGGTGTTCCGTCCGCTGCGCAACAACGACCTGATTCTGGGCGCCGTCGGCCAGCTGCAGTTCGACGTGGTCACGTTCCGATTGCAGGACGAGTATTCGGTGCAGTCGTCGTTCGACAACGTCAACGTGTACACCGCGCGCTGGGTCTACAGTAAGGATGCGAAGAAGCTCGAGGAATTCCGCGCCAAGGCCTACGAGAATCTGGCGCTGGATCATTCGGGCGCGCTGGTCTATCTCGCCCCGACACGGGTCAATCTGCAGCTGACGCTCGAACGCTGGCCGGATCTCGATTTCCGCGAGACCCGCGAGCATCTGGCCGCGGCCGCCTAACCAATCAGGCAGACATGAAGTCACCGCTCATCACCAAGAAAGTGTTCGCCTGGGCGCTCTACGACTGGGCGAACTCGTCCTTTGCGACCACGGTGATGGTCGTGTTCTTCCCGCTGTTCTTCAAACAGTTCCTGACGCCGGACCAGGACGCGACCACCAGCACCTTCTGGCTGGGCATCGCCAACGGCGTGTCGAGCTTCGTGCTGGCCATCATGGCGCCGTGGCTGGGGGCCTTGGCGGACCGGGGCGGCAAGCATCTGCGCTTCCTCGCGGCATTCACTGCGATCGGTGTGATTCCGACCGCGATGCTGGCGTTCGTTGGCGTCGGCGACTGGCAGGCCGCGGCGGTGTTGTTCGCGATCGCCTCGTTGGGCTTCTGGGGCGGGTTGATTTTCTACGACTCGATGCTGGTGACGGTCGCGCCGGCCGATCGGCTCGATTCGGTCTCGGGCTTCGGTTACGCGATGGGCTATCTCGGTGGCGCGCTGTTGCTCACCGTCAACGTGCTGATGTTTGCGAAGCCGGCCCTGTTCGGTCTGGCCAGCCCCGAAGCGGCGATTCGCGCCTCGTTTGTTTCGGTCGCTGTGTGGTGGACACTGTTTGCGATTCCGCTCTTCAAATCGTACCCGCGGACCGCGGAGCGTGCGCCGGTCGCCGCAGGCAGTGCGTTGCGTGAAGGCTTCCATGAGTTGCTGCGGACGTTCAAGGACGTCCGCAGGTATCGCCCGGTGATTTTGTTCCTGCTCGCCTACTGGATGTATATCGACGGCGTGAACACCATCATGAAGATGGCGGTGGATTACGGCCTGGCGCTCGGCTTCCCCGCAGACAGCCTGATCTCCGGCATCCTGATGATCCAGTTCATCGGCTTCCCGGCAACGCTGCTGTTTGGCGCGCTCGGCGATCGCATCAGCCCGCTGGTGGGCATTTTCGTCGGCATCGGCGTGTACGCCGCCGTGACCTTCTATGCCGTGTTCATGACCACCGTGGCCGAGTTTTACGTGATGGCCGCCGCCATCGGCTGCGTGCAGGGCGCAACGCAGGCAATGAGTCGCTCGTACTACGGACGTTTGATTCCGCCGGAGCGTGCCGGCGAGTTCTACGGCTTCTACAACATGATGGGCAAATTTGCCGCGGTGCTCGGCCCGCTGCTGATGGCCTTCACGGCGTTGCTCACTGGCAATTCACGGATGGCGATTCTGTCGGTGGCTGTCTTGTTCGCTGGCGGCGCCATCGTGCTGGTCATCGCCGCACGCGCGACTCGTGGCGTCACGCCTCCAGCTGGTTTACCAGAAACTTCAGCCGGCTGAGCTGAGTCGCCAGCGGCGTCGGGCCGTAACGTAAGCTCACATACACCGATTGCACTTCCGCCAGCCGCGCGGCCAGTTCCGGCCGTGCCTGCGCCGCGCGCGTGACGTAATCATTTGGCCCTTCGTGCGGCTGGCGTGGCACGCCCAGTTTCGCGAGCTTCCGGCACAACTGCTCATAGACATGCGCGACCGGGTCGCGCGCCCGCGGCTTGAACTTCCAGGCGAGATACACCGACAGGATGGCGAAGAAGCCGAGCAGGGCGACGATTAAGCCGATCGCCAGATATTCCAGGCGCGGATTCTTGATGTTGAGCTTCTCCAGCAGCCAGGTCTGCTGAGCTTCGCCGAACTCGACGATCTGGTTGTTCCAGAACGTGCTGGCCGCGTCCCACGCCATTCGCAGCTGCGACAACACCGCGCTCTGACGCAGCACTCTGCCTGGAACCTCTTCCTCGGAGGAGATGGCAGCATCCAGGCCGCGCTCGATGCGCTCGGGCGCGATCGCGGCGGTGGGATCGATGCGCTGCCAGCCGCGGCCTTCCAACCAGACCTCGGACCACGCATGCGCATCGGACTGGCGCACGATGAAATAGCCGCCCATGGGATTGAATTCGCCGCCCTGATAGCCGGTCACAACGCGGGCCGGAATGCCGGCGGCGCGTGCCATCACGGTGAAGGCCGCCGCGAAGTGTTCGCAGAAGCCGCGCTTGCTGTTGAACAGAAAGTCGTCGACGGCGTTCTCGTCCAGCGCCGGCGGCTGCAGGGTGTAATAGAACTCTTCGCTGCCGAATTTGGTGAGCACCGACTGGATGAATGCTTCGTCACTGCCCGCGCTCGCGCGCATCTGGCGAGCGAGCTCGATGGTGCGGGTGTTCCGATTGCGCGGGATGTATGTGTCCAGAAGTCGCTGCTCCTTGCGGAGCTCGGTGGTCGTGACGTACGTGGGGGCCGATTCCAGGTCGAACGACGTCAACACGGAAATCTGCGACTGGCGTGCATAGAGCTGGAAGTCTTCTCCGCGAAAGGCACGCGCGTGATCCCAGCCTGTGACCATATCGAGCGCGAAGATCCAGTTGCGCCTCTGCGGCTCCAGCGAAATTCGATAGCTGTAGGTGGCCCCGGACGAAGCGATGTGCTGCGGCGTTTCGCGGGCGCCCGTGTAACGCCAGGTGCGTCCGTCGAACTGGTGCATCACCGGGCCGCGCCAATACCGTTCGCGCGGTGGTGGCGCTTCACCGTCGAATTTCACGCGAAACGCGATCGCGCTGGACAAGCTCAACTCGGAGACATCGCCCGGGGTCATCTCCTCGCTCAGACCGGTAATGGCCTGCTGGCGTGCCGGCACTGCCCAGAATTGTCCGGGCAGACGCGGGAAGAATAGAAACAGCAGCGCGGCCAGCGGCACTGCCTGCAGAAACATTTTTGCCGTCGTCGTGGCCGCTTCGCGGATCGGCATCACCTCGGTCTGATGGATGCGCATCAGCGTCATCGTCAGCAGTCCCGCCGTGAACAGCATGTACGGCAGTAACAGCATGTTCTGGTTGTAGAGGAAGATGGCGAACAGCGCGAAGTAGGACAGAAACACCACCACGGTCAGATCGCGGACCGACCGGGTTTCCAGCAGCTTCATGCCGGCCATCACGATCAGCAGGGAGGTGCCGGCGTCGATGCCGTTGAGGGTGCGATAGCCGGCGAGCACGCCGAGCAGCGCGGCGAACGCGATGCCGGTACAGAGCCACCTCGGTGGCAACGGCCAGTGCTTGATCTCGGCGGTCATCCTGAATGCCGCGGCGAGCGCGGCGATCAGCATCGTCCAGGCCGCGATGTGACCGAAGTGCGGCGCCACCGCGAGTGCCAGGCTGGCGATGACCCAGACGAGCCGCTGCCCGAGCGGCGTCAGTTGCTGCAGGTGATTTTCCAGCGTGACGGTGCTCATGCCTCGAACAACGCCAATGCAGTCAGACAACGCTGCCGATGAGCAGGACCGATGTTGGCTGGAATGTCCACGCCGGGCAGTTTCAAGGCGTACGCGCGGCCCGCCGCGTAGGCGTCCTCGATCCAACGGCACAGCTGCGACAAACGCGCTTCGGTGCCGAGACCGGCGAGTGCATCCCAATCGAACACGTGCGATGTGACGGCGGTGCCGGCGTACACCTTTATTTGCAGCCCCTGCTCACGCGCATAAGCCTTCCACGCAATTCGCCGGGGTGAATCTCCGGGATGAAACGGCCGTAAGCCCGCGAACTCTTCATCGCCTCGCGCGGAGTCCTGCGCGCCGCCTGTATCTGTTTCCACGGGCGGCGGCGACACGCCGCGAGCGGCGGGCTTTGGATAGACCACGCACGTGAGATCCATGTGAACATGAGCCCACGCGCGAAACAGGCTGAAAGGATGCCGCGTGCTGATCTCGAAGTGGTCGAGCGTCAGCATGCCTCGCTTGGGCGCGGGCAGGTGCAGGTCGAATACGGCTCGCCCGTTCGCCGCAATGAGCTGCGGCTTGGTGGGCTCGCCGTGATCGTTTGCGATGCTCAGTTCGTGACGAGCCAGCGGCGCGGTGTTTTCCACTGCGATATGGAACGTCGCTTCGTTGCCGGCGAACACCGGCTCGCTGCTGGCGGAGCGGATCACGATGCCGGACAGAGTGCGATGACAGTAATGCATGGCGGTAAGCGCCAGCGAGCCGAGCAGGAACGTCAGGCCCAGCGCCAGGTTGTTTGCATAGTTCATCGCGCCGATGAACATGGCCGCCAGCATCAGCGCGAACGCGACGCCCATGCCGGTCGGCAGGATATAGATGCGCCGGCTGGGCAAGGTCAGCGGATCGACATCGATGCCATGACGCTTGCGAGCCCAGCGACGAGAGAACTGTCGCAGCCGGCGCATCAGGCCGAAGTCGAGATTGAGGCTCAAGTTCATGGCCGCGCGACCGCCGGGTGTGGGCGACTAGGGCACCGCGACTTGTTTCAGGACGAACTGGCCGATTTCGGTGGGCGTCTTGGGCGCGGTTTCGTCACGAGGCTTGAGGCGATGACCGACGACTGCGGCGAGCACGGCCTGCACGTCTTCGGGCATGACGCCCTGATGGCCGTGAATCAATGCCCACGCCTGGGCTGCTCGCAACAAGCCAATGGAGGCGCGAGGCGAGATGCCGGCTTCGAACAACGGAGACTCGCGCGTGTAACGAACGAGGGCCTGTACGTAATCGAGCAGCGCATCGGAGACGTGCACCTTCGGCACCATCGTTTGCATCAACAGCAGCTGCTGAGGCGACAACGTTGGCGCGAGCGTCGCGACCAGATCGCGACGGTCCTGGCCGAGCAGCAGCTGACGTTCCAGCGCCGGATCGGGATAGCCGAGCTCGATACGCATCAGGAAACGGTCGAGCTGCGACTCCGGCAACGGATACGTGCCGATCTGATACACCGGATTCTGGGTCGCGATCACAAAGAACGGTGCCGCCAACGGATAAGTGGCGCCATCCGCAGTGACCTGATGTTCTTCCATCGCCTCCAGCAACGCGCTCTGCGCTTTGGGCGTGGCGCGATTCACTTCGTCCGCGAGCACCAGTTGCGAGAACACCGGGCCTTTGTGGAACTGGAAGGTGCCGGTCTCACGATCGAAGACGGAGATGCCGATGATGTCGGCGGGCAGCAGGTCGCTGGTGAACTGGATGCGTTGATAAGAGAGGCCCAGCGACTCGGCGAGCGCATGCGCCAGGGTGGTCTTGCCGACGCCGGGAATGTCTTCGATGAGCAGATGACCGCGCGCGAGCAGGCACGAGATGCACAGGCGCACCTGATGCTCCTTGCCCAGGATCACCCGATTGAGCTGCGCCGTGGTGGCGGCGATCAGCTCGATGGGGTCGGCCTGCGTGATCAGAGTAGGAATGGCGGAATTCATGCGCTCTCCGGCTTCGCTCGCCGGCCAGTGTCGGCACTACGGCGTGAAATGCAAGTAGGTAGTTCGCATTCGCGCCAGAAGGCATGGCAGATTCGCTAGATACAGACAGAGAAGAATCAGTGGCTCGCGTCGCCTGCGGTGGGTATGCCCTCCCGGCACCGCGACGCACGCCGTCGCTCCGCTTCGCTCGCGCTGACGCGCGCGACTTTGCTGTACTTCCCTGTAGCTGCTAATGGACCACCGTCCCTGGATGGATCCATTTGCCGGGAGGGCACACCCACCGCAGGCGACGCCTCAATGGCGATGGGTGCATCGAGCGAGAAGAGGAAGAGCTCTAGCTCTACAACTTGCTGACCATCTGTTCCTGCTCGTCCAGCTGCGCGATCTGGCGGTTGAACTCGGCAATGCGTTCGTGCACCTCCGCGACCACTTCCGGCTTGGCGTTCGCGACGAAGTTCGGATTGTCGAGCTTGCCCTGCTCACGCTTGAGGTCCTGTTCGACCTTGGCTTTGCGCTTGCGCAACCGGGCCAGCTCCGCTTGCGGATCGGAGATCAGGCCGGCCAGCGGAGACGAGATCGTGCGGCGATCGATGATGGCCGTCGCCGAGGGCGGCAGCGATGCATCGCTCGGCAGAATCTTCAGCTCGCCGATCTTGCCCACCCCGCGGACCACATCGAGGCTCGCCGAGAGCGACGCCGCGTCGCTCGCTTCCGGCGACTGGAAGGCGACGACGATCTCACGAGACTGAGGAATATCCAGCTGCCCCCGAATCTGACGGGCGCCCAGGATCACCGCCTTGATTGGAGCGATCGCGGCTTCAGCCGCGGCATCGCGCGTGAACTCGGCGGCAGTCGGATAGGACTGCAACATGATCGTCTCGCCTTTGATGCCGGCCATCGGCGCCACGGACTGCCAGATCTCTTCGGTGATGAAGGGCATCAGCGGATGTAACAAACGCAAATACGCTTCGAGCACGACCGCCAGCGTTTCGCGCGTGCCGCGCTTCTGCGCATCGCTCGACTGTTCGGACTGCAGCGTCGGCTTCGACAGCTCCAGATACCAGTCGCAGTACTCGTACCAGGCGAACTCATACAGGGCCTGCGCGGCGAGGTCGAAACGATATTCGGCCAGGCGGGCACGCACTTCCTCGATGGTCGCGCCCAGGCGCGAGCGGATCCAACGATCAGCGGCGGAGTATTCGACCGGACCCGTCGCGGCAGAGGGGGGCGCGCTCTCCAGATTCATCATCACGTAGCGCGCGGCGTTCCACAGCTTGTTACAAAAGTTGCGATAGCCTTCGATGCGGCCGAGATCGAAACGAATGTCTCGGCCCATGGTGGCGAGCGCGCAGAACGTAAAGCGCAGCGCGTCGGCGCCATAGGAAGGAATGCCGTTCGGGAACTGCTTGCGCGTGGCCTTCTCGATCTTGTCCTTGGTCTGCTGGGGCTGCATCAGCCCCGTGGTGCGCTTGGCGACCAGCGATTCCAGATCGATGCCGTCGATCAGATCGAGCGGATCGATGATGTTGCCCTTGGACTTGGACATCTTGTCGCCGTTCTCGTCCCGGATCAGGCCGGTGATGTACACCTCGCGGAACGGCACGTCGCCGGCGAACTTCAGGCCCATCATGATCATGCGGGCCACCCAGAAGAAAATGATGTCGAAGCCCGTGACCAGCACGCTGGTGGGGTAGAGCGTCTTGAGCTCCGGGGTCTGTTCCGGCCAGCCCAGCGTCGAGAACGGCCACAGCGCCGAGGAGAACCACGTATCGAGCACGTCTTCGTCACGCTTGAGCGTCACGTCGCGGCCCAGCTTGGCGCGCGCTTGTTCCCTGGCTTGCGCTTCGGTGCGAGCGACGTAGTGATTGCCTTGATCGTCATACCAGGCCGGGATCTGGTGGCCCCACCACAGCTGGCGGCTGATGCACCAGTCCTGGATGTTTTCCATCCACTGGTAATACGTTTTCGACCAGTTCTCCGGCACGAAACGAATGCGGCCGTCCTGCACACACTTGATCGCCGGCTCGGCGAGCGGCGCGATGCGCACGTACCACTGATCGGTGAGCCAAGGCTCGAGCACCGCATTGCTGCGATCGCCCCGTGGCACCTGCAGCTTGTGCGGCTCGATCTTTTCGACCAGTCCCAGCGCTTCGAGATCGGCGATGACCTGCTTGCGCGCAACGAAGCGGTCGAGGCCGCGATACTTCTCGGGCACCTCGTCGTTGAGCGCGGCGTTGGCGTCGAAGATATTGATCAGCGGCAGCGAATGACGCACGCCGATCTGGTAGTCGTTGAAATCATGGCCCGGAGTGATCTTGACGCAGCCGGAGCCGAACGCCGGATCGACGTAATCGTCGGCGATGATGGGGATGAGCCGGTTGGTCAACGGCAGGCGGATCTTCTTGCCGATGAGATGTTTGTAGCGCTCGTCCTCGGGATGCACGGCCACCGCGGTGTCGCCGAGCATGGTTTCCGGGCGCGTGGTGGCCACCACCAGGTACTGGTCCTCGCCCTCGACCGGATAGATGGTGTCGCCACTGCCTTCGATGGGATAACGGAAATGCCACAGGGAGCCTTGCTCCTCCTGCGCGATCACCTCCAGGTCGGACAGGGCCGTGTGCAGCACCGGATCCCAGTTCACCAGGCGCTTGCCGCGATAGATCAGCCCGTCTTCATACAAACGCACGAAGACTTCGGTGACGGCCTCGGACAAACCCTCGTCCATGGTGAAGCGGTCGCGTGACCAGTCGACGGAATTGCCGATGCGGCGCTCCTGGCGAGAAATGGTGTCGCCCGACTGGGCCTTCCATTCCCACACGCGTTTGACGAACGCTTCCCGCCCGATGTCACGACGATGCGTGCCCGCGGCGTCCAGCTGTCGCTCGACGACCATCTGGGTGGCGATGCCGGCGTGGTCGGTGCCCGGCTGCCACAGCGTGTTCTCGCCCTGCATGCGGTGCTGGCGGGTGAGCACGTCCATCAGCGTGTGCTGAAAGGCGTGACCCATGTGCAGCGTGCCGGTCACGTTCGGCGGCGGAATGACGATGCTATAGGGCGCGCCCTGGCCCGAGGGTTTGAACCAGCCGTGCGACTCCCATCGCTCGTAGGTGCGCTGTTCGATGTCCTTGGGGTCGTAGGTTTTTTGCATGATGGGGCAGAAGGCGGAAAACAGCTGGTTAGTATAGCCGCCGCCACCTTCGTTCGCGGGCCGCCGCCGAATCCCGTAAAGCTGCGGGCCGGCTCAGCCGGCCCGCTCCTGCCCCTGGCGGAGCCCTTACAGGAACATGCCGCCCGAGGCTTCGATGCGCTGGGCATTGATCCAGCGGTTTTCCGGCGACAGCAGCGAGGCGACCACGCCGCCGATGTCTTCCGGCCGGCCGACCCGGCCGAGCGCGGTCTGCGAGGCGATCAGATCGTTCACCTGCTTGTTGTCCCGGACCAGGCCGCCGCCGAAGTCGGTCTCGATCGCGCCCGGGGCGACGATGTTGACGGCGATGCCGCGGCCGCCGAGCTCCTTGGCCTGATAGCGGGTCAGTACTTCCATGGCGCCCTTCATGGCGGCATAGGCCGCATACCCGGGCAGCGCGAAGCGGGCGAGGCCGGAAGAAATGTTCACGATCCGGCCGCCGTCGGCCAGCACCGGCAACAGCTTCTGCGTCAGGAAAAACGGGCCTTTCAGGTGGATGTTCACCAGCTCGTCGAACTGCGCCTCGGTGGTTTCGGCGAAGGCCGCATGAATGCCGATGCCGGCGTTGTTCACCAGGAAATCGAAACGGTCGCGCTGCCAGCGGCTCTTCAGCACTTCGCGGACCTGCGCCACGAACTGATCGAAGCTCGACACAACGCTGACATCGAGCTGCAGCGCCGCCGCGCGTCGGCCGGACTTCTCGATCTCGGCGACCACGTCTTCGGCTTCCTTGCGATTGCTCCGGTAGGTCAGGAGCACATCGATGCCCCGCCGCGCGGACTGCAAAGCCATGTCTCGGCCGAGACCGCGGCTGCCGCCGGTGATGAGGGCGATAGGCGCCGAGGCGTTCGAGGTATTCATTGTTGACTCCTTGTTGGGGTGGGGGTGAGCGACGGAAAGCAGCTTATTGATCCGATAACGGCTGATAAATCGGCTGATCTTGATCGCAGTGTTCGTATAATCCGAACAATCACCCGGTAAGGTTCTCCTCATGAATCAACTCGAAGCCATGCAGATCTTCGTCCGCGTCGCCGAGCTCTCCAGCTATACGCGGGCGGCGGAAAGTCTGGGCATGCCCAAGGCGAGCATGTCCACGGCGGTCCAGCAGCTGGAGAGCGAGTTCGGCACTCAACTGCTGCATCGGACCACGCGCAAGGTGCAGATGACGCTCGATGGACGCGCCTGTTACGAGCGCTGCAAGGATCTGCTCGCCGACATGGACGAGCTGCGCTCGATGTTTCAGCAGGGCCCGCAGGCATTGCGCGGACGGTTGCGCGTCGATATGCCTACGGGCATCGCGCGCACCACGGTCATTCCGCACCTGACCGAGTTCATGCGGCAACATCCGTTACTCGAAATCGAGTTGAGCTGCACGGATCGCAAAGTGGATCTGGTGCGCGAAGGATTCGACTGCGTGATGCGCGTCGGCTCGGTGGACGATCTCAGTCTCATCGCACGCCCGCTCGGCGCGTTTGCGGTCACGAACTGCGCAAGTCCCGAATACGTTCGCACGCACGGCATGCCACGCACTGTCGAAGATCTCGCGCATCATCAGCTGATCCACTATGTCGGCACGTTCGGCGCGAAGCCGATGGGCTTCGAATATTACGACGGCGTCGCTTACCGCACCGTGGACATGCCCGGTGCGATCACGGTCAACAGCGCGGAGGCGTATCAGGAAACCTGCCTGGCAGGCTTGGGCATCATTCAGGCACCGGGGCCCGGCATGCGGAAGTTGATCGAGCAGGGCCTGCTCGTCGAAGTCGCACCCGAGTTGCGCGCCGAGCCAATGCCGGTCTGGCTGCTGTACGCGCAGCGGCGCAATCTGTCACGGCGCGTGCAGGTCTTCATGAGCTGGATCGCGGACCTGCTGAAGCCGTATTTGCTGCCGCTGACTGTCTGATTTGAAGCGCTATCATCCTGGAACAGAAGTCGAGGAGCGACGATGAGCCGGTTCCGTTATTTCCTGCGAACGCGTTACAGCGAGTGCGATGCCCAGAAGGTCGTGTTCAATTCCCGCTACGGCGACTACACCGACCTCGCCACGGCGGAGTTCTTTCGCGCGCTGGGCTATGAAAAGGAAATGCAAACCGGCGAGCTGGATTTCCAGCTGGTGAAACAAACGACGCAATGGCGCGCGCCGGCGCGCTACGACCAGGTGCTGGAAATTTCAGTCTCGACGAAGCACCTCGGCAACACCTCGTTCACATTGGCGACGGAGTTTCGATTGGCAGGGGAGGAGAAGGTGATCGTCGAGGTGGAAACGGTGTACGTGCATGTCGATCATCACACGCTGCAGAAGTCGCCGCTGCCGGCACCGCTACGATCAGCAATGGAACGTGGTGCGTCGAATGTGACGATCGATCACGCTGCGTATCTCTCTTGAACGTTTGCGTTGGCTGTTGGGTTGAGGTTGTCCCCGGAGAGCGTTGTGGTTTGCGTCGCCGGGAGCGACCTACCTCCTTCCGGCACCGGGCACGGCCGGAGCGCCTTGCGCTCCTCACCGCACGTCCATGGTGAGCCCTGCTGTTGCGGCCCCATCCATGTGCCGCAAAGCTGCCGGAAGGAGGTAGGTCACTCCCGACGACGCCGACAGGTCACGGCGGTAGCAGGCCGGGCGACGTTCGTCGCGGTTATCGCGCTCTAACGAGCGCTCGCGTTTCTTGCTGTCGCTCGAAACTGGACGAGGCGTCTTGGTGACGCCTCGCGGCGGAGAGCTGGACGATCGCACGGCTGTGACATCACACGAGCGGCCGCGCTAAAGCGCGGCCGCAACTGCTGTCGCAACAACGTGCGAGCTCAACCTCAAACCGAGGGTTGGTTGGTCGGAGCAGAGTCACGCGCAACGCGCAGCTGACCTTTCGGCGGCGTCGGGAGTGTCGTGGCGCTTCCCGGCAGCTTTGCGGTACAGGGACGGGACCGCAACAGCAGGGCTCACCATGGACGTGCGGTGAGGAGCGCAAGGCGCTCCGGCCGTGCCCGGTGCCGGGAAGCGCCAGGACACTCCCGGCGACGCAGACCACCGACGCCTCTTAAAAAAACGCTAAGGGCAAACGCAAAGGACAACGTGAAAGGCAAACCTCAAAGGTTGTGCGACTCCATCGCACACCCCCGCTCCCGATATTGTTTGAAACGCTCGCGAGCAGCGCGCTTCCGTTCCGGGTCGACATCGACGATCTCAGCGATCCGATCGTACGCATTCACGTCGGGTGGCATCGCGTCCATCAGATTGATCAGCAGCCCTCGATGTGACTGCGGACCCACCTCCGACCCGACCATCACCATCACGCGCGCATGCGCCGCCGCCTGCCCTCGATATATTTCGTGGGGCAGGAAGCTGCCGTCGCTGAAGGTCCACAGCATGTCGTCGAGTCGTTGCACGTCGGGTGTCTGGATGTACACCTGACAGCCTTGCTCGACGGCGCGCTCGGCCAGCCTGCACGCATAGCGCAGGCGGGCATCGGGCGCGTCCGCGGAGAGGACGTAGAAGTCCACTCGACTCATGACGGATCGGTTACTTCTTGTTGAGGAGGTAATCGACCAGCAGCGGCACCGGGCGACCCGTGCTGCCCTTGTTCGCGCCACCCTGATAGGCCACGCCCGCGATGTCGAGGTGAGCCCAGCGCAGGCCGTCCGTGAACTTGGCGAGGAAGCAGGCCGCCGTGATGGCGCCACCTTCGCGACCGCCCACGTTCGCAAAGTCAGCGAAGTTGCTCTTCAGCTGCTCCGCGTATTCTTCGCCGATCGGCATGTGCCACGCGCGATCGTCGGCGCGATCACCGGCCACCTTCAGTTCGGCAGCGAGCTCGTCATCGTTGCTGAACAGGCCGGCCATGTGATTGCCGAGCGCGATCACGCACGCCCCGGTGAGCGTCGCGATGTCGATGACCACATCGGGCTTGAAACGGCGCGAGTAAGTGATGGCGTCGCACAGGATCAGGCGGCCCTCGGCGTCGGTGTTGAGCACTTCGATGGTCTGGCCCGACATGCTCTTGACGATGTCGCCCGGCTTGGTGGCGCGGCCGCTCGGCATGTTTTCGCACGCCGGCACCACGCCGATCACGTTGAGCGGCAGCTCCAGCTCGAGCACGGCTTTCATGGTGCCGAACACGCTGGCGGCGCCGCTCATGTCGAACTTCATTTCATCCATGCCCGGCGGCGGCTTCAGCGAAATGCCGCCGGTGTCGAAGGTCACGCCCTTGCCGACCAGCACCGTCGGTGCCTGGCTGCGCTCGGCGCCGTAGTACTCGAACACGATGAACGCGGCGGGCTCCTCACTGCCATGGGTCACCGACAGGAAGGAGCCCATGCCGAGGCGTTTGCATTCGGCTTCGTTCAACACGCGCACGTTGAGCTTCTTGTATTCCTTGGCCAGGTTCCTGGCGGTGCGGGCCAGATAGCTCGGAGTGCAAACATTGGCCGGCTGGTTGGCGAGATCCCGCATCAGGGCCATGCCGCTGACGATCGCCTCGCCGTGCGCGAGGCCGCGTTCCGCCTGGCCCTTGTCGCCGCGGCTGGCCACCGCAACACCGAACCTGGTCAGCGCCGGCTTGGGCCGCTTGTTGCTGGTCTTGTGATCGGGAATGCGGTACTGCGAGGCCGCAACCGCTTCGACCACGACGCGGGCCTGCGTGTACGCATCGGCATCGGCGATTTCGTCCAGGCCGAGATAGCTGATCGCATCGCGAGCGCCGGTCTTGGCCAGCAGGCCGAGCGCGCTGGCGAGCGCCTTGCGATATTGCTTGCGTTTGAAGGCGCCGCGATTGCCGAGGCCGAGCACCAGGACGCGCTCGACCGGTGCGCCGCTCAGATCGGCGAGCAGAATGGCGTCGCCGGTCTTGCCGCGCAGATCGCCGCGCTTGACCAGCTTGGCGATGCGGCCGCCGATGCGGGCATCGAGGTCCTCGGCGGCGGCGGACAACACACCTTTGTCGTAGACGCCGACGATGGCGCAATCAGTGCGCTGACGGGAGGCTGAGGCGGTGCTGACGAAAAATTCCATGAACCTTCCTCGCAAAGGGCGCGAAAAAGGCGATAGTCTACTCCATTCCGCGCGCCTCACCGCCGCGGAAACTGACCTCTCGCTGCGGGTAAAAAGCGGAACGAGCATTGCGCACTTTGGATCGATACCTCCTGAAGGAGGTCACGGAAACCTGGCTGGCCGTCACCGGTGTACTGCTGGTCATCCTGCTGTCGAATCAGCTGGCGCGGGTGCTGTCGCAGGCCGCCGCCAACGATTTTCCACGCGAGGTGGTGCTGGCGCTGATCGGCCTAACCTCGGCCGGCTATCTCACCGTGATCGTGCCCATCGGTTTCTTTCTCGCCATCATGCTGGCGCTGGGGCGCATGTATCACGAGAGCGAGATGGCGGCGATCCAGTCGTGCGGCGTCGGGCCGGCGGGGCTGTACCGGCCGATCGCTTATCTCGGTGCGTTCATCGCCGCGCTGCTGATCTGGCTGTCGTTCTGGGCCATTCCCACGGCCTCGGCGCGAGCCCAGGAGATCCGGACCGAAGCTTTGCAGAATGCACAGTTCGGTCTGCTCGAACCCGGCCGCTTCCGGACGTTTGGCGGCGGCAATGTGGTGTTCTATGCCGAGCGCGTCGATGAAAACGGCATCCTGCACAACGTGAATGTGTTCGTGGATCGGACCCAGGAGCCGGACAGCACCGGCGAGCTGGAAGTCTGGGTGGCGACGCGGGCCGAGCAGCGAGGGGCCGGGCAGGCCGATCAGATGTTCGTGCTGTATGACGGCGAGCACTACAAGGGCGTGCCGGGCCAGGGGGAATGGCAGATCACCCATTTTGCCGAGGGCGGTTATCCGATCCGGCTCGGCGAGATCGGCGGGCGCGCCGGCAAGGCCGCCATGAAGTCGACCGGTGAATTGTTACAGTCCAGCGATCCGCGCGATCGTGCCGAGTTGCAGTGGCGCATTTCGACGCCGCTGATGGCGCTCATCCTGATGCTCATCGCGGTGCCGCTGGCACGGCTGCGGCCGAGACAAGGTCGCTTCGGACGCATCGGCATCGCCATCCTGGTCTATTTCATCTATTCGCAGCTGCTGGCCGCCGGGCGCGCCTGGATCGAAGGCGGCGTGCCGGAATGGCTCGGCATGGGCTGGGTGCACGCGATCGCCCTGGCTTTGGGGTTGTGGTTGCTGTCGCGTGAGTCGCCGTTCGGCAAGACGCGCACTGTGGCGGTGCCGGCATGACGTCCATCCTTTCCAGGTACGTCATCAAAGCCATCCTCGGCAATACCGCGCTGGTGCTGCTCGTGCTGCTCGCGCTGAGTGCCTTGTATCTGTTCATCACTCAGCAGGATGAAATCGGCATCGGCAACTTCTCGGTCGAGAACGCCTTCATGTTCGTCGGCTTGAACCTGCCGAAGTACGCCTTCGACATGCTGCCGATCGCGGCGCTGATCGGCGCGTTGCTGGCGCTGGGCAATCTGGCACGCACGCTGGAATTGATCGTGGTGCGAGCGGCGGGTGTGTCGACGATGCGTATCGCGCTGTGGACGGCCGGTGCGGGTGTCATTCTGATGCTCTTCACTGCCGTCATTGGCGAGGTGATCGCGCCGCCCATGGAACAGTACGGCCGGCAGATGAAGACCTTCGCCAAGTTCAACGATTACAGCATGGCGGGCAACAACAGTGCCTGGGCCAAAGATGGCGAACGCATCATCTCGGTTCGCCAGCAGTCGGCGGACAATCGCTACGGCGGCGTGTACGTGTTCAGCTTCGACGCGCAGCGCCGGCTGCGCAGTGTCGGCCGCGCGAACAGCGCGAGCATCGATGAGAACAATCTGTGGCGCCTGGAGAACTATCTCGAGTCACGCATCGACAGGGAGCGGGTGCTGACGAGCAAGGCGGCGGAGACGCAGCTGCAGACGAGGTTGTCGCCGGAATTCCTCGGGCTGGCGGTGTTGGATGCGGATTCGCTGACCGGGCGGGGCTTGTATAGCTACATTCAACATCTGAGGTCGAATGGTCTCGACTCGCGCGAGTACGAGACTGCATTGTGGGCGCGCATCGCACGCACTGTCGCCGTTGCGATCATCGTGGTGCTCGCGGTGCCGTTCGCGTTCGGGCCGATGCGGTCGACGGGCACCGGGGCGCGCACGGTCGTGGGCATCATGATCGGCGTGGGCTTCTTCCTGATGGCGAAGATGTTGGAAAGCGGCGGCGAAGTGTTCAACATGCCGCCCATCATGGTCGCCTGGCTGCCGACCCTGCTGCTGACGATCATCACCACCATCGCCATCTCACGCGTTCGATAATCATGACTGAGTCCGTTTCGACCGAGCACTTGCCGAGTGCCGGTGTGCTGCGCCGGCTGGGCGCGATGTTTTATGACCTGCTGCTGGTGCTCGCCGTGATGATGGTCGCGACGGCGGCGTTCTTGCCGCTGACCGGCGGCGAGGCGATCACGAGCGAACGGTATGGCGCGTGGGAGTACGCGTATCGCGCGCTGTTGCTGGCGATCATTGTGCTGTTCTTCGGCTTGTTCTGGACGCGTCGAGGCCAGACGCTCGGGATGGCGGCGTGGCGGCTTCGGCTGGAGCGCGAGGACGGTTCTGCACTGACCTGGGCGGATGTATTCAAGCGGCTGGCGGGCGCGACGGTGTCGCTGATGCTGGCATTCGCCGGGTACTTCTGGATCTGGATCGATCGAGACAAGCTGGCCTGGCACGATCGATGGACCCGGACTCGGGTCGTGGTGCTGCCTAAGAATCGTTAGTTGAGGGCCGCAGAGGCGGAGAGGCGTAGTGGCTTGCGGAGGCCAGGGTGGGGGAACTCCTCCGGGCACCGTGCTCCCCGGAAGCCGCGCCTCGGCGCGTCTTCCTCGGGTCCCATTGCGCTGCGCAGTCCCTGCTTCGCGCAAGCCCGGGGTGTACATCCATGTACACCCGCTCGGCGGAGCGAAGCAGTGCTTCGCTGAAAGCACCGCCGAGCCCCTGGGCGCACTGCTCCGACAAGGTCCCTTGTCCGAAGCTGCCCGGAGAAGTTCCCCCACCCTGGCCTCCGCCGGGACGGCGGTGGTAACGGCTGGGAATCCTCTGCCCTGGCCTCTGCCGAGACGGCGGTGATAACGCCGGGAATCCTCTTCTCTGGTCTTCGCCGAGACGGCGGTGGTAACGGCCGCCAAATCCTCTGACTTGGCTCCGCCGGGATGGCAGTGACAACGGCGGGAAATTGCTCTGCCCTGGCGCGCCGAGAAGGCGGTGTAATAAGGGCGCGCAGGAGCGAGGGAGTGTCGGCTGATCCCCGCGGCTTCTCTTTCTGCGAATGCTGAGCCGGTCAGCGACCCCGTTTGGGGTCGCTGACGGCGGTGGTTATTTCTTGATCAGCTCGTCCAGGGGCTTGAAGATCGCTTCGTACTTGTACGCCGGGATCTCGTAGACCCAGCCTTCGAGCTGCGCGTTCGCTTTGGTGGACTCTTCCGCGACGTTGCGACCTGCCGGCTTGGCAGCCGCCGCGTCGGCGGGTTTGTCGGCCGGCGGGGCGCCTTCGCTGTTGGCCGGTGCGTCTTTCTTTTCGCCATCCGTGCCGGCGGCGTCCTTCTTCTCCGTGTCGGCGGTCGCGACTTTGAATTTGTCGGCCTGCGCGGCGTCGTAAGACGTTTTCAATGCCACGTAATGTTTGTCGTCCTTCTTCCAGCCGCTGGCTTCGGTCACCAGGCCGTCGAAGGTTTTGATCGTGGCGCGCGCGCTGGGCGGATCGGTCAGTTCGCTGGCCGGTTTCACGTCGCTCAGGGTCAGGCCGGCGAGGGCGGTCGCGAAGTTGTCGGCGGCGGAGGGCGAGCTCAGCTCCTTGCCCTTCGGCAAACCTTCGACCGTGAAGTCGGCATCGGCGCGAGTCTTCTTCACGGCAGAGTACGGCTTGCTCTTCCCGATCGTCACTTGAGCCGACTGCACGCGATCCGCGGAGACATCGATGACTTCCTTGCGCAGCCACTGGTCGGCCGACGAGGAGGTATCGATGCTCTTGTTGACCAGCCAGCTCTTCGGCTCGCCGGCGCGGCGCACGTACTGGGACTGCGCGCCTTGCGCCTGTTTGCCGACGATCAGTTTCACCGGCTGCTTCGGGCCATCGAGCTCGAGCTGTACGCCACCGGCCGCCGTATTGGTGATGTCTTCGACGCCGAGCGCGGCGTAGCTCTCCGGATTGGAGGTTTTCTCCTCCAGCACCTTGGCCTCGGTGACGCTGGTGATGAGCTTGCGCAGCTTGGCTTCGTCGGCCGGATAGTTGTTGCGCTCGGCCACCGTCCAGCCGCTTTCACCGCGTTTCAGTTCGAGCGCCGGCGTGCCGCCGGCTTTGACGATGCGCACGGCCGTGATCGAACCCAGCTCCTGTTTCAGATCGGGATACAGAGCGGCGGATTCGATCGAGGGCGGCGAAGTGTGCCGGCTCGCGAGCCACAGGCCCGCGATGGCGACGATCACCGCAATGACTGCCAGGATGGAAAGTTTTCGCGAAGTCATGAGCTAACCTCTGTCACTCTCAGCCCGTGTGAGCCGCGGCGCGGCCGGCGCGGAGCCGGCGGCGACGCATGATTTCGAGGAAGATCGCGCCGAGGGCGAGCAGTGCCGGCACCAACGCGATATTGATGAGCTTCAGCCGCGTGCCGAGCGCTTCGATTTCGACATCGAGGCTGCGGCGCGTCTCGCGCAGTTCCTTACGAATGCGCACGCGCTCTTGCTGGAAGCGCTCGAGCTCGGCCTCCTGTTCGGGCGACAGAGACATCATCGAAGCCTGAGTACCACCGCGGCCGGCTTCCAGCGCCGACAGCTTCTGCTCGGTGTCCTTCAGCTCTTGATCCAGCTCCTTTTCCTTGGCACGCAGCTGATCGCCGGCCTGGCGACGCAGTTCGTCGACCTTGGTGAAGGGGCGGAAGAAGCTTTGACGGCCGCGCACGCTGATCAGGTCGGCGCTGCCGGCCAGGTTGTCGACGGAGTTCGCGAGGAAATCGCCGTTGTTCGCCCAGGCGACGGCGAAGCGCTGACCGAACACACTCTGGGTACGCACCCACAGCGGGTCGGCGAGCACATCGGTGTCGGCGACCAGGATGATGTTGGCGTCTTCCTTCGTTTCCGTGAGATGCGCGCCCGCGGCACCTTCGGCGCCCGGCTTGCCATTCGGGAAGGCGGACTTCAGCTTGCCGTGAATGCGAGCCGCGATGGTGTAGCGCTCGCCGGTCGGCTTGAAGCCGTCGAGCAGCGAATCGCTGTCGGGCAGGAACATCAGCTTCGCAGCCGGCAACAGCGCGGCGTTGGTGCTCGACTGAATCAACGGCTCGAACTCGATGGTCGCGTCCTCCTTCTTCGAGAGCGCACCCGCGGTCATCACGTTGATCGTATCGAGCGCCGAGACGGTCACGTCTTTCGGATTCATGCTGGCGCGATTCAAACCGAGAATGGCGATGTGCTGCGAGGGCGGCTGGCCCTGTTGCAGCGACACGGTCAGGCCCAGCTCGCGATCGCCGACGATCTGGTTGGTATCGAACTTGACGCCCCACGTATCGAGCAGCGGGCCGAGCGTCGAGGAGCGGCCGCCCATCGGCGGCATGCCCATCTGGGCACCGGCGTTGTCGTTCTCCGACTGCGGATCCATGAAGGTGATGAGCTTGCCGCCGCGCATGACGAACTGATCGATCGCGTACTGCGCCTGCGGGGTCAGGTCCTTCGGATGCACGAGCATCAGCACGCCGATGTCGGCGGGAATGTCGTTGCCGTCGGCTTGCAAGGTGCGCACGTCGAGCGATTCGCGCAGCTGCTGGATGCTGGCCCAGCCCGGCGACATCTGACCGCTCATCTGATCGAAGCGCGGCTCCACCGGCAGGCTCGAGATCAAGCCGACCGCGGCGCGCTTGGCGTTGCTCAATCGATAGATGAGGCTGGCGACGTCGTACTCCAGGAACTCCTCCTTGTCGGGCTGGAACAGGCCGATGATCTCGCGACCGTCGGTCGAGTTGGTGCCCGCCAGGCCGAAGTACATCGGCTCACCGCCAGGCGTGGCGGAGACCGGCGACAGGCCGAACTCGGTGGCCCGATCCTCGTCCTCGGAGAACGGCTGCGGATCGATCACGCTGAGTCGCAGCTTGCCCTTGGAGTGCTGCGCCATTTCTTCGAGCAGCTCGCGAACGCGCTGCGCATAGGCGCGCAGCTGCGGCTGCTGGGCGCTCGCATCCTGCGAGAAGAAGAAATAGAGATTGATCGGCTCGTTGAGCGTGCTGACGATCCTTTCGGTGCCGGGCGCGAGCGAGTAGAGCTTGCTCTCGGTCAGGTCGAGCCGCGCGCCGCGGAACACGAACGTGATCAGGATGGTGACGCCGATGAACAACAGGGCGAGCGCCACGAGCGCAGTCGCGCCATAGGTCTTGCGTGTTTTGGTAGTCATGTCAGTCGGCCTTCTTCATGTCGAGCACGATCGAGTTGGCGGCGAGCCAGACGCCGATCACGGTCCCGAAGTACAACAGGTCGCGCAGGTCGATCACGCCTTTGGAGATCGCCTGGAAGTGGGTGTAGAACGACAGCGAGGCGAGCGCATCCACCAGCACTCGCGGTGCCCAGCCGGACACCATGTCGAGCACGATGGGGAAGCCCGAGAACAGGAACCCGAAGCAGATCACGACCGTGAAGATGAACGCGATCACCTGATTGCGCGTCGCTGCGGACAGGCACGCGCCGATCGCGAGGAAGCCGCCCGCCATCAGCCAGCTGCCGATATAGGCGGCGAGAATGGCGCCGTTGTCCGGATCGCCGAGATAGTTCACGGTGATCCACATCGGGAAGGTCAGCGCCAGCGCGACGCCGGCGAAGGCCCAGGCCGCGAGGAATTTGCCGATCACCGCCTGCCAGGTCGTGACCGGCAGGGTCATCAGCAGCTCGATGCTGCCGGATTTGCGCTCCTCGGCCCACAGCCGCATCGAGATCGCGGGGATCAGGAACAGATACAGCCAGGGATGAAAGGAGAAGAACGGCGCCAGGTCCGCCTGGCCGCGCTCGTAGAAGTTGCCGAACTGGAACGCGAAGGCCGCGGCCAGCACCAGGAAGAACACGATGAACACCAGCGCGAGCGGCGTGGCGAAGTAGCTGCTGAACTCGCGGCGGAAGATGCTTTTGACGTTGTGCATTGCTGACCTCACGCTGCTTTCTGGCCGGTCGTGATCTGACGGAACACGTCATCCAGCCGACCGGTCGGCGCGCGCGCCGCCAGTTCCTTCGGCGTGGCGTCGGCGAGCAGCCTGCCGCCGGCGATGATGATGGCGCGGTTACACACCGCGTCCACTTCTTCGAGGATGTGCGTGGAGATCACGATGATCTTGTCCTTGGACATGTCGTTGATCAGCGTGCGCACCTGATGCTTCTGGTTCGGATCCAGGCCGTCGGTGGGCTCATCGAGGATCAGCACCTGCGGATCGTGCAGCAGCGCCTGCGCCAGGCCGACGCGACGCTTGAAGCCCTTCGAGAGGGTTTCGATCATCTGTTCGAGCACGCTCTCGAGCTGCAGGCGAGCGATCACGTCGTCGAGACGGGCGCGACGGCGCTCGCCGCTCAGTCCGCGGATATCCGCGATGAATTCGAGAAAGCTGCGCACCGTCATCTCGCCGTAGCTCGGCGCGCCTTCGGGCAGATAGCCCATGCAGGCCTTGGCGGCGAGCGGATCGCTCTCCACGTCATGGCCGCATACCGTCACCGAGCCCGAGCTCGGCGCGAGGAAGCCGGTGATCATTTTCATCGTGGTCGATTTGCCAGCGCCGTTGGGTCCGAGAAAGCCGAGCACCTGGCCCGGGGTCACCGTGAAGGAGATGTCGTTGACGGCGGTCAGCGCACCGTAGCGTTTGGTCAGGTTTCTGATCTCAATCATGCGAGGGCCCTGTTTAAGTGATCACAGTGGGTCGTCAGAGAGGTCGGATGGTCCATGCTCGACTATCGGCCTGCTAAAAAAATCGTCCCTTCAGACTGCGCCTCGTCCTGCGGGTTCCGGCGTGGCTGGCGATAGCGGCCGGCGGGGGCGCCTCGGTTGGTGTTATGGCGGCCCGATGCAGAAGACATGGCGACACAACGAGGGCCGGGATTTTTTTCCGGTCGCGGGGCATTTTCAAGTCGCCCCCGGCACCGGCGGCCATGACGATCTCTTAATGGAGGATTAATGAACTTGTAGCGTCGCTGCGGTCCAATCCGCCCTGTGGCACGGATTTCGAGAGGCCTGCCCGGCAGTCCGGTCCGATTCGTGCGGTTGTAGATTTTTTTGCGATGCAAAGCTTGTGTTGCGATGCGATCTCAGGTATCTTTGGCATCGCAAAATAAATGCGATAAATGATCCGCGGCGAGGCGCCCGGGTCGGCCTGCAACAGGCCCGCATTCAGGCTGCAACGAATTTGTAGGCTGCGCCGGGGACAATGGCGCGGTCGTTACCGAATCCCCCTGTTGGCCGGATCACTGTCAAAAGTATCCGGCCTCTTTTTTTGCCTGCGATTTCCGCTGCGGCTAAGCCTGCGCGGCTTTTTCGATCTCGGCTTTGTGAGCCCGCAGCACCTTGCGGATCTCGGCCGCGGAGGGGCGCTCGGCGATTCGCGCGATCAATTCCGCCAGCTCGTGCCACGGCTTGCCCCATTTCAGCAGGCGCACGGCATCGGCAATGATCTTGCCTTTCAGATCCAGCGGCGCGGCCGGCTTCGGGGCTTCCGGTGCGGGCGCCGGCTTGCTCGCGGGTTTGGGCGCCTGCATGGCGGCGGGGTTGATCTTCGGCGCGGGACGGGCCGACGGTATCGATCGTGCGGGGACGGCAACCGGCGCCAGCAACTCCGCCGAATTCGATCCGGGCTCGGGGTCGAGCAGCGGGATGTCCTGTTTGGCCCTGGTCGCTTTCAGCTTCGGCATCTCGCGAGTCGGCTCTTCAGCCGGCGCGCGGTTGCGTTGGGTGGGCGCGCGAATCACGGTCGGCGCTTCCACGGTCTGGCTGGTGCCCGCCGCGGCATCGGCCTTGGCCGGATCGGCGAGGGGGATGAAACGCTGAATGTGCTGAATGCCGACCAGGTTGGCCAGGAACGCCATCAGCTCCAGCGACTCGGAAAACTTGCTGTCGCCCATGGCCTGGCGGGTCTCGCAGTGCTGCTTCAGCTCCAGCACCTTCTGCCGGGCGACTTCGAGCACCCAGCGGGTCGGGCGGTCGTGCTTCTGCCAGGGCTGAACGCGCGCATAAGCGGCATCGCTCAGCTCGACATACTGCAAATGCAGGTCGATGCTCGTGAGCCACTTATCTATCAGCTCCGTGATGCGGCGATCCGCTGGCGTCATGACGACTCCGTAGAAAGTGCGCGCATTATGCACACGGAGTCCTCGGAAACGGTCCGAAACCCGGCAGGCTCAGCGCGTTTCTGTGCGCTGCTACCGCTTGTCGCCGGGTGGGTACGGGCAGGAGCCGGTGGGCTCGTGCCAGGAAACCTGACGAGAGGTGGCGCTCCCACGGGGATTCGAACCCCGGTTTAGGCCTTGAGAGGGCCCCGTCCTAGGCCTCTAGACGATGGGAGCGTATTAGAAGGCTGGCACGACGTGCCGAGAAGACGCGGTATTATACGGGCCGTTTTACGCGGCTCAAGTTTTTGACTCCGACGGATGGTTCGCTGCTATTGAACGATAACAATTCTCCCGCCGAGATCCTCGATCAGGCGAGCGCCCCGCGCGTGGTGGCGCGCCAAGAGCACCCGATCTCGCGTGCCAACATTTCTTCGAATGCGTTGAAGGTCCTGTACCGGCTGAAAGAGGCCGGCTACCAGGCATTTCTCGTGGGCGGCGCGGTGCGCGACCTGCTGCTCGGGCTGCATCCGAAGGATTTCGACGTCGCGACCAACGCCCATCCGGACCAGGTCAAGCAGCTGTTTCGCAACTGCCGGTTGATCGGTCGGCGCTTTCACCTCGCGCACGTGCGTTTCGGCTACGAGATCATCGAAGTGGCGACCTTTCGCGCCGCGCACACGCCGATCGACGAGGACAACAGCGTCGACGAGGCGGGGCATCGCGTGCTCGATGAGCGTGGTCGCATCCTGCGCGACAACCTGTACGGCACGATCGAAGAAGACGTGTGGCGCCGTGATTTCACGGCCAATGCGCTCTACTACAACATCAGCGACTTCTCGGTTTGGGATTACGTCGGCGGGTACGAAGACGCGCAGGCGCGAGTGCTGCGCCTGATCGGCGATCCCGAGACTCGCTATCGCGAGGATCCGGTGCGCATGCTGCGTGCGGTTCGTTTCGCGGCCAAGCTGAACTTCGGCATTCATATCGATACCGCGAACCCGATTCCCAAGCTCGCGTGGATGCTCGACGGCGTGCCCCCGGCGCGGCTGTTCGATGAAGTGAACAAGATGTTCCTGGCCGGATATGCAATCCGTTCCTTCGAGCTGCTCTGGGATCTGGGCCTGCTCGAACATCTGTTCCCGGATCTCGCGGCGTCGATGAACGCCGATCCGAACAGCGTGGGCGCGCGAGTGTTGCGGCTGGGCCTCGAAGGAACTGACGAGCGCGTGCGGGCCGACAAGTCGGTGACACCGACGTTCCTGTTTGCGGTACTGATGTGGCCCGCGATCCGACAGGCCTTCGAGAAGTTGCAGCCGGAGCAGGGGGCGGAGATTCCAGCACTGCTCGCGGCATGTGATCAGGTCACCGCGCGTCAGCAGTCGCGCGTCGCCGTGCCGAAGCGGTTCACGTTGCCACTGCGCGAGATCGTCGGCCTGCAACCTCGGTTCGCGCAGCGTGAAGGTCGTCGGGCCTTGCGCCTGCTCGATCATCCGCGCTTCCGCGCCGCCTATGACTTCCTGTTGTTGCGCGCGGCTGCCGGTGAAGTCGAACAGGAAGTGGCGCAGTGGTGGACAGATATTCAAACCAAGACCGTCGAAGACCGTACCGCGATGGTCGAGCAGGGCGCTGACGGTCAGTCGCCCTCCGGTCAGCCACGGCGTCGTCGCCGTCGGCGCCGTCGTCCTCGGCCGCCCGCTGCTTGAGCGCCGCCGACTCTACGGCGCCTGCAATGTGGTTCCCCGCGTATGTGGCGCTCGGCAGTAATCTGGATCAACCGTTGGTTCAGATCGAGCGCGCGTTCACGGCGCTGGCGCAGCTGCCAAACGTGCGGCTCATCGCGCGCTCGCGCCTTTACAAAACGCAGCCGTTGGGCCCGCAGGATCAACCTGAATTCATCAATGCCGCGGCGGGCTTGCTCACGACACTGTCGCCACGCGAGCTGCTGGTCGAGCTGAAAAGACTGGAGCGCGAACTGGGACGCGCGCAGCCGATCGTGCGCTGGGGGCCGCGCGTCATCGATCTCGATCTGCTCGTATATGCCGATGCGCAGATTTCAGAAACCGATCTGACGGTGCCGCACAGTGGTCTGCCTCAGCGCAACTTCGTCCTGTATCCTTTGTGCGATCTCGCCCCCGAGCTGCTCGTTCCCGGCCACGGCCGCGTGAGGCAGCTCGCGGCACGCGTCGGCGGCGCCGGATTGGTGCCGTTCACCGACGCTCCCGGCGTCCCTTGAACAGTTCAGCGGTGGACATGACCGAGAAGCCTCTCATTCCAGCGCCGCATCGCCTGATCGTGGTCGAAGGACCGATCGGCGTCGGCAAGACCAGTCTCGCCCGGCGGCTCGCGCGCAGCTTCGGCAGCGAGCTGATCCTCGAGCAGGCCGACGAGAATCCGTTCCTGGAGCGCTTTTATAAGAATCCCCGCTCGGCGGCGTTGCAGACCCAGTTGTTCTTTCTGTTCCAGCGCACGCGCCAGCTCGAAGACATCCGCCAGCACGATCTTTTCGATACCGTGCGCGTCGCCGACTACCTGCTGGACAAGGACAAGCTGTTCGCGCAGCTGACCTTGGACGAGGAGGAGTTCTCGCTCTACGAGCAGGTCTACACGCGCCTCGCGGTCGATGCCCCGGTGCCCGACCTGGTGATCTATCTGCAGGCGCCGGTCGACGTCCTGCGCGAGCGCATCGAGCGGCGCGGAATCAAATACGAGCAGAACATCGAGAAGAACTACCTGGAGCGGCTGCAGGAAACCTACGCCCGGTTCTTCCATGAGTATGACGCCTCGCCGCTGTTGATCGTGAACGCCGCGCAGGCGGATTTCGTCAACAGCGATCACGACTATGGCGAGCTGCTGGAGCAGGTCATCCGCACCCGCCGCGGCCGCCACTATTACAATCCCTTGAAGAGTGCCGTTTAAGCCCTGACGTTTAAGCCCTGATAAGGTTGTCATTCTCCGCAGTTTGACTGTCAGGGCCACCCTCGGCATTCTTCCCCGCCCCGCCGTAGCTCACCGCCATGTACAAGCACCTTCAAGAGCGTTACGCGCCGCGCCCGCCGGTCAATGTCGGCACCCTCGTCAAGATGAAGGCGGAGGGCGAGAAAATCGCCGCGATCACCGCCTATGACGCCAGCTTCGCGACCCTGGTGGACGATGCTGGCGTGGACGTGGTTCTGGTCGGCGATTCCCTGGGCATGGTCATTCAGGGCCATGACACCACCGTGCCGGTGACCCTGGCGGACATCGTTTACCACTGCCGGGCCGTGGCCAAGGGGCTGTACCGCCCGTTCCTGATCGCGGACATGCCGTTCATGACCTATGCCTCCAAGGAGCAGGCGCTCGATAACGCCGTGCGCCTGATGCAGGAGGGCGGCGCCAAGATGGTGAAGCTCGAAGGCGGCGCGGGGCAGGTGGAGATCGTCGAATTTCTCGCCAGCCACGACATCGCGGTCTGCGCGCACCTGGGCCTGAAGCCGCAGTCGGTTCACAAAGTGGGCGGCTTCCGCGTGCAGGGCCGGGAAGAAGAAGCGGCCGAACGGATGTTGCGCGATGCGCAGGCGCTGCAAGGGGCGGGTGCGGACATCGTGCTGCTCGAATGTATTCCGGCGGCGCTGGGCAAACACATCACCGAACAGTTGCACGTGCCGGTCATCGGCATCGGCGCAGGCCCCGACACCGACGGCCAGATCCTGGTTCTCTATGACGTGCTCGATATCACTTCGGGCCGCAAACCCAAGTTCTCGAAAAATTTCCTCGCCGGGCGCGACAGTGCGCTGGAGGCGGTCAAGGCTTATACCCAGGCCGTGAAGTCGAAGGAATATCCGGGCCCCGAGCATTGTTTCTGAATGATGGCTAAGACCTTAGAAGTGGTGGCGCGTCCCCACGAGTTGCGCGAGCGCGTCGCACAGTGGCGCCGCAAGGGCGAGCGCATTGCGTTCGTGCCGACCATGGGCAATCTGCACGCGGGCCACGGTACTCTGGTCAGTCGGGCATCGGAGCTGGCGGACCATGTCATCGTCAGCATCTTCGTCAATCCCTTGCAGTTCGGGCCGAATGAAGATTTCGCGACCTATCCGCGCACGCCCGATGAAGATCATCAGCTGTTGCGCTCGTTGAATGTCGAAGTGCTGTTCGCTCCCGAGGTGCACGACATCTATCCGCGCGGCCAGGAAACCACCGCGCGCGTACACGTGCCCGGGCTGGAAGACATTCTGTGTGGCGCGTTCCGTCCCGGACATTTCATGGGCGTGGCGACGGTCGTCACCAAGCTGCTGAATCTGGTGCAGCCCGACGTCGCGCTGTTCGGCGAGAAAGATTTCCAGCAGTTGATGATCATTCGTCGCGCAGTGATCGATCTGTGCATGCCGATGGAAATCGTCGGTGTGCCGACGGCGCGTGAAAAGGACGGCCTCGCGATGAGCTCGCGTAACCGTTATCTGCTTCCGGAGCAGCGCGCGGTGGCCCCGCAGATATTCGCTGCGCTCGAGCGGGCACGCGTTGCGATCGAGTCGGGCTCGACGGATTACGCGGCTCTGGAACAGGCGGGCACTGAAGCGTTGCAGAAGGCGGGCTTCCGGCCGGATTACTTTTCGATTCGCGATGCGGGCTCGTTGCAGCTGCCGAACGGCGAGTCCAGCGATCTGGTCATCGTCACCGCGGCCCGCATCGGGCGCGCACGCCTGATCGACAACGTTCGCGCCACGCGCCCGAGCAAATAATCACTGTGCGGCGTGCTGGGCCAGCGCCCAGCCGACATGCTCCCGCACCAGCTCGGACGGATCCTCTCGACGTGCTTCGAGCGCGCGAATGACTTCCTCGGTCGTCGGCGCATTGCCGAGCGCGACGGCAATGTTTCTTATCCAGCACTCATAACCGATGCGCCGGATCGCGCTGCCCTCGGTGCGATCCAGAAACTGCTGCTCGGTCCACGCGAACAGTTCGACCAGTTTGCTGCCATCGAGCGCGTGCCGGGGAATGAAGTCCACTTCGCTGGTGAAGCGCGCGAACTTGTTCCAGGGACAGACCAGCTGGCAGTCGTCACAACCGTAAATGCGGTTGCCCATGGCCTTGCGGAACTGCTCGGGAATGGAGCCGCGCAACTCGATGGTGAGATAGGAGATGCAGCGGGTCGCATCGAGCTGGAAAGGAGCGACGATGGCCTGCGTCGGGCATACGTCGATGCAGGCGCGGCAGGTGCCGCAATGTTCGGTTTCCGGCGTATCCACCGGCAGCGGCAGGTCGGTTAGGATCTCGCCGAGAAAGAAATACGAGCCGGCGCGTCGATTGATCAGATTGGTGTGCTTGCCGATCCAGCCGAGCCCGGCGTTGCGAGCAAAGGCTTTCTCCAGCACCGGGCCGCTGTCGACGAACACGCGATGGGACTGCGACGCACTGTGCGCCTGAATCTTCTCCGCCAGCCTGGCCAGTCGACGCCGCAGCACCTTGTGATAGTCGCGCCCCAGTGCATAACGCGAAACGTAGCCGAGCTCGGGATCCTGGAGAATTTGGTCCGGGTCCTGCGCTTGCGTAGGTAAATAATCCATACGCGCCGAGATCACTCGCAGCGTGCCGGGGACCAGCTCGTGCGGACGGGCGCGGCGGCGGCCGTGGCGCTGCATATAGTCCATCGCACCGTGGCGCCCTTGCTCCAGCCAGGTCATCAGGCGTGCTTCATCTTCGGGCACGTCGATGCCCGTGATGCCGAGCTGCTGGAAGCCCAGCTCGCGACTCCACTGTCGGATCGAGCTGGCAAGCTCGGTGTAGTCATGCGGGGCGACGGCGGACATGCTGCAATTCTGGCAGAACACCAATTCCAGCAGAACAGCGGGCCGATTTTGCTACCCTTGAACGTATGAAGCCGCTGCCATTGGCCGTGCATACCGCCGCACAAGTGCGGGCCCTCGATCGCCACGCGATCGACGATTTGCACATCCCGTCCTACACCTTGATGACCCAAGCCGGCGAGGCGGCGGCCGTCGCGCTGCGCAGTTGCTGGCCGTCCAAGCAGCGGATCGCTGTGGTCTGTGGGCCGGGCAACAACGGCGGCGATGGCTATGTGCTCGCGCGCCTGGCGCAGTCCATGCGCATGGATGTCACGGCAGTGTCCGTGAGCGATACCGCTCAGCTGCGTGGAGATGCCAAGCGCGCGCACGATGATTTCGTGACGGCCGGCGGTGTCGTGCACCCATGGACTGACGGCTGTCTCGCGAACGCCGAAGTCATCGTGGATGCCATCTTCGGCACCGGCCTGTCGCGTCCGCTCGATGCAGTCATGATCGAGCGGATCCATGCGATCAACGAGTGCGGCGTGCCCATTCTCTCGCTCGATATTCCCAGCGGCCTGGATGCCGACACCGGCGCAGTGTGGGGCGCGGCGATTGCGGCCGAGCGGACGCTGTCGTTCATCGGACTGAAGCTCGGTTTCTATGTTGGCGAGGGGCCGAATTACACCGGCATCGTCTTGTTCGACGATCTGGATCTGCCGGCGGGCACGATCGATTTCGTGCCGCCGTCCGCGCTGAGAATCGATGAGGACTTCGTTGCGCAGCTGCTGCCGCGGCGGCGTCGCACCGCTCACAAGGGGCAACAGGGAAGCGTGCTGGTCATCGGCGGTGGCATCGGGATGGCGGGGGCCGCGCGCATGGCCGGAGAGGCGGCGTTGCGAGCTGGCGCGGGATTGGTGACCGTCGCCTGTTGGCCGGAAAACGTCGCCTCGATTACCGCCAGTCGTCCGGAGCTGATGTGTCGCGGCGTCGAAGGTGCGAGCGATCTCACCTCGATGATAGAGCGTGCCGATGTGCTCGCGATCGGCCCGGGCCTGGGCCAGAGCGACTGGAGCAGGGCACTGCTGGAGATCACTTTGGAAAGTGACAAACCGACGGTGATCGATGCGGATGCGCTCAATCTGCTGGCGCATGCGCCTCGCGCCAACTCGAAATGGATTCTCACGCCGCATCCGGGTGAAGCCGGGCGGCTGCTCGGCATCAGCACTGCCGAGGTACAGAGCAATCGCCTGCAGTCCGCGCGCGAGATTGCAAACAAGTTCGGTGGCACCGTGGTGTTGAAAGGCGCCGGTACGCTGGTCGTCACCGGTGACTCGCTGCCGTACATCTGCGACCAGGGCAATCCAGGCATGGCCTCCCCTGGCATGGGCGATGTGCTCACCGGCGTGATCACTGGCATCGCCGCGCAGACGGCGGATCTGCCGGGCGCGGCTCGTGCGGGCGTGCTGGTGCATGCGATGGCGGGCGATATGGCCGCGCGTCGCGGCGAGCGCGGTCTTCTGGCTACCGATCTATTTGGATACTTGCCGACGTGCGTGAACCCGACACAGCGACTCTGAACGTCGGCTCGGCGGAGCAGATGCAGGTGTTGGGTCGGGCGATCGCGGCAGCGGTCGAAGCGACCGAGGGCACTTTCATCATCGCGCTCGAAGGCGAGCTTGGCGCGGGCAAGACGACGCTGGTTGGCGGCATCCTCCGCTCGTATGGCGTGACGGGCCCGGTCCGCAGCCCCACTTATACCTTGATCGAGCCTTACGAGACGCCGAGCCGGGCGATCTACCATCTCGACCTGTATCGGCTGACCGATCCCGACGAAGTCGAGCCGCTGGGGATTCGCGACCTGCTGGCCGGGTCGGCCCTGCTGCTGATCGAATGGCCGTCGCGGGCCGCCGGTTCGATTCCCGCCGCCGACCTGCAGGTCGATATCGCCTATCCGCCGACGGGAACCGAGGGTCGGCGGATCAGGCTAACCCCGCATTCCCTCAATGGCGCTAACGCCGTGCGTCATATCGTTGCAGCAATACCGGAATTGCGTCAGCTATCTGCATAATTTCGTTGAAAACTTGACTTTGTGCGGGGTAGATTACCCTCCATATGCGAGGGTCGCGGCGAAGTGCGTTGTTTTCACTGCTGGCAGGCTGCCTGGGCCTGCTCGCGGTCGTGTTCGCCGCGCATGCCGCCACCGTTACCGTCAAGGATGTCCGGCTTTGGGCCGGGCCCGATGGCACGCGGCTGGTGTTCGATCTCACCGGTCCGGTCGAGCACAACGTGCTCACGCTCGATAAGCCCGATCGGGTCGTCGTCGACATTCCCGCGGCCGTCATCGAAAGCACCCGTGTGCTGCCCCAGGGGCAGGGCTTCGTCAAGCAGTTGCGCGCGGCGTCTCAGCCCAACGGCGATCTGCGTGTGGTCGTCGACCTCACCGGACCGGCGCAGCCCAAGAGTTTCAGCGTCGGTCCCCAGCAGTCCTATGGTCATCGACTGGTGCTCGATCTGACGCCAGCGAAGGGCACGGTCGCCGCGGCTCCGTCGCAGCCTTCGGTCGTGAAAGCGGTCGCCGATGTACACGGTCGCGACATCGTCATCGCTATCGATGCCGGCCACGGCGGCGTCGATCCGGGTTCGATCGGCAAACGTGGAACGTACGAGAAACATGTGACCCTGGCGATCGCCAAGCGGCTGAAGGACCGCATCGATCGCGAGCCGGGCATGCGGGCCATTCTGACTCGCGACAATGACACCTTCGTCGAACATCGCGAGCGCATTGCTCGTGCCCGCCGTCAGCGCGCGGATATGTTCGTGTCCATTCATGCGGATTCCTATACGAACCGTTCGGTCGCGGGCTCGTCGGTGTACGTGCTGTCCGCTCGCGGCGCGAGCGACGAATCGGCTCGCTGGCTCGCGGATCGGGAAAACGCGGCCGACCTCATCGGCGGCGTAAAGCTCGATGACAAGGACAGTGTGCTGGCGTCGGTGCTGCTGGATCTTTCGCAGGGCGCGGCCATGAGCGCGAGCGTGGATGCCGCGGAGCTGGTCATGCAGGAGCTCTACAAGATCGGCAACATCACCAATCGCGGCGTCAAGCACGCCGGCTTCCTGGTGTTGAAGTCGCCGGACATCCCGTCGATGCTGGTCGAGACCGCCTTCATCTCCAATCCCACCGAGGAGGCGCGCCTGATCGATCCCAAGCATCAGCAGCGCCTGGCGGAGGCGATCCATCAGGGCGTGCGGGCGTACTTCTACACCAATCCTCCGCCCGGCACCCTGGTGTCGGACTTGCGCGCGAAGCAGTCGGGCACGACCGTGATCGCAAGTACCAGTGACGGGGAAAGTGCTGGCAGCACACCGCACTAAGGCGACTGTTCGAGTCCGGCGGACGAACGTCCGCAATCCCCGGTTAGTGAAGCGGGTGGCTTTCGCGCGATAATGCCGCGTCTCTCCTCCAGCGCTGCCCACTCCTGATGCCGATCCGCGTTCTTCCCGAGCAACTCATCCACCAGATCGCCGCCGGCGAGGTGATCGAACGGCCTGCCTCGGTGCTCAAGGAATTGATCGAGAACAGCCTCGACGCCGGCGCGAAACGCGTCGAGATCGACATCGAAGAAGGTGGGGCGAAGCTGTGCCGCGTGCGAGATGACGGTTGCGGCATCGAGCGGGAAGAGCTGGCGCTCGCGCTGTCGCGTCACGCGACCAGCAAGATCGCCAGCATCGACGATCTCGAGCGGGTCGGCACACTGGGGTTTCGTGGCGAGGCGCTGCCCAGCATCGCCTCGGTGTCGCGCACGAAAATCTCCTCACGCACCGCGAACCACTCCGTCGGTTACAGCATCAGCTCCGATAACGGCATCTTGACCGACCTGGAACCGGCGCCCCATTCGATCGGCACGACCGTCGAAGTGCGCGACTTGTTCTTCAATGTGCCCGCCCGTCGCAAATTCCTGCGCGCCGAGCGCACCGAAACGCAGCACATCACGCGCATGATCGAGCGACTCGCGCTGTCCAAGTTCGAGACGGCGTTTTCCTTGTCGGCGGCGCGTCGGTCGCTGGCCGACTTCCCGGCGGCGAAGTCACAAATCGAACGTGAGCGTCGCGTCGCGCAGATCGTCGGCGACGAGTTCATGGCGAACGCGATGTACGTCGAGCACGAGTCCTCCGGATGCAAGCTCACCGGCTGGCTGTGTCAGCCGACCTATGCGAGGGCGCAGCCGGACCTGCAACATTTCTATTTGAACGGCCGCATGCTGCGCGACCGTCTCATCAGCAGCGCCATCCGCATGGGCTACCGCGATGTGATGTTCCATGGCCGGCATCCGGCGTTCGTGCTGTTCATGGAAGTCGATCCCCGCCAAGTCGACGTGAACGCGCATCCGGCCAAGCTGGAAGTGCGCTTCCGGGACGGTCGTCACATTCATAACTTCCTGTTCAAGACGGTCGAGCGGGTGTTGCGGGAAACGTATGCCGGCGCGGCCAGTGCGGCGCCGCCACCGACCGATGCGAACTCGCTCATGCCGACCGCCGAGCCGGTCTCGATGTGGCCGATGCGTGGGCCGAATCAGGCGTCGCTGGGGCTGCGCGTGTCCGAGTCCGCGCCGCCAGCGTATTTTCGTCAGCCGTCCGCGGCCTATCCGTCGCCGCCTGCATTCGAAAGAAGCAGTGCAGTGCCCGCGTCGTTGGATGAGAGAACATTGCCGGAAGTCGAGTCGCAGCCCGAAACACCGCCGCTCGGCTTCGCGCTCGCGCAGCTGCATGGCATTTACATTCTTTCGCAAGCGCCCGACGGCTTGATCCTGGTCGACATGCACGCTGCTCACGAGCGTACGACCTACGAGCGCATGAAAGCGGCGCTCGAGAACGGCGGCGTGGCGAGTCAGCCGCTGCTGGTGCCGTTGTCCGTTTCCGTGGCGGCATCGGAAGCGGATGTTCTGGAAGAACATGCAGCGGCGTTGAGTCGGCTCGGGCTGGACGTCATGCGCAGCGGCCCGACCAGCGTGCAGATTCGAGCGGTGCCGGCGTTCCTTGCGCAAAAGGATCTGGACGAGTTGTTGCGACGGATCAGCGCCGACCTGTCGGCCGATGGCTCGACGCGCGGTATCGAAGAGGCCATCAACGAAGTGCTCGGCACCATCGCCTGTCATGGCGCCGTGCGCGCGCATCGCAATCTTGCCGTGCCCGAAATGAATGCATTGCTCAGAGAGATGGAGCGCACCGTGCGCAGCGATCAATGCAATCACGGTCGGCCCACCTGGACGTACGTGAGCCTGGCCGATCTGGATCGCATGTTCCTTCGAGGACGATGAACCAGCTCACGCAACCAGCGCCGATTCCGCTCATCATGGGCCCGACCGGCGCGGGCAAGACCGATCTGGCGCTGCGCCTGGCGGAGAAATATCCGATCGAGATCGTCAGCGTCGATTCGGCGCTGGTCTATCGCGGCATGGACATCGGTACGGGAAAACCCTCGCGCGAGGAGCTGGAACGTTTTCCGCATCACCTGGTCGATATCCTCGATCCGTCGCAACCGTATTCGGCGGGGCAGTTCGTACGCGACGCGGTGCATGCGATTGCAGACATCCGTGGCCGAGGCAAGCTGCCCGTGCTGGTCGGCGGCACGATGTTGTATTTCCGCGCGCTGCGTCGTGGCCTGGCCGAGATGCCCCAGGCCGACGCCAATGTGCGACAGGAAATTGACGCCGAAGCGGCGCGCTCGGGCTGGCCTGCGTTACATGCGCAACTGGCAGTGTTCGATCCGTTGACCGCGCAGCGAATCCAACCAAACGATGGACAGCGAATACAGCGGGCGCTCGAAGTACACCGGCTGACCGGCAAGACGCTAAGCGAGCTGCACGCACAAACCCGACCGGCCGATCCCTCGTTGAAGTTCGCCGCTTTCGCCTGGGCGCCGAGCGATCGCGAGCGGCTGTACCAGGCCATCGAACGGCGTTTCGAACGCATGATGCAGGCGGGCCTGCTGGACGAGGTAAGAAGACTGCAACAGCGCGGCGATCTGCACGCCGAGTTGCCCGCGATACGGTCCGTCGGTTATCGCCAGCTATGGGAACATTTGTGTGGCAACGAGTCTTTAACTGCTTCGGTGCAGCGCGCGATTTTCGCAACCCGACAGCTGGCGCGGCGACAACTCATCTGGTTACGGGCCGAAGATGAAGTGCAATGGTGTGATGCCCTTGATTCCACCGCGGCCGGCCCGATAGAGAATGCCGTCGCTACATTCGTTCGAGGCATGGTGTGATGATCGTTTCGTTGTGGGCGGGCACAGCGGTTCACTCGTGACACTGATGCAGCTGCGTATTGAATCAAAGGCAGCTTCGACGGGAACATCGCTGTGCTAAACTGCGGCATCGCAGCGGTTACCGGATGGTGCCCGTCGGCTGTCGTGCAGCTGCAGGGAAGCGGCATTAGTCGGCAAAGCTCAACCAAAGAATTCGAAGGCATAACAAGGAGATAAATGATGGCCAGAGGGCAATCATTACAGGATCCGTTCCTGAACACATTGCGCAAGGAGCGCGTCCCGGTCTCCATTTACCTGGTGAACGGCATCAAACTACAAGGTCAGATCGACTCGTTCGATCAGTTCGTCGTCTTGCTGAAGAACAGTGTCAGCCAGATGGTCTACAAGCACGCGATTTCCACAGTCGTTCCGGCACGGGCCATCCGTCTGCCGACGAGCGAAGAAGAAGGCGCGGAGTCCGTGGCAGCGAGCGAGTGAGACTGAGCTTGTCGGTGTGGGAGCTCGTTGTTGTTTGAACGTCCTCGCAGCGGCGAACGTGCGCTCCTGGTCCGCATCGGGCTGGGAGGTCCTCCCGGTGAAGATGAGCTGAGCGAGTTCGAGGCGCTGGCACGTTCGGCCGGCGCCGAAGTACTCGACCTCATCGCCGGCACTCGCAAGGTGCCGGATCCCCGCCTGTACATTGGCAGCGGCAAGGCCGAACAGATTCGGGCCCGGGTGCAGGAGCTCGGCGCGGATCTGGTGGTTTTCGATCACGCCTTGTCGCCCAGCCAGGAACGCAATCTGGAAGCGCTGTTCAAATGCCGGGTGCTGGATCGCACCGGACTGATCCTGGACATCTTCGCGCAGCGGGCCCGCAGTTTCGAAGGTCAACTGCAGGTCGAGCTGGCCCAGCTGAAACACATCGCCACCCGGCTGGTGCGAGGCTGGACCCACCTGGAGCGTCAGAAGGGCGGTATCGGTCTGCGCGGTCCCGGTGAAACGCAGCTGGAAACCGACCGTCGCTTGCTGGCGGCCCGGATTCGTACGCTGAATGCCCGGCTGGACAAAGTACTCACGCAGCGTGCGACCACGCGGCGGGAACGCAAGCGAGCGGAAATACCGACCGTTGCATTGGTGGGTTACACCAACGCCGGCAAGTCCACTCTATTTAACAGACTGACGGGCGCGGGCGCCTACGCGGCCGATCAATTGTTCGCGACGCTCGATCCGACGGTGCGTCGGCTGGAATTGCCGGACGCGCGCTTTGCATTGCTGGCGGATACGGTCGGATTCGTGCGCGATCTGCCCCACGAGCTGGTGGCGGCGTTCCGTTCGACATTGCAGGAGGCGCGCGAGTCGACGCTCCTGCTCCACGTCATCGACGCGGCCGATCCGAATCGCTGCGAGCGCATCGCCCAGGTCAACCAGGTGCTGAGCGAAGTTGGTGCAGGCGACCTGCCGCAGATCGAGATTTTCAACAAAGCCGATCTGATCGGCGAGCCCGCACAGGTGGAGCGGGGCGAGAATGGGGCGACCCGCCGGGTGTGGCTGTCGGCGCAGACCGGCGAGGGCACCCAGCTGCTGGTCGACGCCATCGGCGAATTTTTGGGACCGGAGCTGGTCCATCGTCATATCGTTCTGCAACCCGAAGAGGGGCGGGCGCGGGCCCGGTTCTTCGCGGCCGGCGCGGTGCTTGCCGAGCATGCCCTGCCCAGTGGCGCGGTGGACCTGGAAGTGTCCATGCCCCGGCGGGCGTTCGAGCACCTTTGCCGATCCGAAGGGTTGCCGGAAGCGCTGGCGGATGGTTAAAAGCTTGTAACCTCCGGGGGCCATTCCTAAAATCGGCCGTTTCGGGTGCGACAAGCTGGATTCGCCGGTCGATGTCCAAAACCTCCTAAAACCCTTTAGTTCTCAGACAGAAAGTCATTCAAAACCATGGCGTGGAACGAACCCGGCGGTAACTCCGGTGGCAAGCGCAACCCCTGGGGCGGCGGCAACAAGCCCGACCAGGGACCGCCCGATCTGGACGAAGTGCTGCGCAACCTGCAGCGTCGGCTGGCCGGCCTGTTCGGCGGCACAGGCGGCGGCAATCGCTCCGTCGGCGGGGCGGGCCCGGGACGCGGCTTCGGGATCGGCACGATCGTGCTGGTGCTGGCGGCCATCTGGGCGTTCAGCGGCCTGTACACGGTCGACGCCGCCGAACGCGGCGTCATTCTGCGTTTCGGCAAGCACGTCGCGACCACCATGCCGGGTCTGCGCTGGCACCTGCCGTGGCCGATCGAGACCAAGCAGATCGTGAACATCCAGACCATCGAGAGCTTCAGCGAGCAGACGCGCATGCTGACCTCGGACGAGAACATGGTCGATATCAACATGGAAGTGCAGTTCCGCCGGGCCAGCCCGCTGGACTATGCCTTCAACGTCAACCAGCCGGAGCAGACGCTCCGGGAAGTCAGCGAGAGCGCGATTCGCGAGATCATCGGTCGCAGCAAGCTGGACGGGGTGCTCGAGAGCGGCCGTCAGGAAATCGTGGCCCGCACCAAGGAGCTGATCCAGCGCACGCTGGATGCCTACAAGGTCGGCCTGGAAGTCACCGCCGTGAACCTGCAGGACGTGAAGGTGCCGAACGAAGTGGCGCCGGCCCAGCAGGATGCGATCAAGGCGCGCGAGGACCGCGATCGTCTGTCGCTGGCCGCGCAAGCCTATTCGAACGATCTGATTCCGCGCGCCCGCGGTGCCGCGGTTCGCCAGGTGCAGGAGGCGCAAGCCTATCGCGCCCAGAAGATCTCCAAGGCCGAAGGTGAAGCCGATCGTTTCGTCGCGCTGCTGACCGAGTATGAACGTGCGCCGGCGGTGACGCGCGAGCGCCTGTATCTGGAAACCATCGAGAACGTGCTCGCTTCCAGCAAGAAGGTGGTGCTCGCGACCCAGAACGGCAGCGGCAACCTGATCTATCTGCCGATCGACAAGCTGCTCGAACAGAGCCGTCGCGTGCCCCGTGTGTCCACCAGTGAGCCCAGCATGACTGTCGAGAGCCCCGAGAGCAGCGACGCGACCAGCGTCTCTGGCGATCGTCGTACGCGAGGGACCCGCTAATGGCCGGCCGTGGCTTCCTGATTCTGATCCTGGCGGCAGTGGTGGCCTTCGTGCTGGCCATGTCGACCTTCACCGTGCGCGAGACCGAGCTGGCGATCAAGTTCCGCTTCGGCGAGATCGTGCGCGCCGACTACACGCCGGGGCTGCATTTCATGGTCCCGATGGTCAACAACATCCGCAAGTTCGAGCGTCGTATCGACACCAAGAACTATCCGTCGGAGCAGTTCCTGACCAGCGAAGGCAAGATCCTGCGCATCGACTTCTACATCAAGTGGCGCATCGCCGATGTTTCCACCTACTACCAGGCGACTTCGGGCGGCGATCGTGAAATTGCCGCGGGCCGTCTCGGCAGCATCGTGAAGGACGGCATCAAGGGCGTGATCGCCCGTCGCACCATTCAACAGGTGGTGGCGGCCGAGCGCGCCGAGTTCACCGGCGAAATCCTCAAGCTGGCCGAAGAGAGCACCAAGGGGCTCGGCCTGCAGCTGGTGGACGTGCGCGTGAAGAAGATCGATCTGCCCGAGGAAGTGAGCGAATCGGTGTTCAGCCGCATGCGCCAGGACTTCGACCGCCAGGCCAAGCGGCTGCGCGCCGAGGGTGAGGAAAATGCCGAGAAGCTGCGTTCCGAAGCGGACCGTCAGCGCACCGAGATCCTTGCCGAAGCGTATCGCGAGTCGGAAATCATCAAGGGCGAGGGCGATGCGAAGTCGGCGGACATCTATGCGCGCGCCTACAATCGCAACGCCGAGTTCTATTCGTTCCATCGCAGCCTGCAGGCGTATCGGTTGGCCATCGGCACCGATAACGACGTGCTGGTGATTTCTCCGGACAGCGACTTCTTCAAGTACCTGAATCGAGCCAACAAGCGCTGACGCCGTGGACTGGTCGGACCTGCTCGCGGCGCTGGCGCTGTACCTGGTGCTGGAGGGCGTAATGCCGTTTCTCAGCCCGCCATCGGTGAAGCGCCTGCTGCAGGCGCTGTCCAGTCTGCAGGACCGGCAGCTGCGGCTGTTCGGCCTCGCGAGCATGAGTGCCGGCCTGATCCTGTTGTACTTCGTGCGCTCCTAGAATCCTTCCTTTTGATCCCGAGTCCGTAATGAGTAGCCATCGCAATGTTGTCGTCATCGGTGCCCAGTGGGGCGATGAAGGCAAGGGCAAGATCGTCGACCTGCTGACCAATCGCGTCGCGGGCGTGGTGCGGTTCCAGGGCGGCCACAACGCCGGCCATACGCTGGTGATCAATGGCCGCAAGACCATTCTGCGGCTGATTCCCTCCGGCATCCTGCACGACAACGTCACCTGCTTCATCGGCAACGGCGTGGTGCTCTCGCCCAAGGCGCTGCTGGATGAAATCTCGGAGCTGCAGGCCGCCGGCATCGACGTTCCGAAGCGTCTGCGCATTTCCGAAGCCTGTCCGTTGATCCTGCCGCATCACATCGCGCTCGATAAGGCGCGAGAAGAAGCGGCCGGCGCGGCGAAGATCGGCACCACCGGTCGTGGGATCGGTCCGGCCTACGAGGACAAGGTCGCCCGACGCGCGATTCGCGTGCAGGACCTGTTCGCGCGCGAGCGCTTCGCCGCCAAGCTCGGCGAGGTGCTCGATTATCACAACTTCGTGTTGCGCAATTACTTCAAGGCGCCGGCCATCGACTTCCAGCAGACCCTCGATGAAGCGCTCGCGCTGGGCGAGCGGCTGCAGCCCATGGTCGCGGACGTGTCCGGCGAAGTGAACGCGTTGATCCGCGCCGGCAAGCGCCTGCTGTTCGAAGGTGCGCAGGCGGCATTGCTCGACATCGATCACGGCACGTACCCGTTCGTGACTTCGAGCAACTGCATCGCTGGTCAGGCGTGCGCGGGCGTAGGCGTCGGCCCGCAGCAGTTGCATTACGTGCTCGGCGTGGCGAAGGCGTATGCGACGCGAGTCGGCAGCGGTCCCTTCCCGACCGAGCTCGACGATGAGGTCGGCGAGCACTTGCGGGTGAAGGGCAACGAGTATGGCTCGGTCACGGGTCGTCCACGTCGCTGCGGCTGGTTCGATGCGGCAAGCCTGCGTCGCGCCGTGGAGATCAACGGCATCTCCGGCTTGTGCATCACCAAGCTCGACGTGCTCGACGGCCTCGACACGGTTCGCGTTGCGGTCGGCTACAAGGTGAAGGGCGAGCGCCGCGATCTGTTGCCGGTCGGCGCCGAAGCGCTGTCGATCTGCGCGCCGATCTACGAAGAGCATCCGGGCTGGAAAGAAAGCACGGCCGGCGTGAAGACGTTCGACGAATTGCCCAAGAACGCGCAGTCGTATCTGCGTCGTCTCGAAGTGCTGGTCGGCGCGCCCATCTCCATCATCTCGACCGGCCCCGACCGGCTCGAGACCATCGTGTTGAAGCATCCCTTCGACTGAGCCTTGCACGAGCGCCGATCGCGTCGGTCGGCCGCTTCATCTCTGTCAGAAAAAACTCGCGCGCGTAACGGATTTACGCGCGCGTTTTTGCGTGCGCGCGGCTCGGAACTCCCGATCCCTCGGAGAATTGATTTCGCACGCCGGTGATCAATTCCCGAAGCGGAAGGAGATGCAAATGGCTTACAGCAATTACCGAAGTGACTGGAATCGGGATCGCGACGAGCGCTGGCGACTGCGCGATCGCGATCGAGACCGAGACAATCAATACACGCAGAGCGATGACGATGACTCGCGGCTCGCGCGCGAGTCGATGGAACGGGACTACTACAGCAGCGAACAAGGCGGCCGTGGACGAGGCGGTTACGGTGGCGGCGGTCGCGAGCGCGACGAGGGCTCGCGCTACAACCGCGGCTACGGTCAGGGCGACTACGACCAGGAATACGGACAGCGACAGTCCGGGCAGGGCGCGCGTTACGGTCAGAGCGGACGTTACAGCGAAAGCGGCTACGGACGCGGCCGTGAATTTTCAGGCGGCGGTGGCCGTGGCCATTACGGCAATGAGATGGGCGGGTGGCAAGGTCGCGAGGACGAGCAATGGCGCAATCGCGACGTGCATGGCCAATACGATCGCGATGCCAACTACGGCGGCTTCAGCAGCAGCGGCACCGGAGACTATCGCGGTTACGGTGGCAGCGGCGGCAGCTATCAAGGCGGCCAGGGGCGATGGGGCGAAGCGGGCACGCAGTACGGCCAGGGCGGCGGCAGCCAGGGCGATTACAACTATCGCGGCTATGAGCGCAGCCGGTTCGGGCAAGGCGGTTTCCAGGGCCGCGGCGGCTACCAGGGTCAGAGCTTCAACGAAAGCCAGGGCTCCGATCCACGCCGTGGCCAGTCGATGCGCGGATTGGGACGCCCCAGCGGCGGTCGCGCCTATGGTGATTTTGGCGGCAGCGAGAGCGGCGTCGGCGATGAGTACGGCAGTCGCGGTCCGGGCATGGACCTGTACGGCTCGCAGGGTTCTCAGGGCCGGCAATGGGGGCAGCAGGAATCCGGCATGTTCCGGGGGCGCGGCCCGCGCGGTTACAAACGTTCCGACGAACGCATCAAGGAAGAAGTGTGCGATTGCCTGACCGACGACGATCGCCTGGATGCGAGCAACATCGAGGTCTCGGTCAAGGATGGCGAAGTGACTCTGAGCGGGTACGTCAGCTCGCGGGAAGACAAACGTCGGGCCGAGTCGCTCGCCGAGCGCATCTCGGGCGTGAAGGAAGTGCAGAACAGTATTCGCCTGCAGGACCAGCAGCGAACCCAGTCCGCCAGCCAGGGCACTCAGTCCTCGATGCAGGGCGCCGGCGCGAGCGGCACCGGAACCTCCGGGACCCGAGGCGGAGGCGACAACAGGGGCGTTCAGCATTGACCATTGACGCCGGGGTCGGGGCGCTGCACTGACGCGCCCCGGCCGTTCCATCCTCCAAACCATCGGATCAGTGTCATGAGCACAGCGACTTCCACCCCCGGTGAGCACCCGGCCACCGACATGAAACAATGCATCGAAGACTGCGAGCGGTGCTATCGCGTTTGTTTCAGCATGGCCATGAACCACTGCCTGGAGCAGGGCGGTCCGCACGTCGAACCGGCGCATTTCCGCCTGATGATCATCTGTGCCGAGCTGTGTCGGGTAACCGCCGACGCGATGCTCGCGAACTTCGCTCTGCATGAAGAGCTGTGCCGCGCCTGTTCGCGGGTGTGCGCGGAATGCGCCGAGAGCTGTCGCAAGCTGGACGGCATGGAGGAGTGTGTCGACGCCTGCGAACACTGCGCGAAGAGCTGTGCCGCCATGTTGCGACATTGACGCTTCACGGGCCCCAATCTCAGCGAAAGTCTTAGGCGCGAAGCGTCGAGTCCTTCACACTCAGCTACGTAGCTGCAGCCTAAAGTGCGCGCCTGGCACTTCTGGTTATGTAAGCTACGCATGAGCGAATCCTCTTCGGTCAGCCCGGCGGCAGCCGCCAGGCGCGGCGGCGTCTTCTATCTCTACAAACATCTCTGGCAAGAGTCGCATGGGCGACGCGTCCAGTTCCTGGGCGCCGTGATCCTGCTGTTGACCGCTCAATGCGTGCTGCTGAGCGTGCCGTATTTCGCCGGTCGCGCCATCAACGTTCTGCAGGCGAGTGGCGCCGAGGGCATCGGCCAGGCCGGTCTGTGGCTGTCCTTGGTGGTCGGCGCCACCGCACTCAGCTGGGTATTCCACGGTCCCGGCCGCCTGCTCGAACGCAACGTTGCGCTGGAGATCCGCCGTCGCATTTCGGAGGGATTGTTTCAGCGCCTGCTGTCGCTGCCGCTGTCCTGGCACGAAGCCAATCACTCCGGCGTCACCGCGCATCGGCTGCAGCAGAGCAGCTCGGCGCTGTCGTCGTTCGCACAGAGCCAGTTCATCTATCTGAGCAGCGCGGTCCGGCTGGTCGGGCCCATCGTCGCGTTGTGGCTGCTGCAGCCGTACGTCGGCATGAGCGCGGTCGTGGGCTTCGTAGTGATATGCGTGTCGGTCATCGGCTTCGATCGCGCGATGATTCGGCTCGCGCATCGCGAGAACGACGCCGAGCGCCGCTATTCCGCAGCCTTGCTTGACGCGCTGGGAAATATCACCAGCGTGTTCGCGCTCCGTCAGGCGCGCGCCATCACTGGGTTGATACAGCGTCGGCTCGAGGCCATCTTCGCGCCCATGCGCCGGTCCATCGTGTTGAACGAGGCGAAGTGGTGCACGGTCGATGTTTGCAGCAAGATCCTGAGCTGCGGCCTGGTTGCGCTGTTCGCGTGGCTGGCCTTGCGTCACACCGACGCGAGCGTGGGTGCGAAGACCCTCATGCTCGGCAGCTTGTACATGGTGTGGGAGTACGCGTCGCAGGCCAGCGGCGTGATCTCCACGTTTGCTTCGAACTTCCAGAACTTCGCGCGCCAGCACGCTGACTACGCCAGCGCCGATCCGATTCGAGAGACGCCCATGAAAACCGCCGATGAGAGCGGTATCGAGCTGTTACGGCCCTCGTCGTCGGATTCGGAGTACTACATGGTGCGTGATCTGACGTTCAGCCATCCCGGTGCGCGCGGTGAGCGACCGACGCTCAATGGCGTGTCGCTGTCCCTTCAGCAGGGGCGCCGTTATGCATTGATCGGTGGCAGCGGCTCGGGCAAGAGCACGTTGCTGCGAGTGTTGGCGGGCTTGTACGAGGCGGATCGCGTCGCGATCGATCGCCGTAACGGCCCAGCGATCGTCACGCCGTCCGCCGCGGCTCAAATGCTGAAAGCGAACGTCACCCTGGTGCCGCAGGACGCAGAAGTTCTCGAAGGGACGCTCGCGGAGAATCTGGGCCTGTGCGCAACGCATGCGGGCGCGCCCACCGAAGCCCAATATTCGGACGCGATGAACATCGCTTGCGTCAGCGATTTCATTCCCAATGACGCGAACGGATTGAGCACTGCGGTCGTCGAACGCGGCGCGAACTGGTCTGGCGGTCAGCGCGCGCGCATCGCGCTTGCCCGAGGCATTCTCGCGGCGGCTGACAGCAACTTGGTGTTGTTCGACGAACCCACCGCGGCGCTGGATTCGCGCACCGAAGCACGCGTCTATGACAACATCTTCGCGGCTTTACCGAACTCGTGCATCGTCTCGTCCATCCATCGACTGCATTTGCTCGACCGCTTCGACGAAGTGATCGTGATGCATGAAGGCCGTGTCGTCGCGCAAGGTCCCGCGGCGCTGCTCGCAGCGACCTCACCCGACTTTCGCCAGCTGCTCGCGATGTATCGCCAGGAAGATCGCGCGCAGCCGGCCGAGCAGAAGCCCGAATCAGCGGCGGCTTGATCCCCCGGGCCGGGTTTTCAACCAGGCCCGCAGCACTTCGGCCACGCTCCAGGCCTGCGCCATGCAGCCGCCTGGAGCGAACGGCTCCTCGGCGTCGAAGATCTCGCTGATGCTGCCGATACCGGCGTCGTACAGATGGCCGGGGAAAGCTTCCAGCAACCCTCGCGCGCTGACCGGGTCCGGGTACACGCGCAAATAAGCATCGATGTAATGGCCAATGAGCCAGGGCCACACCGTTCCCTGGTGATACGCCGCGTCCCGCTCACGCAGGTTGCCTCGATAATGCGACTTGTAGTCCGCGTGGTCAGTGCTCAGCGTGCGCAGGCCGTAAGCAGTCAACAGTTTGTCCCGCACCACGTCGACGACTTGTTTCCAATGACGCTGGTACAGCACCGGATGCTGCAGGGAGATCGCGAAGATCTGGTTGGGACGAATGTTGTCGTCGTCGCCGTCCGGCCCGTCGATTACGTCATACAGGCAGCCGCGCTCCTCGTTCCAATAGCGTTGATTGAATGAATCGCGCACCTGGGCGGCGAGGTTCTGATACTGCTCGTGCGGCTGACGCAGCTCGCTGGCCCAATGCGCCATCAGTTGCAGGGCGTTGTGCCACAGCGCCTGGATCTCCACGGGCTTGCCACGTCGGGGGGTGACGACCCAGTCGTCCACCTTGGCATCCATCCAGGTCAATTGATAACCCTCCGCCGCGGCCGAGATCAGGCCGTCCCTGGCATCGACGTGAATGTTGAAATGCGTGCCGTCCATATGATGCTGGATGATGGACTGGAGCACCGGGAACAGATTTCTCAGCAGCGCCCGATCCGCGGTCGTATCCAGGTATCGCGAGATTGCGTGGAAGTACCACAGTGTCGCGTCTACCGTGTGATACAGCGCCTGTCGCTCGCCCTCGGGAAACAGATTGGGCAGCAGGCCATCCTTCACGTAGTGCGAGAACGTGCTGAGGATCGCGCCCGCTTCACGATAGCGGCCGGTGCATAGCGTGAGTCCGTCCAGGCTGATCATGGTGTCGCGGCCCCAGTCGCCGAACCAGTGATAGCCGGCATAGACGCTGCGCAGCTCGCCGCCGGCGGCTTGTGCGAGCACGCTTTCTTCCAGGCGGCTGCCCGGCAGCACGATGAATTGATCGGACGCCATCGCCAGCTGTTCGGCGACCGGATCGTTCTTCAACGCCGGCGCGAGACTCAGCAGATGATCCAGACGCTGACGTTCCGCGTCGAACACCGCCGGTCCGTCGAACTCCAGTCGCTCCCACGCGTGAGTGGAAGCGACGAACACCGCCGGGTGATTGGGCCGCACACTCGCCAGCAGATAGCCGGGACTGAACGCGCTTTCGAACTCCGGATCGCCGCGGTCGCGCTCGATGCGATACACGAAATTGCTTTCGTCCCGCTCCTCGGTCACGAAGGCGGTCGGGCCGGGGCGCAAGCCAAACCGCAGCACGATGTCGGAATCGGTATGTCGCACCTCGTGTCGCCCACGGCGCACTTCCAGCATGAACGAACCGGGCTCGGCCCGAGGCGACTCGTCGTGGCGTCGGAAAGAAACATACGGCCGGACGTGCAGCTCCAGAGCTTCGCCTTGCAGCAGCCGATACTGCACGCACACCGTGTTCTGGTTGTGCACCATGGTGACCGATTTTTCGAACACCACGCCTTCGTGTTCGAAGGTCCACACGGCGATGCGATGATCCAGGCGAAACTCTTTCAGGAACAGGTGCAGCTCGCCCTCGAAGCGTTCCGACTCGTACTCCGCGCCGCCCAGGTGCATCTGGCGATCGTTCATCATGACCCATTCGTCGCAGCGGGAGATCAGAATGTGCCGTCCCTTGGGCGAAGCCAGATTGGGGACGAACAGGCCGTGATATTTGCGCGCTGGAATGCCGGCCAGCGTGCCGGACGCATAGCCGCCGAGGCCGTTGGTCACCAGCCACTCGCGGTTACGCAGGAATGAAGGGTCGCTCTCGCGGTTCCAGCTCAATACGATCTGTCGATCGCTAATCATGCGCGTACCTCGGAAATGACGATGCGGGGTGCCGCCACCAGCAGCACGGCGCATTGCGCCTGAATGCGCCAGGCGCCACATCCGTGGTCGGCGGCCGGCTCGTATGCACCCAATCCTCCATACTCGGGGGCTTCACTGTTCCATCTCATCTGCCAGCCATTGCCGGGCGGCGGCGCGACCAGCGGCTCGGCGATGGACCCGGCAGCCAGCTCCCGATCCAGGTTCACGATCAGCAGACGATCGCCATGCTCGGCATCGAACCAGCGCAGCACGAAGCTGTGCTCGCTCAGGGTGGCGCCATCGATGCTGGCGAGGTCCTGTCGTGAGATCACCGGATCGCCGCTGCGCAGCCGTAACAGGTCGCGGTGCAGGCTCAGCATGTGTCCGTTGCGAGCGCATTCGGTCCAGTCGAGCTTGGAGTCTGAAAAAGTCCGCTCGGCGCCCGGATCCGGAATCGATGCCTGCAATCGCGGATCCGCGTAGGCACGAAACTGGCCGACGAATTCGCGGCGGCCGGCATGCACCTCGCGCGAAAGCTTTGCTGTGTGGTCGGCGAAGAAAGTAAATGTGGTCGATGCGCCGAACTCCTGTCCCATGAATAACAGCGGTGTCTGCGGAGCGAGTAACGTCAGTGCAGTCAGTGCTCGGTAGCGCGCGGCTGCCGAGTGGAGATGAATGCGTACCCCCGTGGCGGTGTTTCCAACCTGATCGTGGTTCTGCAGAAAGATCACGCAGGCCGCGGCTTCACGATCACGCAGCGGCGAGCCGCGGCACTTTTTTTGCCACGAATACCATTGGCCCTGATAAAGAAACCCCCGGCGCACGCACGAGACGAATTCCTGGGCGCGTCCGGTGTAGTCGTTGAAATAACCGTCACGGCTGCCTGTCAGAGCTACACGCGCGCTGTGGTGGAAGTCGTCGTTCCACATTGCATCGATGCCGAAACCGCCGGCATCGACCGGCAGCAGATGTTCGCTGCACTGAGGCTCGTTCTCCGCAATGAAAATGATGCGTCGAGGCTGGGCGAGCGCGCGGGCGCGCTGCGTCAGCTCGGCGAGCAGGTGAGTTCTGCTGGCATCGAAAATGGATTGCGTGGCATCGAGCCGGAAGCCGTCCAGATGAAACTCGCGGATCCAGTAGCACGCATTGCCGATGAGGAATTCGCGAGCGCCGGCGCTGTGTTCCTCGTCCAGGTTGAACGGCTCGCCCCAGTCGGTGCGATAACGCCGGCTGAAATAATGCGGACTGAAGCAGGGCAGATAATTGCCGTCCGGTCCGACATGGTTGTAGACGACGTCGAGTATGACGGCCAGGCCGAGTGCATGCGCGCGATCGACGAATCGTTTGAACGCCTCGTGATCGCCATACATATGATAGGGCGCATAGATCTGCACGCCGTCATAGCCCCAGTTCCAGCGGCCGGGACACTCGGCGACCGGCATGACTTCCAGTACCGTGATGCCGAGCTCGCGCAGGTATTCGAGTTTTTCCGCGGCTGCATCGAACGTTCCTTCGGGCGTGAACGTGCCGATGTGCAATTCATAGATGACCTGTCGTTCGATGCCGATGCCGCGCCAGTTCGTATCCGTCCACGCGAATGCGCTCGGATCGACCAGCATCGATGGGCCATGCACGCCGCGCGGTTGAAACCGGGAGCAGGGATCGGGCCAGGGACCGGCGTCGTCCACTTTGTACTTATATAGCCGAGCCGATGTAGTCGCGATGCCGGAGAAGTAACCGCCGTCTTCGCGTGTGAGCGCGAACGACTGGTAATTTCCGCCTTCGAACACCACGTCGACGCGGCGCGCCTCGGGCGCCCAGACGCGAAAGCGTACGACACCATCCGAGCATACTGCGCCTAACAGTTCAGGATGCGGAGATGGCGACATGCGGGCCCTTCAGGCGAAGGTGATGACAACGGTGCCTGAGCACATGAAGTCAAACACCGGGCCGCCGGCGGGGTTCCGTCACTGTGAGGCAGCGTCACCGTCAATGCGGTACTATCGCTGCCTTCATGTTCGTTCTTCTAATCAGTGAGAGATGGTGCCCAGGAGAGGACTCGAACCTCCACGGATCGCTCCACTGGTACCTGAAACCAGCGCGTCTACCAGTTCCGCCACCTGGGCA